>JAJZXC010000056.1 GCA_021846365.1 Bacillota bacterium | reverse complement strand
GTCGTTTGAAGCCGTACTGGGGAAAACCCGACGTACGGAATTTTAGAGGGCCTGCAGGAAATCGGGTAGGGTGGACTGTACTCAGCGACAGTCGGCCTCCACTACGGCGCCTGCGGGCTACTCGAGCACCCATAATCTCCAGTCTTTGGTCGACCGACGGCGCACCCAGCATGCGGCGATTCTCGATCGCCTCACCTGGTTTAGGGTCAAGTGCCGCCTGTTCGACGGGTTCCCGGAAGGGAAAATGTGCCAAGGAACTGAGTGCCGCCTTGTGGGAGGTCAAGACCCTCAATACGCACCTGCTCAGCTAGTCTGGCAGGGCAGCGTCGATGAGGCAGTCACCAATCTCCGCGCCTCGATGCGATGCGGGCCGAGCCAAAGCCGGTAAGTCCTACGGTGCAGTCGGCTATCAAGCGCAACCGCGGCTATATATGTCCTTTGCAAGCCATTAGGCCCGGCAACTCCCGCAATCGGGGAGAGAAGGCCCATGATCTCTGCATGGTCGGACGGCAAGAACATCGGCGCATGAGCCGATCGAAAGGCGGGTCGGTGGCGGGGGTGATCACCCTCGCCACTGGTGCGACGGAGTCAGACCGACCATCTGAACTTTGAGCTTATCCGTCCACCGAGCCCATATGATCGACGGCCCCGAAGAATGTTCTGGAGCAAGGCTAGCCCTATGCGCTTGCACGGGGATGCATGCCTTGGGCAACGGGAGGTCAACTTGAAAAAACTTGACAAACCAGCGAAATTACTTTTAGGATCGGTTAGATAATTGAAAAGGGAGGGGTTCCCCTGTCGAAACGGATCTCAATGGACACCATCGCCAATCACTTGGGATTGTCCCGCAATGCCGTTTGGCTGGCGCTCCATGGCAAGCCCGGGGTGAGCGAGGAAACTCGCCAGCGGGTCGAGAGCCTGGCCCAGAGCCTGGGGTACCGGAGGCCGGGGAAAGCAAGTGAGGAAGCGGGGCCAAACGGAACCGTGGGCTTGGTGTTGAGCGAGGATATCTTTCACGAGACTTCGTTTTTCGGACCGATGATCATGCACATGCAGCGGCATGTGGCCAAGCTGGGATCGAGCCTAATCATCCAAGCCGTGTCGCATGAAGACGAACTTGCGGTCAGAATGCCGACAACGGTGGCGTCGGGTACGGTGAGCGGGGTGATGATCCTTTCGCGGCTGGCCAGTCCCCTGATCGAGGCCATCGCCGCCAACGTGCCGACTATTCTGGTCGACCATTACGACCCCTTGTTGACGGTTGATCGGGTGGGGACGGCCAACCGGCAGGGCGCCTATCGCGCAGTGCATCATCTGGTCTCCCTCGATCACCGGGCGATAGGCTTCATCGGAGGCGGCACCCAGGTCCCCAGCTATCGCGAGCGCTGGATCGGATTTCAGGAGGCGGCAGAGGACTTGGGGCTCAATCCGGCCGAGGAATGGGTCTGGATGCGAGGGGAAGAATCCGACGACGGCATGCTCAAGTTTTTAGCTGGGCGCCGCCATCACCAGCCTACCGCCTGGTTTTGCGTCAACGACGCCCTGGCCTTTCACTTGGTGCGCGCCCTGTACGCCCTCGATGTCGCCGTTCCCGATCAATGTTCGGTGGTAGGATTCGACAACCAGGCATTTGCCAAAATGTCGCACCCTCCCCTCACCACACTGAATATTGACCGCGAGCAGTTTGCCGCCGCCGCCGTGCGCCAGTTGTTCGACCGCATTCAGTTCCCGTCGCGGCCTGTTCGCAGTGTTACCCTGACCCCAGATTTGATCGTGGGCCGATCGACCTCCAGGGCAATTCATCAAGTAATAATTGACAATAAAATTTAAAGTAAATATTGATTTAAAAACAGAGGAGTATTATGATGTAATTGCAAGGTCAGTAACTGGGAATATACATGTTGAATCTTGCGACCGATGCCAAGTTCATTGGCGGGGTCGTCGGGGAGGACAGACGGTCAGTGGAACTTTGGCGACTCAGCCAGAACCCCATCATCGCCCCTGATCCGGCGCATCCGTGGGAAAGTGCGGCGGTGTTCAACGCGGGGGTGGTGCAACACGACGGACTGGTGTATCTGCTCTATCGAGCGTGTGAGCGGGCGAGCGACGGCAGCCAAGGCCCGTACATTTCCCGCTTGGGACTGGCTCAAAGCGCGGATGGCATTCATTTTAGCCGACTGCCCGAGCCGGTCTTCGAGCCGCAGGGAGAAGGGGAGCGGCGAGGGGTGGAAGATCCCCGCATGGTTGCTCTAAACGGAACCTTTTACGCGCTCTATACCGCCTTCGGGGGCCGGCATGGCCAAGACTACCGGATTGCGCTGGCCTCTTCTCCCGATCTCCACCGCTGGCAACGTCACGGTATTGTGCTGGATGAACCGAATAAGGACGCCAGCTTTTTCCCCCGCCAGATTGGCGGCTGGTACTGGCTTTTGCACCGACGGGAACCCCACATCTGGATTGCCCGCTCCCAAGATCTCAGCCATTGGACCGACCACCGCGTGCTCATGGAGACCCGGCCCGCATCCTGGGACAGCAAAAAAATCGGCATCGCCGGCCCGCCGGTGGAGACCGAGGCGGGGTGGCTCCTCATCTATCACGGTGTCGACCGCGAAATGGTCTACCGGCTCGGTATTGCCCTCTTGGATCGGGATGATCCGACGCGGGTGCGTTTTCGACAACTGGCTCCGATCTTGGAACCGCGATTACCGTGGGAGATTTCGGGCTGGGTGCCCAACGTGGTTTTCAGTTGTGGACAGGCCGTGCTCAACCAGGCTATTTATGTGTACTACGCCGGCGCCGACCGCGCCATTGGTGTAGCCACCCTTCGGTTGCGGCAAATCCAATCCGAGTTTGCGCTAGCGCTAGAGGCTTAGACGGATGGCCGCTTCCCTGATGACGGCGTACTTGAGCGATATTGATACTTGAGGAGGCATTGATCATGCAATCATCATCGTCGCGTTCAAAAGCAGTGGCGCTGGCCGCATCCGTAGCCGCCGCCGTCCTCGTGCCCATGACCCTGGCCGCCGCCAAATCGGCTCCCCGCCGATCAGCGGCGGCGCACAAACCTGTGGTGATTACCTTTGGATCCTGGATTCCGTTTCAAGACCATCCCGGGCATCGCAAATTGCTGGCGCAAATCAACCGCGCCAACCGCGGCCGATTTATCATTAAGCCCGTGTACACCCCGCCCACGGGCTACGACCAGAAGCTCTTGACCGAGGTGGCGGCGGGCGACGCCCCCGATTTCTTCTACCTCGACTATGGCATGGTGAAGTCCTTCGCCGCCGACCACGCGTTGCTCAATTTGGCCCCATATCTGCGCAAATTTGCGGCGAGCAATCCAGCGGCTAACGTGAAGGGATATTATCCGACTTCGCTGCAAGGCGACAAGGTGGCTGGCAACTACTACGCGCTCCCCTTTATCGACCAGCCCGATGTGATGTACTACAACCCGGCCTTGTTCAAGGCCGCCCATCTGCCGCTGCCTACCCCGAACTGGACCTGGCAGCGGTTTTTGGCCGATGCCAAGGCGCTCACCGTGCCTGCCAAGCACCAGTACGGCTATCTGCAGGCGCCGGGTTGGCCGCCGCTCGAGGTCTATATTTGGTCCTATGGCGGGCACATGTTCAACCGCACCGGTACACGGGCCATGTTGACCAGTCCGGCCGATATCCGCGGCCTGACCCTGATGCAGACCATGGTCAAGGACAAAATCATTCCGCCCCAGTCGGCGATTGAGAACCTTAACATCGAAGATCTCTTCCGTCAGGGCAAGGTCGCCATGTTCCTGGGCGGGGCCAACGACGGCAACTACACTTACAATAACCACCCCATTCACACCGCGATCGCGGTCGTGCCCCGGGGCACCAAACACGTGACCGGCAACTGGGTCGGCGAGATCGGCGTCAATCCCAAGGCACCGCACGCCAAGTTGGTGGTTCAAGCCTATCTCGACCTGCTGCGGGCCTACGCGCATACCCACGTGGTCCCGCCGGTCAAGTCGTACGCCGCCAAACTGGGTTCGGTTTATGTCAGCAGCGCGCCCCACGGACACATTCCTCCCGTGCGGGTGCCGATCATCCTCGATTCGATGAAGTACGCCCGGCCTCTCAGACCCCTGAAGAACATGACTCAGTACTACAACATCGAGACCAACGACCTCTACGACCCTATCTTGTTGGGAACCATGAACGTCCAGCAGGCCGCGCAAAAAGCCGAGCAGGCGCTCAACACCATGGTCAAGGCTTCGAAATAGGCGGAAGGATGGTATGAACACGGCCGGCCGGGTCGACCGGCCGTGACCAGCTTATGCGCAAGGAGGGAGCATCCGGTGGCCCGGAAAGCGCACAGTTTGCGGCGGCATGAAACCGCGATGGGATATTTTTTCATTTCTCCTTGGCTTATCGGCCTCTTGGTCTTCATGGCCGGGCCGCTCATCGCTTCGGGGTATTTGAGCCTCACCGACTACAACTTGCTTACGCCGCCCACCTTTGTGGGTTTGCAGAATTACCGGACGATGCTGTCCGACCCCAACTTTTGGCAGGCCCTTCAGGTGACGTTTTATTATGCCGTGCTCTCGGTGCCCCTGGATCTGATCATCGCCTTGGCCATGGCCTTGCTGTTAAACCAGCGCGTGCGCTTCATGCGTTGGTTTCGGACCTTCTTTTATCTCCCCGCCCTGTTGCCGCCGGTGGCGATTTCGGTGCTGTGGAACTGGATCTTGAATCCCCAGTACGGCATCCTCAATGAGGCCTTGGGGTTTTTGGGCTTGCCTCAGCCGCAGTGGCTGCTTGCCCCGCAATGGACGGTGCCCGCCTACGTGGTGATGAGCATTTGGGGAGTGGGCACCTGGATGGTGATCTTTCTGGCCGGCTTGCAAAATGTTCCCCAACAGCTCTACGAGGCCGCCGTGCTGGACGGCGCCGGCGTGGGGCGAAAATTCTGGAACATCACGCTGCCCATGATCTCCCCGGTGCTCTTTTTCGACCTGGTGATGGGCATCGTAGGGGCGTTCAGTTACTTTACCCAGGCCTATGTGCTGGGCCAAGGCATCGGAAGCGGGGCCGGGGTGAGCAACGCGGGACTCTTTTATTCCCTGTATCTGTATCAAAAAGGGTTCAGCGAACTGCAAATGGGCTACGCTTCCGCTTTGGGCTGGGTCCTTTGCTTCATCGTGCTGATGCTCTCGCTGCTGGTCTTCAAGAGCTCGGCGCTCTGGGTGTATTACGGGGGAGGGGATCGATCATGATGGCCCTGGCATCGCGGGCACGAAGGAAGTCCTCATCCCGCCAGGCAAGACTCTCGCGGCAGGCGGCCGACCGCTTGGGGCGGGCGGTGGTGTATCTCCTGCTGGTGGGGACGTCGGTCTGTTTCTTGATCCCATTGTTCTGGCTGGTCACCAGCGCGCTCAAACCGACCGACGAAATCTTCGTTTTCCCCCAGGTGTGGATCCCGCACCCTGCCGAGTGGGGCAATTTCGCCCGCGCGCTGACCACCCTGCCCTTCGGTCGATTTGCCTTCAATACGTTGGTGATTGCGGGATTGACGACGTTGGGCAACGTGTTCGCGAGCGCCATGGTCGCCTACGGTTTTGCCCGGTTTCGGTTTCCTGGCCGCCGCGTTCTGTTTCTGGTCATGCTGGCCACGCTGATGGTGCCGGGGCAGATCTTGCTGGTGCCCCAGTTCATTCTGTTTTACAAGCTGGGCTGGATAAACAGCTTTGCTCCCCTGACCGTGCCCGCATTCTTCGGGTCAGCCTTTTACATCTTTCTGATTCGCCAATTCTTTATGGGCATTCCGAGCGAGCTTACGGATGCCGCCTATATTGACGGGGCCAACGAGTGGGCCATCTTTGTGCGCATTTACCTTCCCCTCTCCAAGCCCGCCTTGACCGCGGTGGCGGTCTTCTCGTTTCAGGGGGCGTGGAACGATTTTCTGGCGCCCTTGATTTACCTGAACAGCCAAAAGCTATATACCCTGCAATTGGGTTTGTCGGAATTTCAGGGCATCTTTCACACCCAATGGAACCTGATTATGGCCGCCTCCACGGTCATCATGCTGCCGATGGTGGTGATTTTCTTTCTTGCCCAACGCTATTTCATCCAGGGGATTTTGATGACCGGAGTCCAGGGCTGAGCCGGTCTAGCTGAAAGATTAGGAGGTTTCGCATGTCGCATCCGTTGCCGCGCTGGCCGCGGCCGCTCCTGCCTCCGCTTGACTGGCAATCGCTGGCGGTCGCTTTTGACGCCGCGGTGACCGATCCCGACAGCCGAGTGACGCAGCGCACCGATGGGGGCCTGCACTTCACCGCCTTTCTTGAAGGGGACCCGGATCGCCACGAATTGATCACCTTGGGTGGCATGACGGTAGGCCGACTGCTGGGGGGAAAGTCCGCCGCCGACTGGCTGCCCGGTCTCAACGCCTACTTCCGGCCCGAGTGGGGACTGTTTTGCAACGGGCGCGACGATGATCGGACCGAGTATTGGTATCTGATGCATGTAAACGCCCTCATTGTCGCTATTTCGCGAATGACGGGCACTCCCTGGCTTGGCCGCCGCTTGCGGACCAGCCTCGAGCGGATCCGCGATCTGGGCCGCCGAGTCGACTATGATTTTGATGCGCAGGGTTTCGACTTCCGCCGCCAGCGGCCGTTCGCCGACCGCGATGCATTTCGCCAGCCGGATTCGATTGGTGGCTACGGATACCTCATGCTGGCTGGCTGGGAGCTCTTCGGCGAAGCGGCGTTCTACCGTGAGGCGCTAATCGCCCTTGACCGCTATCAGGCGTTTGCCGCCAATCCGTGGTATGAAGTGTCCAACGGAGCGATGGCGGCGCTCGCCGCCGCCCGGATGGCCGCGACCGGTGAAGACTTGGACGTCGACGACTTTCTGAGGCGCATTTTGGATCCGGTCGACGGCCCCCTGTTTACGGGAAACTGGGGCCAGGCCGCGATCGACGGCTTGATGCGAGGATGGCGCGGCTTTTCCCGTGAGGAGGCCTCGGCTACCGCCTACAGCTTGGAGTCGCTGCTCCCCCCGGCCTACGTCTTGCCCATGGTGCGGTATTGGCCTCAACTGGCCGAGACGGTGGCAGCCTACGTGCTGAACGTGGCCAGCAATGCCCGCTGGTTTTTCGGCGGCCACCTGGGCGCCGGCGCCGAGAGCCGTCCCGACCTGTCGGCCGCGGTCCCCTATGAGACGCTGCATCGCTGCCATCAGGGCATCGTCCCCTATGCCAGTGGCGACTTCTTTGGTCACAAATCCGTGTATGGGGGGGCGGTGATTGCCTGGCTGAGCAGACTGCTGAGGCCCACCAGCGATCCCTATGTGCTCGCCATGGACGTGGGCGCGTCGGACTTTCTGGCCCCGGCGGCCTCCACCCGCCTGATATATAATCCCTGGCCCGAGGCGCGCCGGGTGGGATGGGAGGCGCTGGGCGACCGGGTCGAGTGCTACGATCTGATCGCGCACACGATGATGGAGACCGGTGATGGGAGCGCCGTCGAAATTGCTGGGGGTGGGGTCCGTCTGCTGAGCCTTTTGCCCCGGGCAGGCCGCACGGATTTGACAGTAGACGGCGATCGGGGCTTCCTCATTCACGCCGGCACGGTCATAGACTATCATTACCCTCATCCTCGGCCACCGCGCTGAGGTCAAGTTTCGGGGGCGTCCGTCGCCCCGATCTGCCGGTGCCGTTATGCCTCCGGCTCAAGATGGGAAGCACGACTGAACGGCCAAAGCCACATCCGGGGCATTGGTGATTAAAAGGTCCACGTGAGCGTTGGCAAATCGCCGCAGTTGGCGGGCATCGTCCACGGTCCAGACTGCCACCGTCAGACCTTCCTGCCGACAGCTGGCCACGATCCCCTCGTCGACGTGTTGATGATTGAGCAGCACCGCGGAAAAGCCGCGACCTCTGGCCAGTTTCCAGGGCGCGCTGTGCGGGCTATCGGCCAACAGCCCCACGGCTGCGGTCGGACGGACGATTTTTAAATAGGACAGGCAGTCGGCGTCAAAGGATGTGAACATGACTTGACGCTCAAGGCGAGCAAACTCCTCCAGAGCCTTCAGCACGGCGTCGACGAGCGCCCCGCCCTCTTCTCCCGCTGCTCCTTGGGGGACCTTAAGCTCAAGGTCGAAGAGGCCATCTTCGCTGCGGAAACGGCTAAACAAGGCGAGGGTTTCGGTGAGGGAGGGGATGGGACAATGGTCAAGGGGATAATCTGCGTGGACCGAGGCGTTGAGCCGGCGCAAGTCGCTAAAGGACAGTTCGGAGACCTTGCCAGTGCCGTCGGTGGTGCGATCAACCGTCGCGTCGTGAATCACCACCGGCACTCGGTCAGCCGTGAGCCGCACGTCGCACTCAATGCCGAAAACGGGGAGTTCCAATGCCTTTTGGAAGGCTGCTAAGGTATTTTCGGGATAGCGCGCTCGCCATCCCATGTGGGCAATAATCTTGGCCTTGCTCATGATTGCCTGGTTCGCCTGGGCACATCCAGGTATAAACGTTTTCTTACCGTGAAAGCCTCCGGCGCTTGAACCAGGGTTTCGCTCCTTTCGAATGCGATTGCTCCTGCACAAAGCGAATCCGCCCGATACTCAGCCGGCCGCAGGCTCCTGCATGAACTCTCCCACCGCCTGGCTACGCTGAGGCGGGGGTTTGCGGGATCGCTCCCGAAAGTTCCTGGTTCTATGATCGGCTGCGCCGGGCCGTTAGGCACCGTGCGCCTTACACCGATCTCCCCGGGCGTCGATTCGGATCGTTCCTGCCCCATAGTCTAATTGTAGAACAAAAACGCGGAAATGCCTAGCTCTACGGGCTCGCCCGCTTGACCCTCTCCCGGCTTCGCCTGGGAAGGGAAAGTGCGGGCATGCGTTCAAGTATACGCGCCCCGCGGGAGGCGTGATCAGGCTAATCGACAGACGGCAGAGAGATCCTGCATAGCGGGGTTGCCGTATGCGCTCTACCTCTCGCCCCAGCCGATGCGGTCCAGATATCCGGTTAAGCTCGTGATCGAATCGAGCCGGGCGTCGGGCAGGTATTGGCGGGGCAGCCGGGCAGGTTTATTCGCCCCCGTTTCCACCAGCAGTGAGCGCACTCCCATTCGGCGACCGAGGACGACATCCGTTTCCGGCCGATCCCCGATCACCAAGATGCGATCCGCGGGCAGGCCGAATTCTTGCAACAGCTCAGAGGCCAGAAAGTCGGACGGCTTGCCCACGATCATCTCGGGACTGCGACCGGTTGCGGCTTTCAGAGCGGCGATCAGGGCACCGGCGTCGGGAAGCCCGCCTTCCGGGGTGGGGCAGTACACGTCGGGATTGGTGGCGATAAATCTGGCTTGGCCGCGAAGGGCGAGAAACGCCTGGGTTAGTACCTGGTAGGTGAGAGTGGTGTCGAAACTGACGACCACCGTCCCGGCCGGGGCCTGGCGGGTTAACTCGAACCCGGCCGCTTGCAGTTCCTGTTGCAACTGAGTTTCGCCGACTACCAGCAGGCTGCCCCATGTCGCCGGGGTCGATCTTTGTATATATCGGACCATCAAATTGCTGGAGGTCAACACCTCCTCCGCCGCCGCCGGGATGCCCAGTTGGGTAAGCTTGGCCGCATACGCCTCGCGGCTCTTGCGGGGATTGTTGGTCACGAAACGGAGACGTGCTCCTCTGGCTCGCAAGTCGGCAACCGCGCCGGGTGCGCCTGGAATCACGGTTTCGCCCAGATATAAGGTTCCATCGAGGTCAAATACGACTCCCATCGGCGCATTCTTGTTGGCCATGATTGCTGGTCCCCTTCCTCGCGGCGGTGGGCATTCTGGCCCTTGGCGCCGCCCCGCCCCACCGCATACTCGATGCTGACATTGTCGCACAACCAAACCGTTCTAGGCGTTGTCTGATCGCCGTTCCTATTCTATACTGATTGGGAACCGGGCTAGCGATATGGAGTCTGGCGAGGAAAAGCAGAGAAGGGGCGATGGGAGGGCCGGTTGCCGTGAAATTAGCCGAGGCGTTAGCCGAGCGAAAATCAATAAAAGACAAAATTCAGACGCTGAGCCAGCGTTATCAACACGCCGTGGTCGTGCAGGAAGGCGATGTTCCCCCCGAGAGCCCGGCCGAACTGTGGAATGCCTTGGTCTCCGCCATGGACCAATGGCGAGACCTGGTAGTTAGGATCAACCGCACCAACATGACCGCTCGCCTGCCGTCAGGCATCACGCTCATGGAAGCATTGGCCGACCGGGACCGACTAAAACACCTCCACATGATGGCCACCGAATCCGCCAATGTCGCCGGCGGACAGCGAGAACGGTTTGGCCGCCAGGAAATCCGCTATGTGGCGACGACCGATGTCGCCGAATTGCGTCAGGCGGCCGATCGCATTTTTGATCAGCACCGCCGCCTGGACATAGAGATTCAAGGTGTGGGCTGGCACGTCGACCTAGCCGATTGAACATGCCGTTGGTGTAGTCGCCAATCGAATATCGCTCCGGCTTTTGCGGCTGCCAGTCGGTCGTCGAAGCATACTGTTATGGTCAAAGTTGGGGTTCGACTCCCCCAGGTATGGTGTACGGCCAAAGGCGTACGCGGGTACAGGGCAGGGGGCACGGCGTACACATGGAGCATATTCATAGGCGACGAGGGTGGGATGCGGGAAGCGGCTTATCGGCGGTGTACGGGCAGAGTGAAGATGCTGCGCTTGGCTTGCGGTCAATTAATCAATCAGATGAAATTAAGCGCGCGCCAAGTTTGCCGTTTTTGGCCAGATGCTGTCGGCGGATTGCGCTCCCGGCGACCACGGGTTGAGCGCGGTTGGCCGGATATCTGGTTCACCCGGGGCGGCCGCGGCGAGCAGAGGACCGGTACTCGGTACCAGCAATTTGGTTATTGCGAGATTGCCGAGGGAATCGGAGACGAGAGGAGGATCACCCATAGCAAAGCCGAATATTGTGCTGATCACGACGCACGACTTGGGGAGGCATTTAGGATGTTATGGCGCGCGCACCGTTCGCTCCCCCCATTTGGACGCGATGGCGGCTCAGGGGGTTCGATTCAGTCAGGCGTTTAGCACGGCGCCACAATGTTCACCGGCGCGAGCGGCGCTTGCCACCGGCCGCTACCCCCACTCCGCAGGCGTGATGGGTTTGTCGCACGGCGAGTTCGGATGGCAACTGCCAGCGAGCGAAACGCATTTGGCCCGCCACTTGCACGAACAAGGGTATGACACCGCCTTGATTGGATTTCAACATATCACGACCGATGAGAGGATTCCCGAACTGGGCTTCGACCAATGGCATCTCGGCGGGCAAAGCCAAGTGGCCGGCCCGCTCGCCGTAAGGTGGCTTGAGGAGCGGGCGCGCACGGGTTCGAACAAGCCGTTTTACCTGGAGATTGCGTTTGGCGATACGCACCGTCCTTGGGGTAAGCATCCCCCCGATTGGAACCTGGGCACCGAGCGTTTGCGGTGGCTTCCACCGTATCCCGGCAGTGACGAGGAGATGGCCGAATTCCAAGGCGAAATCCGTGCCGTTGACGAACAGGTGGGAGCGATTGTGGGTCGGCTCGACGCAACCGGACTGCGCCGCGACACCTGGGTGATATTCACGTCTGACCATGGCATCGATATTCCCCGAGCCAAGGGCACGCTCTATGATCCGGGCATTGAAGTCCCCTTGATTATGCAGTGGCCGACAGCCGCGCTGCCAAGCCGACGCGTGCTGGACCCCCTAATCAGCCACGTCGACATAGTGCCCACGATTCTTCAGGCGCTCGGTATTTCCCAGCCGAGTACTCTGCAAGGTCACAGTTTTTGGCCCCTTTTGAGCGGCCACACCTCAACCCCGAGGAAGGAGATTTACGCCGAAAAGACCTATCACACCGTCTATGATCCTATTCGCGCCGTTCGCACGGACACCCATAAGCTGATTGTGCACTTTGACACCTATGATACTGCGGACGTGCCCATCGATGCCAAGGAAAGCCCCGCTTATGCGGTCATTCGGCGGGAACTGACCCGCCCCCACCGCTATCTTGAATTGTTCAATCTTGAGACCGATCCGCTTGAGCGCGATAATTTGGCCGGAACGGACGGCATGACCGTACTGTCCGAGCTCTTGCCGCGTTTATACGATTGGATGCGCCTGACCGGGGACCCGCTACTGGAAGGCAGAATTCCTTCACCCATGTATCGGCGTGCATTGGATGTGCTCACCCAGCGCATTCCCCTGGCCGAGTTCCTGGCTACCTTGCATTCCCCCGAAGGCTAGCGGCGGGTAAGTCTTGCCCGCCGGGAGTTTGCAGATCGTTCAAAGAGAAAGGATGAAGTCTACCGTGCCCGATCAGCGGCCCAACATCTTATATATCATGAGCGACGACCATGCTGCCCACGCCATTGGCGCCTATGGCAGCCGGATCAACCAGACCCCGCAGCTTGACCGCATTGCCCAAGAAGGCATGCGTTTTGACCACTGCTTTTGCACCAATTCTATCTGCACCCCCAGCCGGGCCACGATTCTGACCGGTTTGTACAGCCACGAAAACGGCGTCCTCACCCTCGCCGACCACCTTGATCACCACGTGCTGACCTTTCCCCAGCTGCTACGGGCAGCCGGCTATCAGACCGCCATTGTCGGCAAGTGGCATCTCGGTCACGGCCGGCGCTGGGATCCGGCCGGATTCGATTACTGGAGTGTGCTGCCCGACCAGGGCGAGTATTTCGATCCTCCGATGTATGAGATGGGCCACCGCCGCGTGTTTCCCGGCTATGCCACCGACATCATCACGGATCTCAGTCTGGACTGGCTGCGCCGCCGCGATCCCGAGCGGCCCTTTTTCCTGATGTGCCATCACAAGGCGCCCCACCGACCGTGGCTGCCGGACGCCAAACACGCTCAGTTGTACGAGGATGTAGATCTGCCCCTGCCGCCGACGTTTGATGATGACTATGCGACCCGCCCGGCGGCGGAAGCCGCGCACATGCGGATTGCCCGCGACTTGAACGCCGAGGATCTCAAGCGTCCGATGCCGGCGGGGCTTACTCCGGCGGGACAAACTGAGTGGAAGTATCAGCGGTACATCAAGGACTACCTGCGTTGCGTGGCGTCGATTGACGACAACGTGGGCCGGCTGCTCGACTATCTGGACGCCGAGGGACTGAGCGAGAACACGATGGTGGTCTACACCTCCGACCAGGGCTTCTTTTTGGGCGACCATGGGTGGTACGATAAACGGTTCATGTACGAACAATCGCTTAAGATGCCGCTTCTGGTGCGGTACCCGCGCGAGGTGGCGCCGGGATCGCACTGTTCGGCGATGGCGCTCAACGTGGACTTTGCCCCCACTTTTTTGGATTTGGCCGGGGTCGGGATTCCGGAAACGTTTCAAGGAACGAGTCTGCGCCCGCTGTTGGGGGGAAGCACGCCGCCTGACTGGCAAAAGACGATGTATTACCGATATTGGATGCATTTGGATGAACCGCATCACGTATGGGCACACTATGGCGTGCGCAGCGAGCGCCACAAGCTCATTTACTACTACGGGGAAGCCCTCGGAGCGGCGGGGGCGCACGACCGGCCGACGCCGAAGACCTGGGAACTGTTCGACCTGCAGGAAGATCCCTACGAACTGCATAACCGCTACGACGATCCGGCCTACCAGACGGTCGTCGCCGAACTGAAGGCGGAACTGCAGCGGTTGCAGGAACGACTGCACGATATCCCCGTAGAATAGCGGAAGCCGCCACGTCCCCTGGGGGATCCCAGGGGACGTGGCGGAGAAAGCGTGTCGTCCGGAGCGGATTGATGACGTGCCTATTCTTGGCTCGGGAAAGCACTCGACGCGTCGATTCGTCGTCGCCACGCCTTGGTGTCATCTCCATCCGGCAACATGCCGCCAGCTCCCCTTAGTTCGGGACCGTCCTGGTCTTGGTCTGTAGGCAAGGTTCCCAACGGACGTGGACCGGCGGGATTAGTGAATTCGCGGCAGCAACCAGAGCCAAGCGGGGAGGGTGAGGATGCCGCCCAGCGTTGAAACCGCGATGGCTTGGCCCACCTGGTTAGGAACCGCGTCAAACTCCTGCCCGAGGATAAGGGCGTTGACCGCCACCGGCATGGCTATTTGCAGGACTAGAGCTCGGGCCGTATCCGGGGTTATGTTCAGAAGATGGACAATGAGTACAGCAATAACGGGCATCAGCATCAGGCGCACGACAGCGCTAATCCAGGGCAGGGCACGTTTTAAGTCGCCTTTTTGCCAATCGGCCAGGGTTCCCCCCAGTACCACCAAAACCGTGGGAGCGTAGGCTTGTCCGCCAAATGTGGCCGCATTCAGGAGACTGCTGGGAAGGTGAAGGTGCAGCGCCGCTAACAGAACGGCGACCATCATGGCCCACAAGGAAGGAAGACGAATCATGCGCCGGAACGCCCGCCGGGGATCGCCGCGGCTGCGCCCGGCCAGATACGCCCCGAGGGTATTGACGGCCACGATCTGCGTCAACACGAAGATGACCGCCGCGTGCAGGCTAGACTGGCCTAGACTGAAGGCCACCATCGGCAGCCCCAGGTTGGCAGAGTTGGCAAATACAGTGGTGAGGTCGAGACCGGATTGTTCAGGTGCTCGGGCATGGACCAGCCTCCCGATTAGGCGACTGACCGTGAGGGATGCCGCCAGTATGATGACGGCAAAAGCGACGATGCCGATAATGTCGTGCCGGGACAACCTGGGCGCGGCCAGCGATCCAAGCACCAGGGCAGGACTGAAGACATATAGCGATAATCTTGAGACGGGACGCAAATCGACCGCCAGGCGTCGCCGCAAGGCGAACCCGGCGGCAATAAACAGCAGTACCGGCACCCCTGGGCGATTAATTGCCCATGCGCTGCAACGCTGGTCAATTGAAAGGCCTCCTGTCCCGGGCGGTGAGTGGGGGGCTTCGGACACCGTCGCCATCCAGGTGCTCCGAAAGTGTAACAGGGAACGAGCCATCGATCGAATATATGGTGACTATCCGCTCCATAGAGCGGACCTATCCGCCTCGGCTTTATGGGATTTTGCCTAGTGAGGTCTCGCCGGACCGAGTATTGTCCTGGCTGTGCTATACTGCTCGCTGATCAAGTTTTCTTAACATACATATGTGTGTCGTGATCAACATGGAGATCTGCGCTGGTTTTCGGGTGTTTGAGTGCGTATTTTTCATCCGTGAGCAGTATAGCTGGG
>JAJZXC010000055.1 GCA_021846365.1 Bacillota bacterium | reverse complement strand
ACTAGGGCAAGACATGACATAGACAAATGCGCTGAGTTGACGGGCACGCTCATCGTCGGGGTTGGGTAGGACCCGAGAAACGACGGCGCCATCGTCGGGAGTTTGAGGCTACCTTTGGACTGGTGCAGGAAACGGTGGAAGACTCCCAGAGTTGGCCAGACTCGACCGAGTCCGCTTTGCTGCGCGACCGGCTGGCGGCCTGACTACGATTTACTACGATCTCGATAGAGTGGCCGCTTGGATGCGGCCGTCGGGCACAGAACGGCCTGAGTCTCACTGGTCGCTGTTCCCAACTCCCAAAAGGCACTTTGCCGGCCCAACGCTTCCATCAGTCTTGCTCACGCGCGCTGTGCAGTTCGTTCAGTCGGGCTATCAAACATCTTCTTTTCGGCCATCCGCTTAGTAAATCTCACGAAATCACGCGAACTGGTGAGAAGCTAGAGCTAGAACCATCCGCAGTCACGCCTGGGGAGATTGCACAAGACGCCGGAGGTCGAGTCCTCCCGGAGTCGTCGGTGAATCAGGCAGCGAAGGGGCAAGAGTTTCATGACATACCCGCGGTAGTTGCAGTCCTGCAGGTCGAACTTTGGGGTCGGTCATGTATCCGCGGGCTAATGGGCACCCGCGCCTTCCTGCTCGGTCGCGGAACACCGTCTATCGCTAACTGGGTCAAAATTCGGCTGTGATCGGAATACTCGATGTCCACTCAGGGCCAACCCGAACGGTCTTTCCGTACTCGACCATCGGTTGCCAAGTAGTCTTATCGAATTTGTCCAAGACAAAATATCGGCTCTTAAAGACCACCACGAGTGTCGTGTCGTCCACAAAATGGTTGTAAAAATCCTCGGTCATGTGGTGCGAGATATCCGTAGCCAGGGCCCACATCGATTCGGCCGGCACCCGGACGAGTCGCCGACTCCAGACGGGATACGGGTCGCCAGGAGGCGCCGCGATGTTCGACTCTTCGATAATTGTCGCCCGATGGTCAAGTACGCCGGGCTCTTTGAGACTCTCAAGAATGACCACACCCAAGAAATAATGCAATACGCTCGCCCCGCTTTCCATTTCTAGAAAAGAACAAACGGCCACTCATCTCAGCAGAATAATACCACAAGTTTTTTCGACCTATAGAGTTTGGAAATAATCTGGTGGTAAAGCCTGCTGTTGCTGAGATTCCGAGCCGGACGAGCGTTACCTTCGCCCAATCATCCTCCATCCTATCCACTAACGAGTATGTCGCCGTACCATTCTGCGTCACTCGCTGGGGCAGGAATATCGTGGCAGTCGTCTGAGAAAGTTGCCAACCGGTTCGACGGTGTCCATCAGTCAACCCGGTGAGCCAGCATCTTCCGTCGGCCAACGGTGCTGCCGCCAAGGAAAAAGACAATCGCGGGCGGGCTGAAAGACTGGCGGACAGCGGCGCCGGACATGCTCAGTTTGTGCCTTGGTAGGCGCGAGCGCTGTCACGCCCTGGTTTCTGAAGTGACGCTGTTCGGTTGCTCTTCCGGGGGTTTGACACGGCGAAAGGCAAACCAGTAGGCGACCACGTTGGCGCCCATAAATACGACGGCGCCAAAGATGGGGATATTGATCATGGAATCGATCAACGACCCCCCAATCGCCGGCGAGACCATGGCCGTGACCTGTGAGGGCAATTGACTGAAAGCCGACACCCGGCTGCGATAGCGCTCATCAGATACGCCCATGGCGAACGATTGTCGCGCTGGCATGCCCAGGGAGTTCAACGCCATGCGCAAGGCATAGGCCATTCCTGCCAGCCAAAAGCTCGGCGTCCAGACCATCGCCAAGAGACTTATCAGACCCAGGGTGCGGGTTATTGTAATCGTCCGCACCGAGCCCCAACGGGCGGCCAAGCGGGCCGCTCCCAAATAGGGCAAGGCGCTCACCAGATTCACCAGTGTATAGAGGACGGCCAGTTGAGCCGGCCCGACGTGGTAACGGAGATAAAACCAATAGGTGAGTAGAGGCCCCAAAAAACCAAAGCCGAGGCCGTTTAACGCGTTGGTCAACGCCAGCCGTCGCGTAAGCTGCCAGGGCGAGAGCGGAGGGGAAGCCGCGCTTTCGGTCGGGCTTTCGGTTTTGACTTCGCGAATGGGCAAAGTGGCCGCCACCATACCCAGGGAAAGCAGAGCGGCCAAGGCAAACAACACGTGATAGGCTCCGCTCCAACTCCATCCAGCCTGGTGCAGAAGATCGGGCAGACCGGCCACCAGGGAACCCACCGCCCCCGCGATGACTCCGATAAAGGAGATTTTGCCGAAGGCCGCGGTTCGGTTCTGGTCGGTCACAGAGGCGGTCAGCAGGGGTTGCTCGGCGGGAAAAACTGGTCCCCAAGATCCCCCGCTGCCTGCTCCCCCTCCGCGCCCTACGCCGCCGAGGCCGCTGGCCAGCACCACCACCCAGAAGGCATCGGTCACCGCCAGCAACCCCGCGCCCACCACCGACAGCACCCCCAAGACAATAATGACCAGTCGTCGACCCAAGGTGTCGCCGCCAATACCCACCCCAATCACCAGCAACCCGGTGAGAAATCCCGAGGCCGTCAGCGTCCAACCAATCTTGGCCGAAGAATACCCGCCTTGGGCCAGATACAAGGGGAAGGCCACGGTCAGAAAGGCGGTGGTGAAGCTGCGGAAGGCCCGTACCGTATAGAGCCAGCGCAAATTGGACATACCGTCACCTCCGCCGCACCCAAAACCGGGGTGTTATTCGCGTTTCATTGTAACGGATGTGAACGCGTTCTGCCGCTGGGAGATGAAATGCACTTGGTGAAGCCTATAGAGGGGGGGTCAGCAGGACCAATCTCAGGCAACCCAACGAAAGGCTACAAAGCGTGCCATGCACCATATCTCTAAGGGACCGGCCAGGGCCAGGTACGCGATCAGCAATCCAGGCCGACGTGCCAAGCGCGAACCGAGACTTGCCCAGAGGGGAATCAGCATGAGCGCGAGGCGGGGGAATGACATCAAAGGTTCGCCTCGGGATGGCGCCAACAACGGCAGCAAGACGCCCAGAGTTGAATATGTCCTCCACTCCCACGGTGCACCGGCTGCGCATGCTGCCCAAATCCCCAAGATGAACAGAAAGACCAAGAAATTGAGGCCATTGATGGCGTGGTCGGCGGCCGGACTGACGGGCCACCAGGGCGCCTGGGTAATGATCCACCGCGATTGCCACGCCGCTCGGGCGGCCATTTCCAATCCGATCCAGGGCGGAACTGGATGCCGGCCCCAGTAACTTTGCACCCGGTCGAAAAGCAGGGGATGGCCAAAACGGAATGTCAGAAAGGCCATGTAGGCCCACAGCCCCGCCGGTGCCACCAATAGCGCCGACCACCAGTGGCGACGGCTAGCGCCGTCTCTCAGCATGGCGATGATCAGGGCCGGAGTCAAAAGCGTCCCATAGACGCTGGTAGCACTCGCCGCCGCTGCCGTCCCAACCGCCCATCCATATCGCCGGCGTCCTGCGTAATACAAGGTGGCCGCGGCCAGGGCAACATAGAGCGATTCCGAGTATACGGCTCCAAAGAAAAAGGCATCGGGGAAGGCCGCCAATCCGACTATGCTGTACCACGCCGCAGTGTGCCCGTAACGGTCGGCGGCGAGCCGCCACAAGTAGACCATGCCGATTAGATAGGCCCCCCAGGCAATGAACAGGCCGGCTGCCACAGATCCCCCGGCAATGCTCAACAGCACGGGGTAGGCAGGGAAAAACGCGGTGGCGAGCGGCCTTCCCTGATAGCCAAGATGGGCGATGCTCAAGTACCACCGGCCATCCCAGTTGGCCCAAATCCGCAGGGCGGTGGGCGCATAGGGGAACCGTGCGGGCATCAGGGGGGAATGCGCGGGTAGGTTCTCATATAGCCCCAGACCCACTCGCCACATCAGCAGCCGGAGGGTCAGACTCAGCAACCCGACTGCCACCGCCATGCGCCACGTGGGAGGGGTATTCGCCATGGTCGAGGTCGGTGGACGGCGGGCGTCAGCGGCCATTGGCTCCTCCTCTCTGGGTCGGTTAAGCGTGCCCGGGCCTGCTTTTAGTTCATCCTGCCCGCGGGCCGTGGTTACCATTCCGGGTTCATCCACAATCTTTGGCAGGCTAGGCGCCTAAAGCCAGCCGAATCATAAAAAGAAAAAAGGTCGGGGTCTGCTCGCATCGCGGCCAGGGTGGTCGAGGCCGGCAGGCCAACCGCGGCCAACAGACGAGATCCGACTCCGTGGCCGCGATAGGCGGGATCCACCCAGAGATTTTCTACCCGAACCTTGGCGCGCTCGTGAAAGAAGTCGCAAGCTCCCACCGGCACGTTTCCCCAGTAGGCCAATTGAGCACCCATTCCTGGCTGGTTGAGGTTGCACCCGGCGAGCTGCAGGCGCTGAGTGAGGAGATCAGGCCGCCAGCTACCGAAGGCATCCTGCCACAGGCCAAGGTAATCAGATCGTTGTGCGGGGTGCGCCACCGGCCGGATGATGAGATGGGCAATGGGGGGCAAGTCGACCGCTCGTCCGACCATCCACCATACCTCGTCCTCAATCCAGTCTGCCAACAGCGAGGGGACCGGCAAGCCAGAACCTTCGACCGCCGGCCATTCGAGGCAGCGCGGGACACCGGGTGCGGTGCGGCGCAGGGCATCTGCGAAACCCTTCCTGGCCATTGCGCTGGGGTGATACCAAATGGCATTTAGATCCTCGTCCCTGGGCAGCCAGGGCTGAAAAAAACGCCACATCCGATCCGACTCCTGGCGAATTCCCACCCCGGCTGCCTTGAGATAGCTCCATTCCAAGTGCAGATAGCCGTCCGCTGCTTTCACCTTCTTTCGGTCTCACGACGCGAGCCTGCGATCAGTAAACTTTTCGCAGCCAGCTGGGTGGCCACGACTTGTTGGTAGGCGGCCGGGGGCTTAACTCCGGGCGGCGCGAGTCCCTGAGATCTTGGCCCCGCCGTTGAGTCGGTGTCGGAGCGCGGCGAGTTATGGCTCCGCGATGGTTCGGCTCTAAGACCGGATAAATCCTACCCACCATGCTCATCATACGCGTAATGTTTCCACCGCCGAGGAACTAATCCTCTCCGGTTTGGGTTTTGAGCATATCTCCCATCACCTCTCCTCGAAGTTGCGAGCGACCTCCAACCTGCCGAGAACATAGTCGCGGAAAGCTCACTTTGACGGAAATCATGGTGGGAAAGAACGGTGGTAGGACAAGCGACAACAATTCATCTCTCACAGCTAGCAATTTCCGACCGGTTTCGGTACCATCTAGAAAGATTGTTCGGGGTTAACCACCAAGGGTGACGTTTTTGGATCTTGGCCTTGGCGGTAGGTATTACCACATCAACGCGATCAAGAGGGATTGATTAGCTATGCCGGATGAAATCACCGCCCACACCAGCCATTACCAGGAAGCCAGACAAGAGTACATGGCCAGCGTAGCGGCCTACGTTGTTGAACGCTTTGCCGAAAGCAAACAAGATGCCGTCGTCCATCGTTATCTGGAGGCTACTGAACGTATTCTTGCCGCGCCGGGCCAATCCATCTCGGTCCAATTGCAGTCCGTGAATTTCACCGATACCGACATGGTTGAATTGGCGGATTATATGTTTCGACACGTGACTGATGCTTCTGGCCAAACGGTTCAAGACCGGTATCTGACCGAGATTGCCCCGGGCCTGCGCGAACCGGTCCGACGCTTGGCGGAGATCCGGCGGGCGACGCGCCCCGGACTTTGGCAGGTGATGGATAAGGCAACCTCGGCTGGAGCAGTTACGGTAGCCAATCTTTTCGATGGCCGACGGGGGCGGCTTGAACCAGATGACGCCGCATTATCCCGCCGGCACACAATTGTTTTTGGAGAACTGGGCGATATCGACGACGAGTACGTCCCCTTTGGCGTGATCTACGTCACCTCGCCGGGCCACCGCGGTTGGCTGATGAAAGCGATCGAACGGAGTTTTGCACAGGCTCGGGTAACCGGTTTAGTCGGCGATTTGCCCGGATTTTTGACTCTTTATGAACCATGGATTCGGGGGGCCATACGCGTGCTGAACGGAAACAATCCTCGCCAACAGGCGGTGAGTTACCTTCCCGCTCTAGGACGCGTGGACCTTGGTCGGCAAGTGGCTAAACAGGTTAAGAAAAGTTTCAAGGTGCCGGCAGACTTCCGGATGCCCGAGTGGGGAATCCAATTCGGCACTCCCCGCGCTGAGACGCCGAAGGTTGAAGTATCACACCGCTATTTGATCCGCGATCCGAAGAAGTGGGTCGGCGCGCTCGCGCAAACGGAGAATTTCTGCATCTACCGCACCGACCAAGCATTTGGTTGGTGGTATTACGGCGATGCTACTCCCTTTGCCTCGGAAAAATTGCAGCGCAGCGTCTTGGTACATCCTATTTTGGCCGATATCCGCCTGGACAACATGGAACAGATTGTGATTCGCGTCTTTTCTTCAAGGGTCTTTGATCGCTTGGAGCCCGTTTTGCGGGCTCTGGCGCCGCAGGGCCAGGTACTGCCCAAGCCCGTGGCTGAAGTTACGCCGTTGCAGGACCGACTAGTGATTTATCAGGTCGAACCGAAATACCTGGGCTATTACGTAAGCGCCGCCGAATCCGAGTCACCGCTAACCCCTGAAGAACAGGACCTGGTTGACCGGGAATGGATGGTCAAAGTGATGCTGGAGACGGTTCACCGTTGGTCCGGGGGTAAAACCTTGCCGGATTTAGTTGCCGAGGGCCATCGCGGAGCGGTGGAGGATTTCCTTGACCAGATCTGCTTTTTGTCACCCGATTCCGCGGATTCCTACCAACTATTGATCGAGGAATTACGAAGCCGCCTCGGACTCGCCGACTCACCTGCCAGTCCTTAGAGCCGATGCCAAGCATTGGCTAAGTCTCGGGCAGGGAAACTCGGCCGCCTTCGCGAAATGTGTTCGGGGAGGTGGCCGCTGCTTGTTTGTTCTGGCTAAAATGCCTTGGATCGCAGCCATGCTGTCGCTGTTTGCGCTTAAGCCGTTGGCCGCCGACCCGGTGCTGTTCCCGTTGCACGTAGAGGGCTATCGGGTGGTCGGTCCCGACGGCCAACTGGCCTGGCTGCGGGGTGCTAACGTTAACGCCTTGGTGCAGTATAATCCGCGCTATCAGGAGGCCGAGCCGGTGCGGGCGGCGGATTTTCGGGAGATGCACGCCCTGGGTTTGAACGTCGTCCGTCTGGCCCTCTCGTTGAGCCGCCTGGAACCCGCGCCCGGCCGAATCAGCCGGCCTTACCTGAACACCATCGCCCGCACCGTATCGTGGGCCGCGCAGAGCGGGGTCTGGGTGATTTTGGACCTGCATCAGGATCGCTATGCGGCCAGCCTGTTTCCGGGCGAAGCTGACGGATTTCCGCCCTGGATGGTGCAGACGATGGGACTGCCCACGCGGCCGGTATATGCTAACATTACCGACCCGGCGGTTCAGGGAGCCTTTACCGCATTTTGGCTCAACTATCGAGTTCACGGTCATACCATGCAATCCTATTACGTGTTTGCCTTGCGACAACTCGCGCTCACTTTTCGCAACTGTCCGGCGGTGGCTGGCTATGACGTCATGAACGAACCCAATCCGGGCCTGTTTCCGCCATCGACCTTTGTTGGCCGCGTGCTCTTTCCGTTTTATGATCGGGCGGTACAGGCCATCCGCCAGGCCGGTGCCCATCAACCGATTTTCATCGAACCCGACCTGGTTTCGGCCATGGTCGGCTACCAGGCCTGGCCAAAGCCCCGCTGGTGGCACCAGGGAGTGGTTTTCGAGCCGCATTTCTATAACGGAACCTACCGCGGGCTGGGGCTGGCGCAAGCCGCCCTGCATAGTCACCTGGCCACTCCCTTGGCCAAGGTCAACCTGACACCTTGGAATGGAAGCATCTCGTCGCTGAAACTGGCTTATTCAGCCGCTGCGCGCCTAGCCCGGCGAGAAGGAGTGCCCTGGCTGGTCGGCGAGTTTGGCAACAGTCCGACTGCAAGGGGAAACCGCTGGCTCGCCGACCAAGTCAGCCTGCAAAATGCCTTTGGAGTGGGAGGACTGCTGTGGCTATGGAAGATCCGGCCGCAGGCGTATCGGTGGCAGTTGGTGGGACCCGATGGCGGGTGGCAAGCAGACCCCGTACGGGTTGCCATTATGGCCTCGCCGCATCCCCTGGTTGTTGGCGGCCGCGCCGTACAGAGCAAATTTAACCCGTTGACGCGCCGCTACCACCTTCAATACTCCGGCCGGAGGGCAGGCGGGCCAACGCGGATCTACCTCTCCAGTCTGACCTACCCCCATGGGTTTCGGCTGCGCATAACCCCTAGCACCGCATCAATCTCCAAACAGGTTGAGGTATGGAAATATCAAGAGTCTCGGATCGAGGCCACCTTCCTCACTATCGGTCCCGCCGCAGGCCGGGTGTCGGTCACGATTAGTGCGGTCTCCAGGCAAGCAAGTCGGTAGTTCGATGAGATTTACGCGATGTGCTCGTTGACATGAAAACTCAGCTTGAGTCAGCCGATTGTTCGGGTAAGTGAATGTGCAGACAGCACATTCTTGCGGACTATAATCGGGTGAGACGGTGATGACAAAAATGCAGCCGTGGTTCTAGCTGTCGCAAAGCGGGGTATCCAAAAACTTCTTTCTGGCGATCCGCTCACTAAATCCCACAAGACAACGGGGTTTTGTCGGAAGCTCGGGCCGGAACGATCCGAAGTCACGCCTGGGGGAGATTGCACACGACGCCAGAGGCCCAAAGGTCTCCCGGCAGCGGTCGGCTGTAAGCGACGGTGCAGCTTGTAACCTAAGACATCCAGCCGGTGTAAGTCCGGCCGTGGCAACTTCCCATTCGGCCACCTGAAGTGAACGCTGCCGCGTCGAAAGATTCCGCGTCAAATCTGACTAACGGGGCGATTAATATGAAGCCTGAATCCGTGACAGAATGATTCTGAATTAACCGACAAAGCCAGAATAACCCTTAGATGGCAAATAATG
The DNA here is from genome assembly GCA_021846365.1 of Bacillota bacterium. Classification (GTDB taxonomy): domain Bacteria; phylum Bacillota; class Sulfobacillia; order Sulfobacillales; family Sulfobacillaceae; genus JAJZXC01. The sequence goes on along the minus strand of JAJZXC010000055.1, from coordinate 6,223 downwards.
GGTCAGATCAAGCGTGACCAGGGAACGGGTGTCGTCCGATTTAGCCGGGACGACTTGCAAAGCCCGGTAGATGTGTTGTTCGACGCGCGCCAAGAACCCGTTCCCTTGGAACCGGAAAACTGGGGGGCGATGATGAAGATCCAGATCTGTCTTGTACTCGGCATGGTATTGCTCCATCGTCCCGTGATCGGGGTACCACGGCAAAATCTCTTCGGCCGTGTCGGCCAGCGACTTCCAATAGGTGGCCACCTCAATCTCCGGGACGAAGAGCAGTTGCCCTGGTGCCTCAAGCCACTCTGCAGTATCCTCGGCTCAATGGTGGGTGGCCGAGGATTCCCCCTGGCGAACGACGCGCCCATCGCGGATGGCTTCACCAGGCGCGAGAAAACGGCTCTTGCGCAAAGACCGCCACGTTACATAAAAGAAACAAACGCTCGCTTATTGTTGTTGGGTGAAGCGGATGCACCCTAGCCGCGAATCTCGCATCGTTGTGCAGTCGGTTTGAAAAGAACCGTGGGTTCCTATCGCAGGTCATTTAGCAGTCTTTGTGCAAGAGCTGGCAATGGAACGAAGACACCACCAGGTTGGGGTCTAATGGACCGCCAAACTGCGACTCATGGACGTCTAAGGATCCCGGAAACCCTGGTAATATCAGATTTGGTGGCGACTCTTGCGGTGTGATGAAGTCGGGCCCCGGATACCGGCGGCCCGCATGGTAATCCCGTCCGCCGCAATCCGGTCCTAGGCTCCACTTAATGGTCCGGGGCTATGGATGACAAGGGTATGGCGTAGATCCATGCCTGCTGGGATACTCTAGCGTTGACGGCCGAGGCGCGGCGTCCCAGAGAATCGAGTGGGCCGTTCACGGAGGCGAAGGAGGACAAACTGATGCCGATGATGATGGGCGGGGGTGCAGGATGGGTCGTCTTGCTCTGGGGGGTGCTCGGGATCGCGGGGCTGGGGTGGGTGGTATCACGTTATACGTTGACCAATCCCCGCCGTGACAGCGGCCACCGCGCCACATCCGACCTCCTGGCGCTCGCCCGCGAACGCTATGCGCAGGGCCTTATGACGAAACAAGAGTTTGAGGACGTGGTTTACCATTTGTTGGACACCGAGCGCGCGGACGGCTGATGCGGACGTGCGTGGCCCATGGGTGCTGCGGAACCCCGGTGATTGGTAGCGAGCCGAGGGGCGGTATACGGTTTACGCAGACGTGTGGATATCCGCAACGAGTCTTACAAGCCGTCGGTCTTGGACGATGTGCTCGATTTTCGGGATGTCAAAACCGACAATGACATGGTGCTGCTCATCCGATTGGATGACGGTGGTCGGCCTCGTCTGGGTCCCGGGGTTACTATACTGCTCACGGATGAAAAATGCGCACTCAAACACCCGAAAACCAGCGCAGATCTCCATGTTGATCATGACACACATATGTATGTTAAGAAAATTTGACCAGCGAGCAGTATAGCTCATCAAACCACGCGGTGTTCTCCGTCACATCCCCTACCGCAAAAGCGATAGCGCATTGAGACATCCTCGCCATCTGCCGGTCGCAGACGGTTCACCCAGGTTGATAATAGCGGATTAGCTTGGACATGATGCCCTCCTCAGCTATTGGCATATGCCACGACCCCTTGCGGATAAAGAGATCGGATTCGGGCATCCGTGGACACCGATAGAGTCCCCCCCGGAGCCATGCCAGCCAAACTAATGGAGAGGTTCGCGAGCCACCAGCAACGGCCAGCGCCAACGCTATGCCCCGCGCTGGCAGGGCCGCCCTGATCGGCGGAGCCCCTCTTGCGTATGGCGGCGTGAGGCGGACCGGCGGGAAATGTGGTGGCATTACGCAGTTCATCTCACCTCGACACTTGCTCCTTGGAAAATTGTAGACGGATTAAGCACTTCTCCGGCACCTTCGCCGTGTCAGTCATGGCCAGCACGGGGTGAGTTGGTGGTCCGGTGGGTATATCCCCGTCACGAACGCAAAAACTATTGACCCACCCCCCGGGGGGTGGGGTATTATGGGACCATAGAATCACCAGGCAGACATTGCGATCAGGAGGTGCCAACATGATTCCCGAGTACAAGAAGGACGCCAGCCATCGGTTGAAGGCAGCCATCGGGCATCTCAAGGCGGTCTCCGAGATGGTGGATAGCGAGCGATATTGCGTGGATATCATGAAGCAGTTGGCTGCCGTGCAGGCGAGTCTCGACGGCGTGCAGCAGGTCTTACTCAAAAATCACCTGTCCACGTGCGTTACCGACGCGATCCTGGCGGGATCGGGGGAAAGCTTAATCACAGAATTGGTCTCCGCACTGCGGTACAGCAAGGGCATTCCGTCGATGGAGCCGGTCGGCAACGCGGGGTCAGCATCCCCCTGCCATTGCGGGTCGGGCGAGACCGGAATTAGTCCGGTTGAAGGAGGGACAGCATGAGCACGCAGCAGACGACGAGCGGAACCGACGAGACCCGTCACACCGCCCACGTGCAGGTAGGCATCAGCGGCATGACGTGTGCAAGTTGTGCCTTGCGCATCGAAAAAGGATTGAGTCGGTATCCGGGCGTGGCCGACGCCAATGTCAATTTTGGCACTGAAAAGGCCACCGTGACGTTTGATCCGACGGCCGTCAATTTGGCTGACCTCATGTCCAAAATCCAAGACATTGGGTATAAGGCGATCACGGATACCATGCGTCTGAAACCGAGCCAATCGCTGGAACCGGATGGCGCGGACACGTTGACAGAACGCCTCAAGACGCTGGACGGCGTGATTCAGGCACGGTATGAGGCCTCGGCGAACTCCTGGGTGGTGACGTACCTGCCCGAGTCGATCCGCCCCGCCGATGTCAGGCGGCAGCTCAAAGAATGGGGCGTGCCCACCGACGATTTGAGTGCCCAACGCGATGCAGCGCAGGAAGCCCGGCAGCAGGAGATTCGCCGCTGGCTGGTTCGGTTTCTCGTCGGCGCCGTGTTTTCGCTCCCCTTGGCCATTTGGTTGGTGACCCGGATTGCGGGTGTCCCCATCTTAGGCAACCCGTGGTTGCAGTTCGGGTTGGCCACGGTGGTGCAGGCCTATGTCGGCGGGTTTTATTACCTCGACTCCTACCACAACTTAAAGAACAAAAACGCCAACATGTCGGTGCTGGTCGCCCTGGGGACGACCGCCGCCTATGGCCTCAGTGTCGGACTCTTGTTCGCGGGATCCCATCGGGCGCTGTATTTCGACGACGCCGCCATCGTCCTAACCCTCATCAGCCTCGGCAAGCTCATCGAGGCACGCGCCAAGGGCGCCACATCGTCGGCGATGAAGCAGTTGATGGGGTTGGCGCCCCGAGATGCGCACGTGGTCCTCGACGGTGAGGAACGCGCGCTGTCCATTGACGATGTCGAGCCGGGGATGGAACTGGTGGTGCGGCCCGGGGAAAAGATTCCGACGGACGGCATCATCGTGTCGGGCAAAAGCCACGTCGATGAGTCGATGCTCACCGGTGAACCGGTGCCGCAAGCCAAGGAGGCTGGCGATCCGGTCGTAGGCGCCACCTTGAACCAAACCGGGACACTACGGGTGAAGGCCACGAAGGTCGGACGCGACACCGCCTTGTCGCAGATTGTTGCTGCCGTGGAAGCGGCGCAGGCGCAAAAAGCCCCGATTGAGGGCCTGGCCGATCGCATCTCCGGGATCTTTGTCCCGATCGTCATCGCCGCCGCCCTCGTGACCTTCGGTTTATGGTGGCTGGTGACAGGGCACATGGTCTCCGCCCTATTGCCGGCGGTGGCGGTCTTGGTGGTGGCCTGTCCGTGTGCGCTCGGCCTCGCTACGCCGACGGCGATCACCGCCGGGGTCGGGGTGGGCGCCAAACGCGGGCTCTTGATTCGCGGAGGGGAGCATTTAGAAACCGCGCGGATCATCAATACCGTGGTGTTGGACAAGACGGGCACGGTGACTCGGGGCAAGCCAGCCGTCACCGATGTGATGGCATCCACGGGTGCGCCAGACGCGGGCCAGGATTGGGTGCAATGGGCGGCCGCGGTAGAGGCGGCCTCCGAGCATCCGCTGGGCCGGGCCGTGGTGACCTACGCGCAGGAGCAGGGCCTAAAGGTGCCGGAAGCATCGGATTTCCAGGCCGAGCCAGGTCGGGGCGTCCGAGCCCAGGTCGCAGGGCATGCGGTGATGGTGGGCAGTCGCCGCGCGGTGGCCGATGCGCTGGTCCCCGTGCGCGACCTGGATGCGGTGATCGAACGGCTGGAGCACGAGGGCACAACGCCCCTCTACGTCATCGTTGATGGCGCCTGTGCGGGCTTGATCGCGGTCGCGGACACCGTCAAGGACACGGCGGTGGAGGCGATTAAAGCCTTGAAGGCCGACGGTGTCGCGGTGTATCTCTTGACCGGTGACACCCGTCGAGTGGCCGAGGCCGTGGCGGCGGAGGTTGGGATCCCGGCCGGCCACGTGAAGGCAGAGGTCTTGCCCACGCAAAAGGCCGAGGTCGTGCAGGCCCTGAAGTTGGAGGGACGCAAGGTGGCGATGGTGGGCGATGGGATCAACGACGCGCCGGCGCTGGCCACCGCCGACCTGGGCATAGCCATTGGCACCGGGACCGATGTGGCGATGGCCGCTGCGGGCATCACACTCATGAGTGGCGACTTGCGGGGCGTGCCCGCCAGCCTGCGTCTGTCCCGCCAGACCATGCGGAAAATCCGCCAGAATCTGTTTTGGGCGTTCTTCTATAACGTCATCCTGATTCCCATAGCCGCCGTGGGCTGGCTGGCACCGGTCCTCTCGGGTGGTGCCATGGCCGTGTCCTCGATTTTGGTCACCAGCAATTCGGCGCTGCTCAAGCGCTACAATCCGTTCGGGGGCCTGACGGCCACGGAGGACCGCTGGGCCACCGAGCTAGCGGCAGAAGAGGGCGAGGCACCCCGGCCCGCGGGCCCAACTCCAACCGCGGTCGACCCCGTGTGCGGGATGACGGTGACCATCGGCGATGAAGCGGGGAAGGCGGAATACCAGGGCACCAGCTATTACTTCTGCGCCAAGAGCTGTTTGGCGGAGTTTCGCGAGGACCCCGAGAGCTATCTCACGGAGGCGAAAGCGGTGGAGATGGCGGAGGCACCGCCATCCGGTACGGCGGTTGACCCGGTTTGCGAGATGACGGTCGCGATTGGCGAAGAAGCCGGAAAGACCGAGTATGCGGGTCAGACGTACTACTTCTGCAATACCGCGTGTCAGCGGGCGTTCGAGAAAGACCCCGCGACGTACGCGACATCGGACGTCCTCATGGCGTCTGGGCATGACTGCGGCCCCCAGTAATCGTGGGCCCGCAGCGGGCGCCCTGGTGTCGGACGGGTCGGATCGCTTGTCGTGGACCTGACAGCAGGGCTGCCGACTATTTTTCAGGAGGATGAACACGATGGACCACAATCAATCGGGTGCGGAACACGCAGACGGTAAAGTCATTGACCCCGTCTGCCACATGACCGTCATAGTGGACGATACCACACCCCGCAGTACCTACGCTGGTCAAACGTACTACTTCTGTGCGCCGAGTTGCAAGACCCGTTTTGATCAAGACCTCGGGAAGTACGCGGGTTAGCGCTACGCGTTGTGAGTGGGATGGCTGGGGGCGCTCGGCCATCCTGCCCGACTGCGCGACCCGTGGACAACAGCAAGCGAGCGGCCCAACGGTCTTATCACCTCTCGGGGATTGTGCGCGGGACCTTGGGGTGCGTGGGTTATCGACCATGACAGCGGTGCGCCGCCTTTGATAGGGTGGATGGACACGTTGGGATACGCAAAGGAGGCGTCGATCGGCGGGAATGGTGATGGCCTTCAATTCCTGTGGAGTGGCGATGTTGCTTGCACGTCAGCAGCAGAGCGGGTGGATGGATGGATGAACTCCGGGCCGGACTCACTAAGATGCCGTCAGGTTAAGGATATTAGCGTACATATGTATCTAATAATTGCTACCGCTTAGATGCGTTCCCAGTACCTGACCGCCCGAGTGTGTCTGCTCAATGCGCGGCCCTCACTCCTCAGTATCGGTCGCCGCCGGCACGGCAGGAGGTGATGGACAAAATTGGCAAATTTCGGCTCTTACGCACTTTCTGTTATGGCCCTGGCTCGGGCCTTGGCGTTGGGTATTGGATGGTATTTGGTGGATTGCACTCTCGACTCCATGGTTCTCCAGAAAAATGAAGAGATCTTACGTTCCGGTC
>JAJZXC010000054.1:11455-15276 GCA_021846365.1 Bacillota bacterium | reverse complement strand
CTCCTGGGGCTCCCAAGTGTCCGAATAGAGTCTATAACCCTCCGAGGGATCTGTCAAACAATGCCGTATTGGACCCTAGTCGGACGCGATTTCGGGCCGTGCCTGACGTCCGGTTAGGGTATACCATAGCCGGACACCACGTATGGGAGTGTAACCTGCGGAGGGTATCTGGCGTTATACCGGATGACAACCCCAATTTCCGTCTCGCAGTTCTGGTCAACACGCTCTGGGTCACCTCGCCTTCCTCAATGCAGGAAAAATCTCTAGAAACGCGAGGCTCATTGGGGAACTGGGTATCCTCTAAACAAGGAAGGGACTACGCATGCCTTCATCCCGAAGTACTTCGAAAGAGATTTCTCCCCTCACCCGCCAGTTTCCTCGGAAATTGAGCGCATCAGCCGTTGCGGTCGCTGGCATGCTTGCGATCATGCCAAGTACGCTTGCGGCATCCCGCCTGACAGTCGCACCGAGCACGCTAAGCGTTCGTACCGTCTCCATGAAAACCTCTCACATAGGCTGGGCAGTGACCAAGACGGCGATTATGCGAACCACGGATGGTGGACGCCGATGGGAAAACGTAAGCCCCCCGATTCCCCTGGATACGGCGAGCAGCTCCTCTCTCCACCGCAAACCTGTATGGGACTTTCTCAACACCCGATCCGCTTGGGTGGTGGCGGCCACGGATCATGCACACCAGGTGAAGTGCAGTTACACGCACGATGGTGGTGCGCATTGGAAAACCTTTGCCAGCACGCTCCCCACGCAAACAATGCCCCTTGCGATATTGGGTGAAGCCGATTTTGTCAATTCCCGCAATGGATGGTTGGTCTTTGGACCCGCCGGAGTCGCAGGAATGGATCAGTTGTATGCGACGACCGACGGGGGACGGTCCTGGCATCACCTTGCGCGAAACACTCCTCTGGTGGGACCGGTGTTCTTTACGACGACTAACACCGGCTGGATGACGATCTCTGAACCTTCCAATGGGCATGGGCCCCTCTTTGCGATAGAATCGACGCGAAATGGCGGACAGCATTGGACGATCAGCACCATGAAATCGGTGAACGGGCTACAGACCATCGCGAACATGACCGCCAGCGCAATGCACGACCTTCAGCCGACGTCCACCGTGGGGACTACTCGAAATCCCTATGTGGCCGTCTTACGCAGTGCCGATGGCGGGCAACGATGGGGAGCCATGTCACCAAGGTTGTCTGTGAACCCTCGAGATTTCTGGTCCGTCCAAACCGTCGGAGGCACGGTGGCAATCGCCATTGCCTCAGGCCGCTTATGGACATCCACGAATGGAGCCCGATCGTGGGCCTATCGAAGTGCCGATGCATTTTTGAACCACGTGACGGGCCTAGACTTTGTGAACGCCCAAGTAGGATGGGTGTGGAAAACCACAACAAGCGGTACGCGCTGGTGGATGACCACTTCCGGCGGTCGTCGGTGGACCACGTGGGGATGCGTAGTCCCGTCGTCGTAGTACTATCAGATCCCGCATGATCACGCGCGGACGAGGCAACCGGTCTCGCTCGCGCCGAACCACCAGTCAGCGTTTAGTTGGGAATAGGAGCATACTGGCCCAACGCCGTGTGAAAGTCCAGATTGGGATGGCCGACGTCTAAATCCACCGTATACGTTCCATTGTTGACTTTTGCATCGCCCGCATATTGCCACATGGTCGTCGATTGACCGATTCCCACACAATACTTTGTCGTCGACGTGTAGGACGTGTCCCAAGCCGGTAACGATGGCGGAGGCGTGGTGCCGACAGGGTCGATGTAGCTGGCTATCACGACAAACTCGGGACGCATCCCATAGCTCTTTGCACAGTCGACCAACGACGTCCAAGTATTACAGGCGGACTGCGAACTGTATACGCCGGGCCATCCCTTGAGCACGTTGCTCGAGGCCGAATTCCCGACTCAGGGTGAGGGCTGACTCGCCGCCCTTATCCACCGCGATCTTGATTCGGTGGCGCGCCTGAACACAGTCTATCGCTAAGGCGGCCTGGCAAAATCGCCGACCCGGGATGCACATGCATCTTCGGGTCGGCGCCCGTTTCTTGCGGCTGGCAACTGTTGAGCTTTGGTCATCGGTTGATCAGTGCGGTGACCCTTGGCTGGACGAGAGTTCTCCTTGGCCGATGCCAAAACTGCCGTTTAAGCCTTTGGGCAACGCCAACGGAGTGAACCCAGGTAGTGAAGGCTTGGTCGGTTGAGCGACGTAGGTTCCGTTTTGATCCACATACGCCTCGGGCGTATATTTGCCTTGCAAGAACTGGTAGACCAGATCATATACATAACGATGTCCCTGGTAGTCTGACAACAGGTTTTGCGTATTTTGGTACCAGGCCAGGGGCACACCTTTCGCGTAGCCATAGGCCAGAGCGGCATCCTGGTACAAGAGGTAGCGGTTGGTCCCCGACAGCACCGAAGAGGATGCGGGGTTCAACACCGAATAGGGGAACTCCATTTCAAGCCCCATCCCATAGTGCTGAGCCAATTGGGCGGCCTCGGTCAGGCGGATGGGATTGGTCAGACTCTGAAACGCAAAGTTGGGCTGCATCATCGCCAGGTTAAAGCCCAACTGCCGCCACAGCTTATAGCCCGGCGCCTCAAAGTAAGGAATCCAGTAGAAACGGCGTCCCAGCGCATGCACTGTTTCCGCCGTTGTCTTGATCAGCGTTTTTTCACCGGCCACGGCCAAGTTGACCGATTCGTTGTACCAATAAAAGCCTGCCAGATGCAGGTTGGTGAAGTGACTGGCATTCCAGTCCTGCATGGCCTGTTGGATGAACCACTGCACAGCGGCAATCCGATCGGTGGTGGTGGCAAAGTTCATCGTCTGCCCGCCGAGCGTGCCCCAGTTGGAGATGGCGGCATTCGGGTAAGGAACCGCCAGAATCACATTCTCGCGATAGGAGGGGTCGTGCAAGGCCTGTTTCACCTGTCCCACCGTTCGGTTTAGCGCCGGCAACTGAGTGGACTGGGCTGGATTGTTCCACGTGCCTTGGTTGAACAGATCGTCCAGCCATAGCTGCCAACTGCTTTGACTGGTTAAAGGGTAACCGCCGGGCAAGGCCAATATGGTCTTGAAATACCAGTTCTGAATCTGGCCCGACGAGTTGAGATAGGCAATCTGCGGAAGCCACTGAGACGGTGTCAGGACCCAGGGATATACCGCCGGATTGAGTTTGGCCGGTTCGAGAAGATAGGTCAGCAGAATATGGTGCGCGCCGCCGCTGTGGTCGTAACCGGCATACCCCATATTCGGCGAAATTCCTGCATTGTTGCCCTCGGCCCGGGCGGTACCGGCGGCCACGCCGGGTACCCCCACGGCATCCAGTTGGCTGACGAACGTCCATGTATCGACCGGGAATTGGATGCGAACATATTGGGCGGCAACGTGAAGCCGACCCGTGGAAACGACTTCCGTCGCCACCGTCGGCGAGTCTTGCGGGGTTGGATTGGTGACGTCGGCCACCCGTTGCCACTTCTGACCATTGGCCGAAACGTCAAACAGCACCCGTTCAGGTCCGTAGATTCCCCACCGGGCTGCTTGCAGAAATCTGGCCGACAAACTGCGTATGGTATCAACTTGACCCAGATTGACCGTGATCGTCCGGCTGTCCTGGGAAAGATAGCCCACCCAGCCGTGATTCAACCCCGCTGTGGCCAAGTTGCCATTGGTCAATTGATACCCGCTGTCGGGCCAGTTTTGCTGCACTGCGGTCAACTGGGGATCGACTATAGGGGAAGTCACGGTATAGGGCTTGCCTAGTGCCAAGTCCACCGGTGCCGGTCCGTCGGCAA
>JAJZXC010000054.1:0-11355 GCA_021846365.1 Bacillota bacterium | reverse complement strand
GAGCGCGGGTCGATTTTTCATCTCCGCCTGCTCGTTTAAGATAGTTGGCGAATTGTTTTACGCTCCAAGCCTTCAGGACGATATCCGTGTTCCCCTAACAATATAGCAAACAATTCTTTTGACATTAGGCAACAAAGCAAAATATTTTTTCTTCACGAAATGATTCCCCTTCATCTCCTTTTCCGCACACTTGAGAGTCGAGTTCTTCCCCCGGGGGGTCGAGTTGGGGTGAGGCGAGGACCACGAGGCGGTTCCCCAACCGGGCGCTGCCAGGTCTCGGCATGCAATTGAGGAAAGCTGGAATGTCAAGGGGTCTGCCAACGAAATTTCGTCCTCTGGATACCGATATCTGGCTTGTGAGAGTCGTGGGAAGGGTACCCCAGCAACAAGTTCCCTATGGTGTCGAACGGTTTCGGCAATGTCGGCGCGCCGATGGGGTGAAATCGTCGGCAACAACCTGGCCTGAGCTTCTGTCCATCGGTTATGCCCAATTGGACAAACTCTTCACGCGCTGGGCCTCGATGTGTCGTGTAGGGTTTCAATAAAGCGTACGGTACCCGTCTTGGCCTCCATTACCAAGGAATGCGTGCGCACACCGCGGTTGGCCGTACTCCGCACTCCACGCAGGAGCTCGCCATCGGTGACCCCGGTGGCGGCAAAGATGACATCGTCCCCGACCACCAGATCTTCCATACTCAATACTTGGCCGGGATCGAGTCCCATCCGATAGCAGCGTTGCCTCTGTTCTTCGCTGCTTGGCAGCAGGCGGCCTTGCAGCTCGCCTCCTAAACATTTTAAGGCCGCTGCGGCCAAGACGCCTTCGGGGGATCCACCCGTGCCGAGCAAGATGTCTACCCCGAACTGTTCAAAAGCGGTGCTCAACGCAGCCACGATATCGCCATCCGAAATGAGTTTAATGCGAGCGCCGGTCTGGCGGATTTGGCTGATCATCTCCTCATGTCGCGGGCGATCCAAGATGGCGACTACAATCTCGGAGGGGTCTTTCGAGGTCGCTCGCGCCACGGCATGCAGATTCTCGGTGACCGGTTGCCGAATATCTATTCTCCCCCGGCAACTCGGACCCACCGCGATTTTTTGCATATACATGTCAGGGGCGTGCAATAGGGTGCCGGCCGGGCCGAGGGCGATGACGCACAGCGCGTTGGCTGAGCCGCGGGCCAGCAGATTGGTGCCTTCCAACGGGTCGGCGGCAATGTCGACCGCGGGCGCGGGGCCGAGCCCCAGTCTCTCTCCTATATGCAACATAGGGGCGTCATCCATCTCTCCTTCCCCGATGACCACCGTTCCTTCGATGGGAATCGCATCCAGTAGCTTGCGCATGGTTGAGGTGGCTGCCGCGTCGGCCTCCCGTTTGTTGCCCCGTCCCATCCACTGGGCAGAGTTTACGGCGGCGAGTTCCGTCACTCGAACCATTTCCAGCGTAAGCGCGTGTTTCATCGAAATCCTCCTTGAGTTCCATCTTGCCCGTAAAATGGATGCATCCGCGTCCCCGTACTGCGGATTCGAATCAACGGCCTCCATCCCTGCCAGAGAATGCCCCGGCGCAAGCCGGCCAGACGGGGTGTGGTTCAGCGAGGCAGCCGCGCCCCGGTCGAGAGGGATGGCTTGTTTTTGCAACCTGGCTGGCGAGGGGGATCCGCGGGCGGCGCCAGCGTCCCCCCTCCTCCTTAACCCTTGCCCAATTCGGAAGACAGCGCAGTCTGGGCCGCCGCCAGGCGCGCCAAAGGCACCCGAAACGGGGAACAGCTTACGTACGTCAACTGTTGACGGTGGCAAAACGATATCGACCGTTTCTCCCCGCCGTGTTCACCGCAAAGGCCCAACTTGAGTGACGGATTGGCTTGGCGGCCTTGGCTCGCGGCCATGGCAATCAACTTCCCGACTCCGTCCTCATCCAGCACCGCAAACGGGTTGTCGGCGAGCAGTTTGTCTCTGAGGTACACGGGCAGAAACTTGCTTTCGGCATCGTCGCGACTGTAAGCCAGCGTGGTCTGCGTCAAGTCGTTGGTGCCAAAGGAAAAGAAATCGGCAGCGGCCGCAATCGCATCCGCCGTCAACGCCGCACGGGGCACCTCGATCATGGACCCTACCAAGTAGGGAATCTCCGCCGCCTGTTGCTCAAACACCCGCTGAGCCGTCCGATCCACGAGCATCCGCAGCCGGCGGAATTCTTCGGCGTGGGCGATGAGCGGGATCATGATTTCGGGCTGCGGATGCAATCCTTCGCGCCGCAAGGTGACCGCCGCATCAAAGATCGCCCTCACCTGCATCTCATATACTTCAGGAAACGTAATGCCCAGCCGGCAGCCGCGAAGCCCCAACATCGGATTGTGTTCGTGCAAACTCTTCACCTTGTTCAGCAAGTCGGCGGTCTCTTGCCATGATTCGCGCAGCGACTCCGAGGCCGGGTCATATTGCAGCCGCACCCTGAGCTCTGCTTGACGTGCGGCCAGTTGTTCAAGATTGGGCAGAAATTCGTGCAGGGGGGCATCGAGCAAGCGAATGGTCACCGGAAGTCCATCCATTTCCTTGAGAATCCCGTAAAAGTCGGTGTGTTGCAGCGCATATAGGCGCTCCAGGGCGTCTTGCCGCTCATCGTCGGCTGACGCCAGGAGCATGGACTGCACGAGGGGAATTCTGTCCTCGCGAAGAAACATGTGCTCGGTACGGCATAACCCGATCCCTTCAGCACCATGAGAGCGAGCCAACCGCGCTTCTTCCGTGGTATCGGCATTGGCCCGGACTCCGAGCATTCTTTCCTGGTCCGACCACTGCAGGAAACGGTGGACATCGTCCGAGAGTTGAGCGGGGCGCACCGTCACCGCGTCGAGCATCACTCGACCGGTGGCTCCATCGATGGATATCACGTCGCCTTCGGTCAAGCGCACCTGGCCGATCATACAGGCATTCTCTTCTTCTCGAACGGATAGTGCATCACAGCCGGTAACGCACGGCTTTCCCATGCCGCGGGCGACGACCGCCGCGTGACTCGTCATTCCGCCCCGACTGGTGAGGACGCCAGAGGCTGCCAAGATCCCGTGGATATCGTCGGCCGTGGTCTCAGTGCGGACCAAGATCACGCCCTCTCCCCGAGAGGCCCGGTGGACGGCGTCATTCGCGTTCAACGTGATGCGCCCGCAGGCCGCCCCGGGAGAGGCGGGGAGGCCCTGGGCGATAACCGTTATCCCGGCTTCTTCATCGATGGTGGGGTGCAACAGATGTTCTAAGTGCTCGGGCTCGACCATCATCAGCGCGCGTTTGGCGTCGATGATCCCCTCTTTGACCAAGTCGGTCGCAATGCGCACGGCAGCCGGGCCAGACCGTTTGGCGGGCCGGGTTTGCAAAATGTAGAGCCGTCCCCGCTCGATGGTAAATTCAACGTCCTGGACGTCGCGATAGTGATCCTCGAGTTGCCGGCACACGGTGAGCAACTGGCGGTAGCAAGCCGGCATGGCCTCTGCCAGTTGGTGAAGGGGTTTGGGCGTACGTATTCCAGCTACGACGTCTTCGCCTTGCGCGTTGGGCAAATATTCCCCAAAGACTCGCGATTCGCCGGTAGAAGGGTCGCGAGTAAAAGCCACCCCGGTGCCGGAGTCGTCGCCGAGATTGCCAAAGACCATGCACTGAACCGTGACCGCCGTGCCAAGGCCGTCGGCGATGTTGTGGACGGCGCGATAGGTCTTGGCGCGGGGAGTATTCCATGACCGAAACACCGCTTCCACAGCCCGTCCCAATTGGTCATCGACGCGATGGGGGAAGGGGCGGCCGGTTTCGCGAACGACGATTGCATGATACTGCGCGATGAGATCTCGCAGTTGTTCCGCGCTTACATCCTCTCGGTCGAGGTCGAGATGGCGCCCCTCTTGGGGATGCCGAAATCGATCCCGAGCGATACCCAGCACGATTTCGCCGAACATCTCGATCAAGCGCCGGTAGCAGTCATATGCGAACCGTGGGTTACCAGTTTGTTGGACCAAGCCCTCAACCGTCTCGTCATTCAAGCCAAGGTTGAGTACGGTATCCATCATACCCGGCATGGAAATCGGCGCCCCGCTGCGAACCGATACCAAAAGCGGATTCTCCAACCGTCCCCACCCCTTGTCCGTCAGCTGCTCTAGGGTGCGCATAGCGGCACCAATCTGCCGATGCACAGGTTCGGGCAAGATGCCTTCATTGGCGAAGGCTAGGTGGCAGGCGGCGGTGGAAACGATGAATCCGGGAGGAATCGGAAGCTTGGCCCGCGTCATATCCGCCAGGTTAGATCCCTTGCCGCCCAGCAGTAATGGATCCGGTTGGCTAACCTCGTCAAAACGATAGATCCACTTGCTCATGATCCACCTCCCGGCGGGAGATATAGTAATCAAAGATTATCCCGGCAGTTTCCTCGACCGCTTTGTCGCTTACATCCACGACTGGGCAGCCCAGTTGCTGCATGGTTCGATCCGAATATTCCAATTCGTCTAAAATGCGTTCGTGGCTTGCATAGTTCGCATCGGGCATCAAGCCCATTGCCTTAAGGCGCTCCTTGCGAATGACGTTCAGTTTGTCGGCATGAATAGTTAGGCCCACCAGTTTCCTGCGAGATTGGGGCAGAAAGATGTCTTTCGGAGGGGATACTTCGGGTACCAGCGGAATGTTCATCACTTTCAGGCCTCTATGGGCCAAGTACATGCTCAGGGGAGTTTTCGAGGTTCGAGAGACGCCAATCAGGACGACGTCGGCTCGACTTAGACTGCGTGCGGTTTCCCGTCCGTCGTCGTATTTGACGGCAAACTCAATGGCTTCCATCCGCCGAAAGTAGTCTCTGTCCAGTTGATGGAGCAGTCCTGCCTTGTACTGTGGGGGCCGCCCCAGGGCCGACTCCAAGGCTTCCAGCATGGGTGTCAACACGTCAACCACGGGCACCAACAGGTCCGCCGATCGTGCCAGAAGATGCTGCCTCAGCTCGGGCACCACGATCGTAAACGCCACCACGGCATGGTTTTGTTTCGCTTGCGCCAGCGTTTCGTCGATGGTTGAAAAATCTCGCACGTGAGACACGCGGCGAAGGATGACTTGACCCCCTACAAATTGGCTGGCGGCGGCTTTGGCCACATATTCCGCCGTCTCGCCCAGCGAATCCGATACGATATATAGGATGGATAAATGAGCATTCAATGGCGATCCTCCTAGTGGCTAGCCATGTTCGGTGGTGACGTTGGTTACCCCTGTCCCAACTCCACAAACGCGCGAGTGACGGTTGTCTTGGTTACCCTGCCCACCACCTCTAGGGCTTCGCTCGGTCCCACTTGCACCACCGGCAACGCATCCACCGCATGGGAAATCATCTTGCGAGCTGCCGCGAAGAGCGTGTCGTCCATGTCCACGTATACGACGTGGGGCACTCTCGTCATGGCCATATTGACCGGGATATCTCGGGTATCTCGTCCACCGATGGCAATTTTCAAAAGATCCTTGCGGGAAACTACCCCTTGCAGACAGGCGTCACGAACCACAATCAATGTTCCCACATCTTCGGTGAACATCATCACCACCGCGTCATACACAGAGCTTTTGTCCGAGATGACGATGGGCACTCCCTTGTAATCCCGAACCAATAATCTCCGCATCACGTCTGCGGGGAGATTTCGAGTCTTCTCTTCATTCACGAAATATCCCACATGGGGCTTGGCGGCGATGTAGCCCGTCATGGTGAGCACCGACAAATCGGGTCGAAGTGTGGCTCGGGCAACCGACAGATGATCAGCAATTTGTTCGCCGGTGATGGGTCCATTTTGCTTCACGATTTGAACGATGGATTCTTGCCGTTGGGTGAGCATCCCATCAACCCCTTCACAATCGCAGGTCACTGTTTAAGAGAATATCATCATTCTCGTGTCACATTATAGATTATGTTCTTCTAATAATCAACCCGAGATTCTAAACAGATACTACATAGGCGGCAAGTCGGTCCTCGCCCTGAGTCTGAGTCGGGAATTGGGCCTGCTCAATGTTTAATGTGCTGTAGGTTATGGGGAGTTTTCCGCTAAAGCGTAATGCCCGTAGCTCATCCGCCTGCTCCGGCTCTATATAACGGCGTCCGTCCGAGATCACATTGACTGTATTGTGGTGAGAGAATTAGATCGATTGGCACGCGGCCGCATAGGTGGCAGACTGGGCTCGTCTTTTCGCGACGAGGACCCAAGTGCCGTCGGCCACCTTGATTCAGTGGCAAGCGGCTCTCACTCATCGGACCAACATCACGTTTAAATTGTTCCCCCATCTGGATCACTTGTTCGTAGCGATTTCGGGGAAGAGCACACCCACCGACTACCTGCAACCTGGCCATGTCGCGCCCACTGTTGTCCACGCGCTGGCGCGGTGGATTCAGCAGCCGTCGCATACAGTTTAGGCACCGCGTCCAATGCGGTGCATGCAACACAGCGACTAAGGAGTCACCTTGATAGAGTAGGCCGACCTCTTGCGAGGCCAGCCCCTCAATGACCGGTGCGTGAGGCGTTTTGCGCGTCCTTGGCGGCTGACGGGTACCAATCGTGGTCTAGGCCGGAGACAATGAACCACCAACGTCATCGAGCACCCCCACTACGGCGTCGATGTCTGCCCAGTTCGGGTCGAGTCTGCCCAATAGGCCGTCGACAATGGCCTGAGCCAAGCCTTGATAATACGCGCGGGCATCATTGATAATCCATGCCCGATGGCCGTCTCCTTCCCTGTCGTAGGCGTCGATCCGAAATTCGCCTCGGTAATTTCCCCATTGCACGGTGCCTTTGGCCCCGTTTGACCAGTCGATGATCGCTAAGCCAGCCCCATTTTCGCCGACTCCGGCCGCAACTTCAACGCCGGGACCGTTCAACAGTTCGAGTAGTTCCACCGTATGGCAGGCATATTCGTACCAGGGGCCTGGCCCGGTTACCACCAGGCTCGCCGCCGGATGTTGGGTCAACTCCGCCTGCACCTCGGCCACCTGCGGACTGTAGCGGAGGGCAGATCCTCCAAAGACCCGACTTCCTGAGCGACGAGCCGCGGCCTTGATGATTTCCCACTCGCGGCGGCTTTCAACCACCGGTTTGTCAAAGAAAACATATTGTCCCGCCTCAAGAAATCTGCGGGCCAAATCCAAATGACGGCGCCCCTGCCGTTCCATCACCAGCACCCCGTCCAAATCACCGGGCAGATCTTCGACCCGGTTGACCACCGTGTCGATGTGCGTGGCGCCGGCAATCCGAAGCGCCGCCTCGTGATCCGGGCTCGCGATGGCCACCACCTTGACCTGGTCGTCGAGGGCGCTGGACGCCCGACCGCGAAAGAGATCGGCCATCCATTCCCCGTCGCGTTCCATGGCCTCCCCATCGAATCCATTGATGAACCCCGGGTAAATGAATTTGTGAATAATGTCAACGCCCACCAGGGCCAGTCGTTTCATGGGATCTGCTCCTTTGGGTGATCGGTGCCGCTACTGGTTTGCCATCGCACATCGGCTAGCACGGGCAAATGATCCGAGGCGTCAGTGGTGACGAGGTCGAGCGGAGCCGTCTGCTCGAAGCCGCGCACATAGATGTAGTCCAGCTGCCGGTCGGGTAGGTCGGCCGGAAAGGTGAACAACGCACCAACATCCGCTTTTAACTGACCAAGCTGCCGGTTCAGCCATTGAATCGGCGCGGAATCTGGCTCGGCATTCAGATCTCCTACCACCACCACGGGTCCGACTGCGTCTCCCACCCGCCGGCTGAGGGCTAACGCCTGCTGCAGGCGCTCGCTGGGGTCGAGTCCAAAATGGGTGACATAGATGGTGAAATTCCCCTCCGGTGCGGCAATCGAGGCCTCCAACATGCTCCGACGTTCAAGGTAGCTTCCGGGGGACTCGAAATACGGCAAGGGATGCACCTCGCTCCAGCGGACGGGATAGCGGCTGAGCAGGCCGTTGCCGAATTGAGGCCAGTCAAGCCCCCTGGTCGATTCCGTCGGTCCGGCGTCGCGCAAGGTGTAGCTGGGTCCATAGACCCCGTATAAGCCGGTGGTCTCGGCCAACCCGCGAATGGTGTCCACGTCTTTCGCCCGCCGGATGTAGCGGGGGACTTCCTGCAATCCGACCAAGTCGGCCCCCGTGGCGCGAATGAGGTCGGCAATGCGGTCGAGCCGAAATGATCGATCAAGCCCGACTCCGTCATGAATGTTATAGGTCAAAATTCGCAAGCATGACGCCTCCCGGCAAATGACCTATCACCCATGCTAAGCATAAACCAATGCAGGAGAAATGGCGGAAGAAATTGTTTTGGCTGCGCAAGCGAAAGTTGGATGATCTTCGACGTCACCTAGAGCAATCAGGTCTGATTTGTGCACAACCTGGTGGGCTGGCACTTGAGAATGATCCGCTCTATGGTGCAAAACCTGGTTGCCTGGTCAACAAGCATATCATGGACGACTCAATTAGAAACCATCGCATATTGCGGCAAGGATGATTATTGCCCTAAACGGACGGGAGAACGCTTTAGCGCGCTTCGAACAAGAGGGTGACTGCACCCGGGAACCTAGTTACCGGACTTATAGTGCCCATCACCCGGCTCATATTCCTCCCCCCCATGTGGGACTGAATACGGTGAGGGGGCTCACCGAGAATTCGGCCCAAGCGTGCCACATTTGAGTGCCGCTGGACACCAGAGCAATTAAATTAGGCGCGGGGGACTCTTACCAGGTTCAAAGAGATCCCACAAGCTTGATCCTTCCCCTTTTCCCGAGCCAGTAAGGGCTGGGGGGGGGTGTAGTCTTTGCGATGTCTTATTGCAAAAAATGTTGCTGCCCTCACGTCCAAGCGGGAGCGCGGACCGAGGGCGGCAGAATCTTTCCTTTTGCACAAGTCTTCCGCAGAATCGTCGGTGAGGGCTTGTCTTCTGGACGAGCCCTGCGGGCAGCAACATGGGATCGGTGGACATCGTGGCTGCTGAACGAAGTACGCAACCACAGTGAGTAGCTTAGGCTCGCGGGCGTTAGTGAGCTAACACCTGCCCTCAACCCATGGTTGTAACCGGCGATTAGCAGGCGCTCCATCACTGAGTTGTCGGCTTGAGTTTCCGATTCTCAAGACAGCCAAGCCGTTGAGCGCGGCTGGGTTGAGATTGCCGAACCGGGCGGCTCGGACTAAAACGGGGAATTCCCACCTCGGATCGGACGTAGCGGTTGTCTTGGCGGGAAAAAACTCACGATTGAACTTTTCGGGTCGGCCTCTTATTCGCGACAGGCGGCGATTCCCAACTGCGGTCGATCGCATATCAGGAAAAAAGAAAAATCCTTCACTCATGAAGAAGATATGAAGGAGATCGGCGATTGCTCCCGAAGAATACTTGACAGCGTCGCCACGGCGACCGGTACAGATGAAGCCGCCCCGATGTGGGCGGGGAGAAGGACGCGACGTGGCCGGGTAGGCTCCGGTTAGTCGGGTCAACCGGATGGCGTGCGCTCTTGAGTGAGAGAGGGCGCTTTCACCGGTCATTCTATATTTGCCGATATCGCTGGCCTGGGATTGCGAGCGACGGAGTTTGACGCGCTCGACGAGGAGGAGTGAGCAATGATTAGACTGGGATTTATCGGCTGCGGGGGTATCGCTCGAGCGCATTTGACCGCTCTCGACCGCCTGAGCGACCGGGTGTCGGTGGCGGCATTTTTTGACGCCAACCGGGCACAGGCGGTCGATCTGGCGGGAGGTCGCAAAGACGTGGTGGTCACCGACCAGGTCGATTCGTTGTGGGCATCCGGCCTGGACGCGGTGTTGATCACCGTCCCCAACCGCTACCACGCGGCTTACAGTGAAGAAGCGGCCCGCCGGGGTCTCGCCATCTTCTGCGAAAAACCGCTCGGCGTCAGTGTGGCCGATGCCACCGGCATGGTGGCGGCTGTGGAGCGGGCATCGGTGGTTAATCTGGTGGGATTTAAGAATCGTTATTTTCGCGCGATTGAAACTTTGCGCCACGTCTTGGACGAACAGATGTTGGGCCCTCTGTTCGCCTACCGCGAGGTCTGTTCGGGAGCCCGTCTGGCCAATCCCAACATCGGCATGGAATGGCGCATGATAGAGACCATCGCCGGCGCAGGGGCGGTGGCGGATTTCGGATCGCATTCCATTGACATGGCGCTTTGGCTGCTTGTGCCCCACACTGGACCGCTGGTCAGCCTGGATAGCCGATTGGCCACCTTTATTACCCGTGATGGCAGCTACCCTTCCAACGACGATATGGCCGTGCTGAGCGGTCGCTTTGCCAGCGGCGCCCTCTTCAGCGTGCTCAACGGACGAGTAGGCCCGGGACTGTACCAAGTCGAAGTGTACGGCCTCAAGGGGAGAGCGCTGGTGGACATGACCCAGCCCGACGTGTTGAACCTAATCGGCTACGGCGGGGAGAAGATTACGGCGCCCGCCTTGCCGGAGAGGAAATTCGAAGATCCGCTGTTGATTCAAATGGCCCGCTTTGTGGACGCGGTGGCGACCAAGACGCCAATCGAACCCGACTTTTCCACCGCGCTCAGTGTGCAGCGGTGGATCGAAGTGGCGCGGAGTAGCGCCGACTGACCATGGGAGGGATAACAGCATGCGGTTTGGCCTGGTTGGACAGGGCAGTTGGGGAGTTCAGCACGGACGTGCGATTCGCGCCGAGGGTGGTGAAATTGCGTGGGTGGTGGGCGCTTCGCCGGAGCCGAGTCCAGCCGTCGCGGGCTGGGGGGTCCCCTATTACCATCAGTTCGAGTTGGCCCGCCTGCCCGCGGTGGACATCGTCGACTTGGTGCTGCCCAACCACTTGCACGCGGCTTATGCCATCATGGCCTTGCGCCATGGCCGGCACGTTCTGGTGGAAAAGCCCATGGCCACCTCGATTGGGGACGCCAAAGCGCTGCTGGCGGCCTGGAGGGCGTCCGGACGGTTGCTCGCGGTAGGTTATGAAATGCGTTTTTCTCCCTTGTGGAACACGGTGCGAGAACTGATTCTAACCCGGCTGAATCCATGGCAGTGGTTGGATCTTTCGCTTCAGCGGCATCCGTTCCGGCCGGGAAACCGCCAATGGCGGCACGATCCTGACCAAGTTGGGAACTGGGTGATTGAAGAGGCGGTGCACCATCTGGATCTGTTGGGGTGGTTGGGACAGCGGGAGCGGAGCGCGGTCGCCATCGATGCGCTGTTCCCGGGAAATTCGCCTCCCTTCGCCGATCTGCTGGCGGTACGGATACAGTACGCCGAGGGGGGACTGGCGCAATGGTGTCAAGTTAAGCGCCTCCACAAATAGATCGAATTGACTGATTTATCATTGCGAACCAAGAAACAAAAAGCTGGACTGTTTTGACATAATTTGG
>JAJZXC010000053.1 GCA_021846365.1 Bacillota bacterium | reverse complement strand
CATGGGAGCGCAGCCAAGGGTTCGACAACACCCACCCCGAAACCTGCTGCGACCTGCGGTCAAGGGGGCGAAATAGGGGAATTTTTCATGCGGCGGGGTGCGGCGGAGCAGCATGGGAAACTATTTGCTAGCGGGCAAACTTTCCTTACCGCACCTCAACTTGGCATAAGCCCTTACCCATATTAAATAGCGAGGAGCCAGTTAAAACCTCGCTGGGGAATGTTCTTCGCATTTTGTCCCCGACCATCATTCTGGATGAAGGACAAAAGGCGTACAGCGAAGGGGCCCAAGCGACCATTCGCGGATTCAATCCGTCCCTGATTGTAGAACTCTCAGCCACACCGCCCAGAGGGAGCAACATCCTGGTGAATATCCGCTGCCGGGAACTGGATCAGGAAGAAATGATCAAACTGGACCTCCATGTCACCAATCGATCCAGCACAAGTTGGAAGGATACCCTGGCGGATAGTGTGGCGTGACGTGACGCCTTGGAGGAGAAAGCGGTGGCTTATGAGTCCAAAACGGGCGCCTATATCCGGCCCATTTGTCTGATTCAGGTCGAACGTACCGGTAAAGATCAGATCGAGGCGGGATATATTCACGCGGAACACGTGAAAGACGCGTTGGCTGAGATCCATAACGTACCGGCGGATCACATTGCCATCAAATCCAGTGAACAGGACGATATTGAAGGCATCGATCTCCTCTCTCGAGACTGTCCGGTTCGCTACATCATCACCAAGCAGGCTCTTCAGGAAGGGTGGGACTGCCCCTTTGCCTATGTTCTCACGGTATTGACGAATCCGTCGTCTCAAACAGCCCTGACGCAACTGGTAGGACGCATTTTGCGCCAACCTCACGCCAAGAAAACGGGGATCAAATCCCTCGATGAGAGTTATGTATTTTGTTTTCGTCGCCAGGCGGCCGAACTGTCAAAGGCCATCAAACACGGACTGGAAAGCGAAGGCTTGGGGGATTTGGTCCACGGTGTTTCGATATCGGAAGGCGATTCGTCCGACGCGACTCCACCGAGGACCGTTGGGATTCGGGAGCGATTCAAGCGCTTTGAGGGGAAAGTATACCTGCCCAAGTTCTTTATCACGGAGAATAGCCGGGAAGAGGAGATCAGTTACGAGATGGATCTAGTTCAGCGGATTCGTTGTGGGGAGACCTGACGCTGGACCGGATCCGCACCTTAACCCTAACTGAACGGCGCTTAGTCGATTGGGAGCAATCCTTCGGATGCGCCGAAGAGGGAGACACCGTCATCGCGCGAGAAGAAGCCGCTTATCTAACAACGGCGGCAATCAATCCGCTCTTTCTCACCTGACGGATTGAGCATCTGGTTCCGAATCCTTGGGTGGCTCGAGAAATTGTTGACCGAGCTCTGGGGATCCTCCGCGACCAGTACCCCGAGGACGTAATCGCGGCAAACCAAGTGCTTGTTGCCGAGGAACTGGAGAAAACAGTGGAAGCGGAACGAGATATGCGTTCAGTGAGGCGATTTTTCGCGATCTCATCGACCGTAACCAATTGCGCCTGGTCCTCATGACCGCAATGACGTATCAGGTACCCAGCCGAATTACCATCCGCGCGTAGTTCAACAGCCTCTCCTGCACGATACAGGGAAGGCTGTGCAAATGAGTTTGTTTGACCATCCCGTGCCGGCAGAGTGGTTCAACGACACGTTGGAAGCACCCGTCGCGTTGTGTCTGGACTCGCAGGAAAAATTGTTGTTTTGGTACCGGAACTTGGTTGGCCGGGACTATTTCTCCGTCCAAGGATGGCGCAAAAACCGCATTTGGGCAGATTTTCTGGCGACGAAGCGGGCAGATCACCGACCGGAGGACTACGACACGACTTATGTGTTGGAGACCAAGGGTGATCAACTGGCGGGGAATTTGGACAGCGATCATGAGTGCCTCTTTTTAAAATCGTAGGATGGCAGCTATCCCGCCAGATCCCCCACGGTGAGCACATTATGGGCATTGAGAAACTTTAGCCCCTGCGCATCCGCCCCGCGCCGATGTTTCATTCTTAATGAGGCTGTTGACGCCTTCGAGGGGCCCATTGCTGATCTCCGGATGGATCAGGTTGTTTTTTGCCGCCTCATAATCTTTCCCGAGCCCCGTGGCATATTGGGCAACAGGCACCGCAGTCCTGGTATTGCTGAATAAACACCTCTAATGCCGCCGGATCAGCGGCATCAAACACGTGATAACAATCACTCAAAACTGTACCAGCATACCAATCAGGAGCGTAACACGCGATGAGGGCATCAAAGCGTTGTTCGCTTTGTTGGGGGGTAGCGCACCGCATCATCCTCGACAATCTCGAAGACGGCCGGGCGGCCTTACGCCCGGCCCATCATTCCGCCGGAGCCGATTTCAGTCAAGACTCTTCCGCAGTCATGACGGTCGACACGGGGGTGAATAACAAATCGACCGCCCGCTCAATCCCAGGTCAAGTGGCGGAGGTCATCGGGTGTGTGGGTGACCAGCCACTGCCGAAAATCGGCCTCAATCGACGGTTCCCACTGGCGGTCTACCTGTTCCGACGTATACTTGCCTTGGCGAATGCGCTCAAATCCGAACTGGTCCCGCAAGCGTGTCTTTTCCGAGCGCGTACAACACTCTTCCGCCAGCTGGGGCGGGATGAACAACACCCCCGACGGGGTGCCCAAGACGACGTCGCCGGGCATGGCAATAGCGGTCCCAATCCGGCAGGGAACGTTGATGCCGGTCAAGGTCACGTCGCGGATGGGGGTCGGATCGATCCCCCGGTAATAGGTCTGCAGGCGATCGATTTCGAGAATTTGCTGCAAGTCGCGGATGCCGCCGTAGATCACCTGACCCCGCCCGGTCTTGGAAGCCACCGCGGTAGACAAATTGCCGCCGGAGAAGGTTCCGTCGACAATCTTGTCGAACAGGTCGACGACCAGGACGTCATCCTGGCTCAGGTCGTCAATCACCCAGGTGTTGAAAAACCCTCGCCGTCCTTCGTTCTGATGGCCCCACTCCAAGAGATAATCGTGCAGGTCGGGCCGCATCGGCACCATCGTGGCGGTGACCACGCGTCCCACCAGGATCCGGTCGGCGTGCACCCGCTTGAATCCGCCTTCGAATTGGTATCGATAACCATGCTGGGAAAGCACCGCCCACGCTTCCTCAGTAGTCACGCGTTCCAGGCGCCGCAAAATGTCGTCGGAGACTCGTGGCCTGCCGTCTGCCGACCGGTCCCCCTTCCATTGCGGAGTGAGCTGAATTACATCGTCCAAGTTGCGGAATCTCATCGCTAAAAGCCCCTTTCTGCAATGCTGCGCGACTATTCCGGCGGAAGACCATCTAAGGCTAAAGCAACATGCTGCCGCCGTCAGCCCGAATGGCAGCCCCGTTGACAAATGCGCTTTCAGGGCGGGCGAGCATGACCACCAGGTATCCGATGTCGGCCGGAAGTCCGGGCCGCCCCAAGGGGAACGTCAACCGGCGGCGGGCCAAGTCCTCAGGCTGGCTAAGTGGCGGGGGGGTCTCAACCAGGCGCGGATTGCCTTTACCGCCCACGTGCACCGCGCCCGGTTCGATGGTGTTGACCGTGATGCCGTAACTACCGAGCTCGATCGCCGCCTCCCGCACCAGCATTTTAATCCCCCCTTTGCTCATGGCATACACCGGGTCAAACCCGGAAGGCCGCTTGCCGTGCACCGAGGAAATGTTGATGATGCGGCCGTAGCCCCGCTCCTGCATGATCCGGGCCGCCGCCTGGATACCCCACAAGTACCCTTTAAGATTGGTATCCAGCACCCGGGTAAAGTCCTCCTCGGGATATTCGAGCAACCGGTGATTGGGTTGGTAAGCGGCGTTGTTGACCCAGATTTCGAGGCTCCCAAAGTGACCCCGGAGCTTTTCCCCCATCGCCAGCACGTCATCCCGCATGCGCATGTCGGCTGGCAACAGCATTCCATCGCTGCCCGCGGCCCGCACCCGGGTCAGGGTGTCCCGGGCCCCCTCTTCCTGGTGTGGATGGTTAATACCCACCCTCACCCCGCACTGGGCCAAGGCAACCGCGATGCCCTTGCCAATTCCGGTGGCGGCGCCGCTGACCAACGCCACCGAGCCTTGCAGACTCTCCACGCGCTCCTCCCTCTGTTCGCGGCGCGAACTGGCCTCGGCTCAATAGTGAAACAAAAAACCGCCGTCTAGGCGAATTTCCGCTCCATGGACAAATTTCGCCTGGCTGCTCAGCAGCCCAAGAATCACCCTCGCCACCTCTTCCGGTCTGCCCACGGCACCCACTGGTACTCGGGCGACCAGGTCGCGGTACATAGCGGAAAGTGAACTCTTAAAGCGTTCGTCATCTCCGGCCATGGCCCCCATCTCGATCAAGTTTACCCGCACCCCCGACGGGCCCAGGGCGAGCGCAGCCTCACGGCTCAGCATTTTCAGCGCACCCTTGGCCATGGCATATGCCACCGCCGAACCGGTGGGTTTTTCGTCGTGAATGGAGCTTACATAAAAAATGCGGCCTCGGCCTTTAAGGGCCATCGCCCCTCCGAAGACCTGAGTGGCAAAAAACGCCGTGCTTAGATTGGCCGCCAGTTGCCGGTCTATGGTCGCCTCGTCGCAGCCCGTCACGCTCACCGGCTCCACCCAGTTATCGGTGTGGATCAACACCTCGACCTCTCCCAGCTTGGTGGCAATTTGGTGGCGGGCAGCTTCGGCTTCCGCCCGCCGATCGAGGCGATATGCAATCCCGAGGCGCCCTGCCGCCGCTTCAGCGGCGCCGTGAGGCGAGTTCACCACCAAGTGGTAGCCGGCGGCGGCCAAAACATCGGCCATGGCCTGACCCCAGGCGTTTCCCGCGTCGGTAATCAGCGCAACCCGGCCGCCGGCCTCCTCGCCGCCCACCCTCAACTCCACTGCCGATCGTTGGCCCATTCGGCGTCCCAGGCCTGGGTGGATTCCCACAGGCCAGGAATCTCGGGATGGATGTGCTGCCTGAGCACCGCGTCGTTGAAGTCGTCGATGCCGAGACCCGGGCGGTCGGGGACGGTAATATAGCCGTTTTGGACCAAGGGTCGCGTGGACCCGGTGACCATGTCGTCCCACCAGGGCACGTCGACGGAATGATATTCCAAGGCAACCACGTTCTCCGTGGCTGCCGCGCAGTGAACGGCGGCCAGACACGCCACCGGGCTCTCGGCCATATGCACCGCCATCGAGACTCCAAACTCCTGAGCCAGGTCGCCAACCTTCTTCATCTCCATGATGCCGCCCACCGTGAGCACGTCGGGATGCACCACGGACACCGCCCCGGCTTGCAAGAGCGGTCGAAATCCCTCTTTGAGATATATATCCTCGCCGGTGCAGATGGGAACCGTCGTGGCTCGGGAGAGTTTCACGTACTGCTCGGTGAACTGCCAGGGAATCGGATCTTCCAACCAGCCCAGGTGATACGGCTCCAGGCGACGGGCCATCGCAATCGCATCGTCAACACTGATATGACCGATGTGGTCAATGGCCAGCGGAATTTCGTCCCCAATCATCGCTCGCACGGTCGCCACATCCTCGGCCAGAATGCCGAGCCCGCGCTCAGTGAAATGCAAATGCGTGTACGGATGCGCCAGGTTCGCCAAATCATATGCGCGACTGCGCTGCCATCGCGCCTGCCACGGATCGTCGGCAGCCTCTTGGCCATGCCGCGCCTCCCGCAAAGCCTCCAAAAAGCCCAGCGGCGCCGAGAGCGCACCCGGTTCATCGAGCAAGCGGTTTACCCCCAGATCCATTTTGAGATAGGTGTAGCCGAGGCTCATGCGTTCCTTGAGCGCCTTGGCCATGGCTTCCCCGCTGGGGCGGCCGTGAACGTCGGTATCCGCATAAATGCGCACGCGATCGCGAAACTTGCCGCCTAGCATCTGCCAAATCGGCACCCCATACGCTTTACCCGCCAGGTCCCACAAGGCCACTTCGACCCCGGAGACACCGCCGCCTTGGCGGCCATGCCCGCCAAACTGCTTGATGCGGCGAAACAGCTTGTCGATGTTGCACGGATTCTCACCCAGGAGTCGGCCCTTCAGCATCAAAGCGTAGAGCTTGCTGGAACCGTCGCGGACCTCCCCGAATCCGACCAATCCTTGGTTGGTATAGAGCTTCATCAGCGTGCAGCGCATGGGCGCGCCGCCGATGTCGACAAAGCGCATGTCGGTAATCTTGAGCTCGGAGGGACGGGAATACGTGTTCACATGGTCGAGGGTCTGGGAAAAATCGTTGGACATGATTGCCTCCTTGACAATTAGGAGAAGAACCCACATATCTCTCAACGCGAAGCAATTATACCCCCAATATAAATTGTCCACAATATTGGAATTGGGCAGGCTGGGATAAATATGCCGCGGCGAGCCGCCGACGGGGTCCAACCTCGGCTCATCTCTGCGGCGGACATTCTGTAGTATAGTGAAGGTATGGCAAGTATAGTGGTCGTAGAAGACGAACATGCCCTATCGGCCCTCCTAGCGGCATATCTTGACCGGGCCGGATTCGACGTGACCACCTATGCGGACGGACAGTCGGCAGTGAACGCGATTGCCTCCCGTCCGCCGGATTTGGTATTGCTTGATATTCTCCTCCCCGGGCTTGACGGCCTGTCGGTGCTGGGCGAAGTTCGCCGACTTCATCCCCAAGTCGCCGTCATCCTGCTCACCGCCCTTTCCCAGGAGCCCGAGCGGCTCAAAGGGCTTAGCGCCGGTGCAGACGATTACATCACCAAGCCGTTTTCTCCAGCCGAGGTGGTATTGCGGGTCAAAGCCGTGCTGCGCCGCACCCAGGGGGAGTCACCACCGACCATCATGGAATCGGGCCCGGTGCGGATTGACTCCGCGGCACGCACGGTGCAGGTGGGCGAACGCCAAATCGCCTTGACACCTTCCGAGTATACGCTGCTCGCCACGCTAATCCGGCGTCCGGGACGAACCTTCACCCGCGACCAGTTGCTTGACATCCTGCAGGGCCTCGACCGCAGTGCCATGGATCGCACGGTCGACGTATTTGTGGCCAAGGTGCGCAAGAAGCTCGGGCTGAACCCTTCTCCCATCCATACCGTGTGGGGAGTCGGCTACCGATGGATGCACTAACCAGCCGCTTACGGTTGCGCTGGCTCCTCTTTTTCACCGCCAGCATTGCGCTCACGGCCGCCATCGGCATCATCGGCATCGCCGTGCGGCAGACCGCGACCGATCAACTGCAACGCTATGTCCACCTCCGCGAGCAACGGATCGCCCGCCAAATCGCCCACGACCTGCGCCGCGCCGCGCATCATGGAGGTTGGCCGCTGATGCAACTGGTCGCCCGGCAAACCGCACACCAACTGGGCACTGGCTTAATCCTCCACGCCGACCGCAAGGTTCTTCGCATCGCACCTGCTGCCGGCACCCCTCATACCCCAAGCCTGGTCACGGTACCTCTGTTCAGCCGGCAGGGGCCCCTGGGCAGCCTCACCTTGACTAATCCGCCCGGCTTCGAGCCGAGGCTTTCCCCGGTCCTGCAAGCCATCGAACGCGCGCTCCTGGCGGCGACCATCTTTGCCCTGGCGCTGGCTCTCGGCATCAGCTGGTGGATGGGCAACTTCGCCTCCCGACCCTTGGAGCGGCTCTCCCGGGCTTCTCGAGCGGTGGCCCGCGGCCAGCGCGAGGTCCGGGTTGCGGTTCACGGAACCAGCGAAGTCCGCCAGCTATCGGAAGACTTCAACCGGATGACCCACGCCTTGGCCGCCAGTGAACGTCGCCAGCACCAACTGGTGGCAGACGTCGCCCACGAGCTCCGCACGCCGCTCAGCGTGCTGGCCGGATACCTGGAAGCCTTGCAAGACGGCGTCGAGGTGCCCGGCCAGGACGCATATGCGCTGTTGCGCGGTCACACCCGCCACCTGGTGCGGTTGGTCAACGACCTCGAAACCCTGGCCTTGGCGGATGCCGACGAGTTGCCTCTTCATTGGCGCACGGTCGAGCTGTCCGATTGGCTGGGCGGATGGCTGCCAACGTATCAGGTGACCGCCCAACAAGCCGGTTTGGCCTTTCGGACCGCCGTCGCCGACGATTTGCCGCCTCTCCTGTGCGACCCCGACCGCCTGGAGCAAGCCATACGGAACTTCATAGACAACTCCCTTAAGTACACTCCGAACGGGGGCAGCGTAGCCGTCAGCATCGAACGCTCGCCGGGCGGCATCCTATTTCGGGTCCAAGACACCGGGATCGGCATCGACCCCGAGCACATTCCGCTCCTCTTTGACCGCCTCTACCGCACCGACCCGGCTCGCGCGCGCGACAGCGGCGGCGCCGGTCTCGGTCTTGCCGTGACTAAGAAATTCGTCGAATTGCACGGCGGCAGCGTGGGCGTCACCTCCGCCCCCGGCCAAGGTAGCACGTTTTGGTTCAAAATTCCGCTCTCCCCCGCCGCCTCTTCATGATCTCTTCAGCCCGTCTTCACAGGTTGTTAAAAGATTGAGGATATCCTTTCTGGTGTCAGATCTTCAAAATCGACCATGAGGAGGACTAGGGATGAAACATTGGAAGTCGTCCGCACTGGCGCTGGCGGCCAGCGCTTCGCTGATTGCCATGATGGGCAGCGTCTATGCCAAAACCACCGCCGGGGCAGCCCACCACTCCGGTTTTTGGGCTAGCGTGGCGAGCACGCTACACGTGTCCCCGACTCAGCTCAGCCAGGCCGTCAAACAGGCGGAAATCTCCCGGTTGACGCATAACGCGGCCGCGCATCATATGAGTGCCCAAGCTGTTAAACGGCGAACACAGCAGATTGAGAAGGGCCGGCTTTCCGTACCCAAGGTCAGCCGTTCACCGGGCAAGACCGTGGAGCGGCGGGTCATTCACTTCAGTGCGGGAATCTTGAATCTGAAGCCGGGCCAAGTCGTCCATTCTCTTAAGAGCGGTCAGAGCTTGGTGCAGATTGCTCAGAGCGCCAACCTGAGCGCCGCCACCTTGCAGGCGGACCTGGTGGCCAAACTCGAAGCTCCCATCCAAGCCCGAGTTCAGGCTGGCAAACTCTCGAGCACCAAGGCCAGCCGCCTGGAAGCCGCCATCACCCGCCAGGTCGGCCATCTCATCGGCCGCCGCCTTTCCCTAAAATCCCGCAGCGCCCAGCACGCTCTCTGGTGGGGAAAGGCGGCCGCCAACTACCTGGGTATCTCGACCTCCACCTTGCGGGCGGATCTGCGTCAGGGGCAGAGCCTCAGCGCCCTGGCGACCTCGATGGCATCGCAAGGGAAATCCACGTCGGGACTACAATCGGCCCTTGAGACCGCGTTTACCGCCAGAATGCAAAAGGCGGTGGCCCATCACCACATCTCGACGACTCGGGCCCAGAAGCTTGAGAGTCACTGGAATGCCCACCTCGCAACCTTGATCAACAAGACCCATCAATCGAAATCCCAGCCTAGCGGAGGGCAGTAGGCCCGGCGGCCCCCACCGCATTCATCGGATTCACCAACCTGGTCGGTTCCTCCCATCCAGGCGCTCTGCTCAATAGTCACCCACTCCCCGCCCTTCGGGCGGGGAGTTCTGCGGTAAGGCGTCAGCCTGCTTCATGCCCCGCCCCCGGGGCCATGCCGGGGAGCCCCTGTGGTCATACCAGTCTTGACAATCTGCGCTCGTCGCCACTACACTACTTACGTGGTTGTTTGATAACTACCACACCAGTCAACTTTTCCGGCGATCATGGAAAATCGGCTCAATTCATTCAAATCTTGATTCCGGCAACCAGAGAACTAGAGACCCCGTTTGGTGCAACGCGCAAAGACGCTAAACCCCACTTAGACCCATGGAGGGATAACAATGCGATCGATGAGCAAGGTCTTTTCGGCAATCGCCGCCGGCACAGCTGGAATTGGGCTTACGTTGATGAGTTTTCCGGCCAATGCGGCTACTGCTGCGCCGCTGACCCTGGCCGGGTATGGTTCGCCCACCTTTCAACGAAACTTCAATCCTTTTGGCATCATCAACAGCCTGGGCGGTGCCCAAATCTTCGAGCCGCTCTATATCATTAATCCCATCGAAGGCAAGAGCATCCCCTGGCTCGCCCAAGCCTACCACTGGTCCAATGGCGGCCTTACGCTAACCTTTACCGTGCGATCCGGGATCAAATGGAACGACGGGCGGTCGTTCAGCAGCCAAGATGTCGCCTTCACCTTCAATATGCTGAAGAAATATCCATCGCTAGACCTCAACGGTGTATGGAAGGTCTTGAAGAGCGTCACCGCCCACGGCAACCGGGTAGTCTTTCAATTCAGTACCAAGGCAGCCACCTATTTTCAATATATCGCTCAGACTCCAATCGTCCCTGCCTTCCAGTGGAGCAAGGTCGCCAATCCTATCACGTTTACCGATCCAAATCCGATTGGAACCGGTCCCTTCATGCTAAACACATTCAACCCCAGCGAGTACACCCTAAAGCGCAATCCATATTACTGGAAGCGAAGTCTGGTCCAGGTTCCCCAAATCGATGTCAAGGTGCTCACCACGAACACGATTAGCGATTTGGAAGTCGGTCGCGGAATCTTTGACCAAGTCGGCCTCTTCATTCCCAACATTCACCGGTTATACATCGACAAGAATCCCAAGGCGTATCACTACTGGTTTCCCCATAACTCTCCGCAATCGCTCGATATGAATCTGACCAAATACCCGTTCAACCAGGTCATCTTCCGCAAGGCTCTTGCCTATGCCATTAATCGGCGTACCATCTCGCGGCAA
This sequence comes from Bacillota bacterium, assembly GCA_021846365.1. Lineage (GTDB taxonomy): Bacteria > Bacillota > Sulfobacillia > Sulfobacillales > Sulfobacillaceae > JAJZXC01. The sequence continues at coordinate 4,812 of JAJZXC010000053.1, read as the reverse complement.
GCGGACTATGGCGAGATGCCTCCCGCCAACCAATCCGGGCTGGCACCCGCCCAGACCCGATGGCTGGATCGCTCTTTGTGGCGGAAATACCAGTACCGCTACGATCCCAAGAAGGCACAAGCCCTCTTGCGCGGCATGGGACTGCAAAAGAACGCCAAAGGTCAGCTGTTGGGAAGGAACAAGAAGCCGCTGTCGTTTACCATGGGCGTGATTTCCGGCTATACCAACACCGTTGCCACCTGCCAAATCATCGCTCAGGAATTGAAGCAATTGGGGATCTCGGTCACCGTCGAACCCACCTCCGTCTCCACCTATGTCAGCAATCAGGATGCGGGCAAGTACGATCTCTGGATTAACACCGCGACGTCCCTGCAAGCATCGCCTTGGTATGTCTACAATGTCCTGCTCAATTCCAATCTAAGTGCCCCCATCGGCAAGCCCGCGGTGGGCGACCAGGAACGGTGGCGCAGCCCGCAAACCAACGCCTTGTTGTCCGCCTTTGCCAAGACCACCAATCCGACGCAGCAACGCGCGATTATCAACCAGCTCCAAAAGATCATGTTTACCCAGCTGCCGGTGATCAACACGGTTTATGGCAACAACTGGAACGAATACACCACCCTGCATTACGTCGGCTGGCCCACCCAGAAAAACCCGTACGCCAACGCCATGAGCTATCCCGACGATCTCCTGGTCCTGACCCATCTTCGACCCAAGGCATAGGGGTATGACTTGCGGTTTGCGGCTGCATCCGGCCGCAAACCGCCGTCTGGCTGGCAAGGAAGGAGGCGTCATCGCCATTGCGTTATCTCATCACCCGAATCGCCCTGCTCATCGGGACGTTCTGGGTGGCCAGCACCATCGACTTTCTGATTCCTCGCCTGATGCCGGGCAATCCCGCGGCGGATATGATGGCCAAATTTCAGCAAAACGGGGATACCCTTTCGCCCAGCGCCCAGCATACGCTGGCGGTGATGCTGGGATTGACCCACAAAACCCTATGGAGCCAGTATACGACGTATCTTTGGCAGGTCATCCATTTCAACTTCGGGCGTTCGTACACCTATTTCCCCTTCACCGTCACCTCGGAAATCTTCCACGCCTTGCCTTGGACCCTGGCATTGGTCGGCCTCACCACCCTGCTGTCCTTTTCCCTGGGCACCGGACTCGGCGTCTTGGCTTCCTGGCGGCGGGGAGGCCGCTTGGACTCCTGGGCCACGCCGGTCGCCATGTTCACCTCCGCCTTTCCCTATTTTTGGCTGGCCATGGCGCTCCTGTATGTCCTCGGCTATCTCCTGCACGCATTTCCCCTCACCGGCGCATACAGCAGTTCGCTTAATCCCGGATGGTCCTTCGCTTTTGTCACCAGTGTGCTATATCATTGCATTTTGCCCGCCGTGACCATCCTGGTCAGCTCACTGGGCGGATGGTTGTTGACCATGCGCAATAACATGTTGACCACGCTGCGCGAGGACTACGTCTTGCTCGCCCAGGCCAAGGGACTGTCCGAAGCGAAGATAGCCATCGGTTATGCGGCCCGCAACGCGATTTTGCCAAATTTCACCGGCTTTGCCATGGCCCTCGGTTTCGTGGTCGGAGGGTCGTTGCTCATGGAGGTCGTCTTCGCCTTCCCGGGAATGGGCTATTTGTTGTACAACGCGGCGATTAACCAAGACTTTCCATTACTGCAGGGGATCTTCGTCATGATCGTGGCCTGTGTTCTGCTGGCCAATTTTTTGGCCGACCTCGCCTATTTCATCTTGGACCCTAGGATTCGTCGCTCGTTGAAAGGAGGGCAGCGTGCATGATTGCAACTAACCGTGAGCAGTCTGGCAAGCCTGCCACCGCTTCGACCAAGCGTCGGAGTGTGTTCCTGGCCACGGCTGCACTGCTGTGGGCGGATCGTCGGGCACGCATCGGGATCATAATGCTGGGAGCGTTCCTTGCCGTCTATCTGTTTGCTCCTTGGATCGCCCCCTATTCGCCCACCCAGGGAGTGTCGATAAGCATGCACGGCCCCACCTTCCGCAATTGGCTGGGAACCACCCAATCGGGACAAGATGTGTTGTCCCAACTGATTTGGGGAAGCCGTGTCTCGCTCTCGGTCGCCTTTTTAGTCGGGATCATCTCCACCATCCTGGCCCTCACGGTTGGGCTCATTCAGGGGACGGTGGGGGGGATAACCGACCAGGTGTTGGGGTTTGTCTCCAATGTGTTCCTGGTCTTGCCAGGTCTTCCGCTCATTATCGTGGTTGCCGCTTACGCGCCCGCCCGCGGGCTCTCGGTCATCGTCGTCATTATTGCCATGACCAGCTGGGCCTGGGGCTCACGCATCTATCGCGCCCAGGTGATTTCCCTGAATCAACGCGACTACGTGACGGCGGCTCGCCTGTCTGGTGATTCTAACCTCAGAATCATGTTTCACGACATCCTGCCCAATATGTCGTCGCTGGTGGCTGCCCACTTCTTGGGCGCATGCATGACCGGGCTCTTGGCCGAATCCGGCTTAGAATTTCTGGGGCTCGGCAACCCAAACGTGGTGAGTTGGGGTACCATGCTGTACTGGGCCCAAAACGACAACGCCTTACCTCTCGGCCAATGGGCTTGGATCGTCGCCCCAGGCTTGGCCATCGCACTCTTTGGCATGACCCTCGCCTTGATTAATTTTGGATTGGACGGGATCTCCAATCCGCAACTGCGGGAGGCAAACCGATGAGCCTGATGTCCGTGCAAAATCTTTCCGTGGGCTACGGCCGTTCTCATCCCGTGGTAGCCGTACGTGACGTTAGCTTCGAGCTTGCCGCGGGGGAGTTTGTCGGCTTGGTCGGAGAATCCGGCAGCGGCAAATCAACCTTAGGATTTGCCATGATGCGCTTAGAACGGCCACCCGCCCGCATTTTGCAGGGCAGCGTCCGCCTGGCCGACCGGGACTGGGTGACCGCTTCTGCAAGTGAGCTCAGGCCTCTCCGGTGGACCACGGTGGCCGTCGTACTGCAAAGCGGGATGAATGCGTTAAACCCTGTAACCACGATTAGCCGTCAGTTTCGAGATGTGCTGCAGGAACACCGTTTTGGCAGCGAACGGCAAATCGCCGACCGGATCCATGAGATGTTACACCTGGTGAACATCCCGGAGCGCGTTCTGACTGAATATCCCCATGAACTTTCCGGCGGCATGCGCCAGCGGATCGGAATCGCGCTGGCCATGGTGTTGCATCCTCAACTGGTAGTCATGGATGAGCCCACCACCGCCTTGGATGTGGTGGTGCAGTGGGAAATCTTGAGTCGGCTTAAAGCGCTGCGGCAAGTGGTCCCGTTTTCTCTCTTTTTCATCACCCACGACTTGGGAGTAGTCGCGCAATTGGCCGACCGGGTCTTGGTCATGTACGCGGGCGAGATTGTCGAAGATCAACCCACCCGACGCCTGTTAACCCAGCCTTTGCACCCCTATACGGCGGCCCTGTTGCAGATTGCCCGCCACACCGAGTCGAACGCGGCCACCGAGCGCGTGTTCCCTTCGATTCCGGGAACCCCGCCCGACCTCAGCGAACTCTCCCCGGGCTGCCCATTTGCCCCACGCTGTTCTGAGGCCGAGGAGGAGTGCGGGCGCGTTCATCCACCTTTGATCCCCTTGCCGACCGGCTCCACGCGGTGTTGGATTGCCCAGAAAGGCGGTGCTCTCCATGTCAACTCCCATCCTTAACGTGGAGCAATTGCAGAAGCGATACGGTTCCCATCAACATCCCGTAATCGCCCTGCGCACCATCTCCTTCGACCTCGCCGAGGGCGAAATTCTCGCCTTGGTGGGTGAAAGCGGTAGCGGCAAGAGTACCGTGGCCAAGATTCTCTGCGCGATCGAAGCGGCCAACAGCGGTCGGGTCACGCTCGACGGTCAGCCACTCTCCCGACTGTCGCGGCAGGCCATCCAACTTGTGTTCCAAGACCCGTATAGCGCGTTGAATCCCTTTAACACGGTCGAATACGTCTTGTCGCGCCCCTTGCTCAACTTTGCCCGCTTACGCCCGGCGGCGGTGCGGGGCGAGGTGCTTCGGTTGCTGAACCTGGTTCGCCTGACTCCCCCCGACGCATTCTTGTCCAAACGGCCGCATGAACTCTCGGGAGGGCAGCGCCAGCGCGTCCTGATTGCTCGCGCACTCGCTTGCCGACCGGAGGTCATCATTGCCGACGAGCCCGTTTCTATGCTCGACGTATCCATCCGGGCAGAAATCTTGGCCTTGCTTCACGATCTGCGCGAAAAACAAACCGTGAAGGCCATCATTTATATCACCCACGACATCGCCAGCGCCCGCATGGTGGCTGACCGCATAGTCGTATTGTACCGCGGAAAGATTGTCGAGTCGGGGCCCATCGACGCCATTTTCCATCAACCCTCTCACCCCTATACCCAATTGCTCCTTCGCGTCATTCCCCGTGTCGACCAGGATCTGCCGACGCTGGAGGAGACGACGAGCACGGTCTCCAGCGAGGTTGCGCCGAGCACGGGATGCCCGTTTCTGACCCGATGCGGGCAAGCCGTGGAACGCTGTAACTCCGAGGATCCGCCGCTGGTTAAAGTGCAGACGCAATGGGCGGCGTGCCATCTGGTGTCCCCCACCGCCCCGCAAAAATCCGCAAGAGACGGGGGAGGTTGATGGGCGGGGTGGCAGGCACGGCTTCATCAATGGCGTTAACCCACCGGCCGCCCGCCGGTGACATATATAGGAGGCAAAAAAGATTTTTAATTTAGCGCGCGACATATACGACAATGTTTAGTGTAACGGCGAGCCTTATGGCGATTTATTGCAATTCAGGG
>JAJZXC010000275.1 GCA_021846365.1 Bacillota bacterium | reverse complement strand
GCGACGGTCGGCGTCATCGTTCGCCGGGTTGGCTCTTTGCTCGTCGGATCGAGCGAACGGATGGTGTGTGGTGTGCTCACCCGGGCGCAAGGAAGGGCGGAGACTCTTAGGGTGGGAAGCCGAGTGTCGCTTGGCGATCAATCGCGCAGCGTAACTCGGTTCTGGCTGGAAAATCCGGTTGGGGCGTGGAGGACCTTGGGACCTTTCGCGACCGTCGCCCCTGGGTGGACACCTCGATACCCGGGCCAGTATGACTTGGTGATGATGAGGCGGGGGGCAAACGCCCCGGATTCGACGGCGAGAGCGGTCACCCGGAAGATCGCCGTGCGCACGGTAGCCGGTGCCCTGGTTGCCTTGGGGGACTCCATCAGCTTTGGCTGGGATCTGGGCAATAACTGGAATCCGTCGCCGAAAGCTTTCCCCTATCTCCTCGGTCGGGCCGAACAGCTGCCGGTCGACGATTTAGGCTATCCCGGCTGGACGACCGCCGATTTACTGGCTGGCTTGAAAACCGCACGCTATACGCACACGCTGTCGACTGCCAAGGTGGTGACCATCGATATCGGCAGCAATAACCTTTTGCAGGCGGCCAGTGCCTACGGGCTCTTGGGGTCGTCAGCGCCCCCGACATCGCTTGCCTTGGTCGGCATGGTCGGCGCGATTTCCACCATGGCCCGCCAAGTGCGCGAAATTGCAGTCGACGTGCGCCGTGAAGCGCCGCATGCGCGAATTATCCTTTATAACCTGTACGATCCGCTGCCGCCGTCACCCGCGACGCCCAACCAAACGGATCAAACTGTCGTGCGCTGGGCCAACCAGGCCCTGGTCCGAGTGGCTGGCACGCTTCATCTGCCATTAGCCAACGCCTACACCGCATTCAACGGACATCAGAGCGTTGACGTGCAAGCGGGCAACTTCCATCCCACCGTGCGAGGCCAGGAAGTCCTGGCTACGCTGGGGGAGCAGACCTTGGCGAGAACGGCTGCCGACCAGGTGCCCTAACCGCTACCAAGTCGTACCCGCCGACGGCATTTCCCGGGGTGCGCAGAGCCAACTGACCGCTATTTGAAATCTGCTCAAACAGCCGGTTTCAATTGGGATTCTTCGCTCTTCCGCAGGCCGCAGTTTTGCTCCTGGCCGTCTCCGGCTCATCCCCATCCTGCTTTGGGGTATGCGTGGATATAGCGTCTACTGACGCTAATCCGGTACTGAGCTTCCTTCCGGCGACAGGGGGGATCCGGCCCCCAACCGCTACCTTCTTGCCTGTCCCCATGCTTATGGGCCTATTCTGGGGAACTTGTGACCACTTGTCCCGTCCCCCGTGCGGGTAAAGCGAGCCCCTACTCGAGTACTCCGTGCGATGCACCGCGGATTTCCCAGAGCCGTGGCTCCTTAGCCGGTCACGCAGTCCGGTAGCTGGCTTGCTCCGGCGGGGAACATCCCCGCCACGAAATCAGGTAAAGAGCGTTTGCCGTTTCGGCTATCGTTGCCATCCCGCTCATATTAATATGAGACGAGCAAGTTTAAATAATGTCAAAGCAAACTGTTAAAACCCTACTTTTCGGCCGCTGACGGATAATGGCACTCTTGCGTTTTGCTTTGTGGTGCGGATTGTCTTTTTGGCCGGATGGTCCCTTGCAGTGGGTCCGTGTGGGTGATGCTTACCGCCAAGCCTGCGGTTACACTGGAAACAGGCGCACAGTGCGTGACAGAGGGGAGGCGACCGGAATGCACAGCATGTCGATATTGTTGGCCACCGACGGCTCGGCCGAGGCGCTCGCGGCGGCAGCTTGGCTTGATCGCTGGACCCGCCCCGAGTTTCAGCAAATTACCTTGGCCACCGTGATCCCGACCCCTACGATGTCGTGGGGGATGGGGGTCGGGGGCTATGTGATAGACGCCGACCTCGCGCAGAAAACATACCAGGAAGTTTTGGCCGAGGAACGGGAAGCGGCGGGCAAGATTCTTGAAGCCACTCGCGGACAACTGAACCATGCGAAGCCTATTCATGAAGAAATTCTAGTTGGCTATCCGGCCAGGGCTTTGGTGGAGTATGCCCAGACCCATCATTTCGACCTCATCGTAATGGGCCGACGCGGCCATTCGGCGCTGGGCAACTTGGTGGGCAGCGTTTCCTTCAGCGTAATGCAGCGATCGCCCATTCCGGTGACCATCGTGAGCTAGCGAATGCCGTCGGGTTGCGGTAGTCCTTGGACGGTGCGGCCGGCGGGTGCTCACCGCTATACAACCCAGAAATTTCAAGACGATGCTGGTGATGGCGGCGGGGGCGGCCTTTAGGCCGCCTTCCTGGTGATTTCTCCGGCGCTCCCTTGAGCTTCGACGTAACGTTTTGCCACCTCCAATGAGGCTCCGCCGACACTTCCAATCCAGCCAACATCAGTTATCAACCGAAGCGGCCGGTCTACGCTTGCTCCCAACCCGTACTGGATACTCATTATGGATTTGTGGACAATGCAACTCATCTTAAGCCACAAAATGCTTGAATGTAATACCCGCTTAACCCCCTCCTTGTATTATGGTTGTGAGATCTGGATTGATTGATATGGTTGTGAGGAGTTCGAGAGAAGGTACAGGTAGGATTATGGCTCAGACTATCGAAAGAAGGCCCCCGTGGCCGACACGCCCAG
>JAJZXC010000274.1 GCA_021846365.1 Bacillota bacterium | reverse complement strand
GTTATATATGAGGCACGTTCGCTGAGCAGAAAGGCGATGACCGATGCCACCTCGGAGGCGGTGCCCAGACGCCCCAGCGCCGACCGCCCGGCTACCGCCGCCGCCTGGCCATGGGCCGGTCCACTGCCGCTATCTAGCGCGCCGGGAGCCACCACGTTCACCCGGATTCCCCGCTCGCCCCATTCCACCGCCAGATGACGGCAGAGTCCGCTCAGGGCTGCCTTGGCCGTCCCGTAAACGGCCGCTGGGCCATCGAGGCTGGCCATCGAGGCGTCGACGCTGCCAACCAAGACGACGCTCGACCCCGATCTTAGCCGCGGGGCAGCAACCTTTAACAGGGCCGCCGCTCCGCCTAAGTTAACCGCAATCTGATCGGCATACTCCGCCCACGTCGTTCGCTCCCAGCGGTCGCTGTAGACCACCCCCGCCAAGTGCACCACGCCGTCCAGGGTTTCGATGCCGAGTCGGTCCAATCCCTCCGCCATCCGCCGCGCCACTTCTGGCGGCGGTCGCCGCAGGTCGAGCTGGATCCAGTCCCGGCCGGGATCGGCCACTTGGTTCCGTCGGGTCGTGCCCACAATACGCCAGGTATCACCCAGATCATGCTCTAGCGCACGACCGATGGCAGAACCGACACCGGTTGCCATTAACACCGGCGTTGACCTACGATGCATGGGTACCCCCCTTTGGGCAAGACTGATATGATACGTAAGTATAGAATAGACGGTAAGTCTCGTCAGAATTCCAGGAAGACGAAAGGATGACCTTTAGTATGCCGGAAGCTACATTCCGTTTCAGCCCCAAACCTAACCAAGCTCACCAAATTCACTGGCGCTCCTACGGCGCTGAAGCGCTGGCCGAGGCGCGCCAGGAAAACAAACTCGTGTTTTTGTCCATCTCCGCCGTGTGGTGTCATTGGTGTCATGTTATGGACGAAACCACTTTTTCGGATCCGGCGATAATTCAGCGCATCAATCAAGAGTTCATCCCCGTCCGGGTTGACAGCGACCAGCGCCCGGATATCAACCAGCGCTACAACATGGGAGGATGGCCGACGGTAGCGATCTTGAGTCCCCAGGGTGAGGCAATTACCGGAGGCACGTTCGTTCCTACCGAACAACTGGTGCAATTGTTCGACCAAGTTTTGGAGTACTGGAACGACCACCGTGAGGAACTCGCCGACCGCCTCACTCCACCTTCTGAACTCAACTTGGTGGCCAACCCCACCCAGCCTGAGGAGGCCACCATCCAACAAGTCATGGAGAATATCCGCCAACAGTTTGACCGCGCGTACGGCGGACTCGGCGTGGCGCCCAAGTTCCCCCAATATGAAGCGTGGGAACTCTGCCTGGCTCGATTTGCCGCCTCCGCCGGCGAGGACGGATGGGCCGCCGGCATGGTTGTCCGCACCCTGGATGCAATGGCGGGAAGCAACCTTTATGACTCCGAGGGGGGTGGCTTCTTCCGCTATTCGACCACTCGCGAATGGACCATTCCTCACTTCGAGAAAATTTTGGATGACAATGCCCTCATGGTCAAGCTTTACCTGCGGGCATATCAAGTGTTGGGAGACGAAACCTATCGGCAAATCGCGGACGCCGTGCTGACCTGGGCCAATCGCACGCTATTGACGGCGGATGGACTATGGGGCGGCTCGCAAGACGCCGATGAAGAATACTATCAACTGGAGTCCGAGGCTCGCGCCAAGGCCAAGCCCCCCCGTGTGGACTCCGTCGTTCATACCAGCTGGAATGCCCAAATGATCTCCGCTCAATTGCTTGGAGCCGCGCTGATTAATCCGGGGACGTATACGGCTATCGCCTTGACCGCGCTCGAGGCACTGTGGGATCAGATGTGGGACGACCAGCAGGGACTCTTCCATTATGGCGCGCCGGAACCTTCCTTGCCCGGCCAACTGACCGATTTGGTGACAATGGCCAACACGTTGATCGACGCCTTCGAATATCACGGCGACCCCGTCTATCTGGAGCGGGCGCACTTGCTGATAGACTACGCAGGCCGGCAGTTAAAGGGGAACAACGTATACTATGACCAACCCGAACAGCCGGAAGCAGCCGGGCGCTTGCGCCATCGCCAAACGCCCCTGCCGGAGAACGCGCAGATGGCGCGTGCCCTGTGGCGGCTGGGCGCGATCGAAGACGATCACCGACTTCGCGAACAGAGCCAAGCCTTGCTCGCCCGCTTCTCCCAGGTTGCCGTGGACAACGGCGTGTTCGGCGCGGTATGGGCCCTGGTGACGGATCAGACCCTCGCCCCCTTGTTTGAGGCCAACGTGGTAGAGTCGGCGCATCACTCCGGCAATCATTTGCGACAAGCCATTTACGGGGTCTACGACCGTAACCGCGTCGTACGGACGTTAAAGGTGGGGACCTCTGCTTTCGAGGAGAGCAATTTCCCCGAAGTTCCCCTCCCCGCGCTCTACCTCTGCCGAGATCAGACTTGCTCCGAACCCGTCACCGACCCCGAAGGCATCTTAGCCGCCCTGCAGCGGCTGGCTGGGATCCCGGTTACGGAAGCTCCGCCTCCACCAGAAGGCGATGCGTAAATGACCAGGCTGGGGCCGGTGATGGCTTTGTCTTTCGCCGGCTCCCTCATCGCACACCGTTCTGCCCCGTTTGCATATACCTGAAGCCGCGACAGAACGATTCAGAGTAC
>JAJZXC010000273.1 GCA_021846365.1 Bacillota bacterium | reverse complement strand
CGTCCTTACGGACAGTAATCCACGCCAATGGAATGGCGCGCCCATGGGCGCGAAAGTTCACCGTGAGGATTTGATGTGTTCGGTCCAATCGAACGTCAGGAAAATGCGACTGGCGGTTCCTATCATGGTGCGAATAAGGTCGCCTGGGGCGACCTCTATATTGATCCGAAGGTTGCCGAGAAACCGGTCGACCCGTTTAATAGAGTGTTTGGCCGTAGTCTGCTTGGCCATGGCCAAGTGGCGACCCATCTTGGCAATCCCTAGCAACGGCTCATACCACAAGGCCCACACCAGCGCGGCCAAGGTTTTGCGCTGCGAGAGCCGTAGTGGCCGTTATTCACCAAGAACTGGGTAATCGATTCGAGGCTAACCATGATAACTGACCTCCTCTCAGAGTAACTCAGCGGAAAATGCTGAGAGGAAGATCTTCGACGTTGGCCGGAAAACTCCTTTACCCAGACCATTCCGACTCTTCATCACATAGAGAAAATAAAACTGGGGATAGATCTGATGGCCGCCAGCGTGGTCAGGGGCGTCCGAGCCCGGGAGTACTGTGTCGAATGCGATTCAACAGATCCTCGGCGCTCCGAAAGGACACGCGGATGCTCAGGCCAACGCCAGTTCCAGCAGATTGACGGTGTGATAATATTCCCGTGGCCCCAGGGCGGGGAACCCGGCCTCCTCCGGGGTCCACAGCACCTGATCGCCGTCATGGACCTGGTAGGTCGAAAAACTCAGCCGGCCTATTTCCGCGTCGACGGGATAGGGTTGGCAAGATTCGACCACGGTGCCCCCCTGGGTCTCCTGTGAAAAAAGATGGTCAGCACAACATCTGGTACTAGGTCGATTATAAGTTGCACGATATATCGATTGCTGGTCTATACCTATGCCAGCCGCGACCCCCATTTTCCTCGCTAAAGCTCGGTGGCACGCGCCTTGGACGATCCCTGATCTTATGGGCAACTCCAACGCCTTATATCGCGGATAATCCATCCGGTCTGCTTGATTCACAAAACAGTTCTCCATGATGTTCCGCGACCTTCTTCGGGTCCGCTCCGGGATGTTGCGCTTCCGGTTCAGCCATGGCGGCGAGAACCGGTCCCGGCCCGTCGTTTTCAAGAGATCATTTAACGGTTCCGCCCAGGCCTTAGATGCGATCTCGGTATCAAAATAACTACGAACATAGGCCCAAATGTGTTCGCGGACATGAAAGATGTCCAGGCTTTTGATGATTAGGCTCCCCAGTTTTCCCAGATACCCGTCAGCATCTCGCCAAATCCAGTCGGCACCATCGCCCAGCAAAATCACCAGGGTACAGGTCGGCGACGCCAGTTCGTACTGGAGGGCATGAGCGCGCACGCGGGCCCAAAACGCCGGTCGCGGTTCCACTCCGAGACAATAGCCGGACTCTTGCAGCGGCTGCCGGGCGGAGGCAGCCGACGCCGTCGGCGTCGGCGACACGCGCTGCAAAGGTCGACAGACCGTGATTTTGACCTCGTGATAGGTGTGCCCTGCGCGAAAGGGTGCCATTGTCAACGCTGACGGCCAACGCATCGGGCACCAGGGCAGGCAGGCGGTGCGCTCCCGGTTGAGATTCCGGTTGGGCAGCAACCGGCTCCGCAGTCCCGGGCTGTGTGGCTTCGGCCTCCGCCCCCTCGGGCCGCGCAGCTTCGGCCGTCAAGGCGGCGATGGTGGCTTGTTCGTCAGCTTCCGCCACGCTCCCGACGCGCTCTACCACCCGGCGGATGATGTCTCCGTCGAGTTCGCGATCCACCAGCGTGTTGACGAGCGGTGGGATCTGATCAAACGGGAGCGTCACCGCCAACGCGGTGACGGCCTGGGCGACGGCGGTGGTGAACCGTTGCGACCCCGGGCCAGGAGGGCATCCGTGGGGGCTAGCCCTCCATGGCCCGCCGGGCAGACATAGTACGCCCGGCGCCATTGATACTTGATACGTCCCCAACATCCCGAGTTTGGCGATGGAGCGATAGTCGATCTTACGCATCGTCATCGCGCACTTCAAACAATGGGGTGTCGATGGCTCCCGGATCTGCACGGTCTTGCGCGTCCAGCCTTGTGCGAGGGTCTGGCCGAAGATCTGGGTCAACTGGCGGGTCGCCGCTTCGATCCCTTCTAAGGTGATGATCTGAGTCGTGAGGGTCGGAGGCAATCGATTCAAGAGCGCGAGCGCTTCTTGGACAACGAGCTCTCCGAATTCCTTCACGACGGTCTGAACTTCCTCAGGCAATTCCGCATTCTGCATGGGGTACCACTCCTCTCGCATAGGTCCAATCATCAGGTACAGCGGGGGGCGCTCACCCTGCCCTGCGGGCAAAGATAGCGAGAATTTGAGAATTTCAGGAATCGTCCAGTACGTCTATGTTCGCTAGCGGTTTCGCTTTCATGCCACCCTGTATAGGCATTTATTGTCAGCGTCGCCGGTGGGAAGATGTCATAGAGTTTGGCAGGCAATTTCCATGAGTATCCAGTGATTACCAGACATGGCAGTTATATCCTCACAAAGGCCGCACCCGCGGATCTTGCGGGTTGGGCCTGGCAAGAAGTCCGTAACCACTTGCAAGCGGGGCCGGGCAGGCCGAACCAACGTGATGTGCAGGGTCTGCCCTTCTTGGGTAGCGCGGATCGAGGCCTAAACCCAAAGATTATTGCTCAGCCACCGCCATAAAG
>JAJZXC010000052.1 GCA_021846365.1 Bacillota bacterium | reverse complement strand
GCACGCCAATGCATCCGGCTGCTCTAGTGGCAGGTCGGGCTATACCCGCGAAAAACAATCGTCAGACATCGAGCGAGGTTACTGCCGGATTCCTCTCGGCGATGACCGCCCAGGGATAGCCAGCAACCTATCCCCTCGCCCATCTCGGGAGCGGCTCCGATCGGGGGCCATCGGGCGGCGATGGGACGGGAGGCGCTCATCCGGTGAGGCCTCGGTCGCGGAGGGCGCCTGACCAAGTAGTCTCACCGGCAGCGGCGGCAACTGTCGACCCCCGAGGCGGAGTTGGGGCGGTTGGCAGAGCCAGGGCCTTCGGCGAGGGCGGCTCATACCAGTTCCGGGCGCAGGCGGTAAATAGGCCGCCGCTGCCGTAGTGTTGGCGCCCAATCAGAGGTGTCGGCGGCAATCGTTTGTTGTCGGCGGAATCCAGGGATGGCCGTGGACACCTACTGCGGTCCGATCACTGCATGGCTGATCTTCCCGCCCTGACCGGCACCAAATCAATGGCGAGGCTTGGGTGCCCTCTCTGCCGACCTGGGACAGGCCGGCTACGCCTTGTTCGCCGCCCCCGCCAGCCGTATCTTGGCTTCCACCACCGCACGGTAAGCCGCGGCGGCGGGGAGAAAATAGCGGCGGGGGTCGTTTTCCGCCGGATGCGCTATCAGGTGGGCACGCAACGCCTCACCATACGCTTCTTTCAATTCGGAGGCGATGTTGATCTTCGCCATCCCGTGCTTAACCGCACTCACGACTAACTTGTCGGGCAATCCCGATCCGCCGTGCAGCACCAACGGCACCGACACTTTTTCGCGGACTTGATCCAGACGGTCGAAGTCCAGGTGTGGTACCCCACGGTACATCCCATGCGCGGTGCCGATGGCGGGAGCCAGGAAGTCGCAGCCCGTCCGTGCCACAAAGTCGGCCGCCTGATCGGGGTCGATCAAGGTCGCCTCGGCATCCGCAACCTGGAGCTCGTCCTCGACTCCCCCAATCCGGCCCAGTTCCGCCTCCACGGGAACGCCTCGGGCATGGGCCATCCCAACCGCGGCACGGACGAAGGCCACGTTGTCTTCATAAGCCATTTTAGACCCGTCAACCATGATCGACGTGTAGCCATGACTGAGCGCGTCTCGCACCCGGTCCAGCGAATCGCCGTGGTCGAGGTGCAGAGCCACCGGAATCGACACCGTTTGGGCCACCATACCAACGATGGCGGCCAGGTACGGCAGACCCACATAGTCGATGGTACCGCCGGTGGTCTGCACGAGCACCGGCGCCTTTAGCGCGTCTGCCGTTTCCAGCAGCGTGCGCACCGTTTCCAAATTGTAGGCGGCAAATCCCGCCACCGCATATCCCTCGCGTTGGGCTTGCGATAGCAGGCCCTGACTGGAGACCAATCCCATGTCAAATCCCTCATTTCGTGTCATTGGCATCGGCTCCGCGGGCCCTGGCCGGCTATTCGACGACCACCTGAGGCACCAGGCTCTGGGCCAGCAACGGATCGACGTCGGCGACCCCGGGCGAGGTGACGCTGGCGGCGGCGACAGCCACCGCCCACACCAACGCCCGCTCCCAGCTCTCGCCCCGGCTAAGCCCATCCACCATCCCGCCCAAAAAGGCGTCACCGGCTCCCACCGTGTTGGCCACGGCGACCTTGGGCGGCCGCAGCCGGCGTACGACTCCCGGTGTGGGGTAACAGGTCACGCCGTTGGCTCCCTCGGTGACGACAACCGAGTCCGTCACCGAGAGTCCCGACGCCCTCCATTCGTCCCGGTTCGGTACCATGACCAAGGGCCGGGCCGAGATCGCCGCCCGCAAATTCTCCGCCCCGGTATCCACCAAGACCCCCCGGCAGCGCGGGTTGAGAGCGCGCACCCAGTCTGCCCAGACCGAGGCCGGCAACTCAGGAGGCAGGCTCCCCGACAGTGTGACCCAGTCCTCCCGCTGCACGCGCTCCAGCAATCGGCGGAGCAAACGCTCGGCCGCGGCCGGAGGCACCGGAGGACCCTTTTCCCGGATTTCGGTAATCTCCGAGCCGCCGCTACCCACAATCGTCAAACAGATGCGCGTCTCCCCGGCGATTGGCTCGCCGAGCACCTCGATCCCCTGTTCCTGCAAACCACTACCAACCAGCTCGCCGGTGGCGCCGCCGTAAAAGCCAACCGCCCCCACCGGTTGTCCCAGCCTGCGCACCACCCGCGCCACGTTGTTGCCCTTGCCGCCAGAGCGCGCGTAAATCGAGCACGCCACCTGGATTGATCCCGGCTCGAGCGGTCCATCCAGCACAAAGGTCATATCCCGCGACGGGTTAAAGGTTACCGTCCAAATCATTGCCTGCCCCCCCTCCCAGTCGGGCCACGCCCCGACCGGGTTGCTCCCTTTTGGGTTTGCTCGCCCCCGGTTGGCCGTGAAGCCAGGTCTTGGGCCCATAACCAGTCCCCTGCCGGCCGGTCCAGCGGGCGCCCCGTTATTTACCACCGCTTCTTTGCTCACCGGAGCCCCGGGCAGGCGGCTCCTTCTCATCGCCGCCCAAAATGGCCAGCAAGCCGTAGGCCGCGGCATCGAGCTTGGCGGTCGGTGAACGCAAGCTGGCGCCGGGGATTTCTCTCTGGCGGAAGTTGACCTTCCCTCAGACGCACTTATTATATCGTTTTTCAATCGTATTAGCTTATTATATGAACAAAATCGACCGGTTATTTGGGCTGTCTTGGCAAAATAATAAATAACCAAACTCACCGGCCCGTCCCCGGATCGAAATCGAGCACAGGGACTTGCCGGATGAAGGGGCCTCGCTTAGAGCGGATAGCGAAGCAGTCGCGAAGAGGCGGCGAGCGAAGCAAACCGGCAGTTGGGCCCGCTTTGCAGACGTTCTGCGAGGGGGGCGAAATAGGCTAGGCTCTCCTGCAGGCCGCCGCTCCGGTTCCGCTCCAGCCAAAGCTCGCGATAGGAGGCAAGCACCTGCTCCAAGCCCGCACTCAAATCCGGCCACGGCTCGGCGACTTCGGTCACCCCTCGAATGGCGATTTCCACCGCCAGCAGGGCAAGCGTCGTCATCAGCCCGTATTCCCGGCGGACGAGCCAGGCGTCGGGGCGCGCCAGGGGAGCGGCGGCGACGGCCTCCGCGGCCGTCTTAAGGGCGCGTTTGGCCTCGGTCAGCGCGGCCAGCGAAAACAGCGGCCAACGTTCCGGCCAATGCCAGGGCCGGGCCAGCAGATCGACCAAAGGAGCAAAGTAGCCGCTCTCGGGGTCCTCGGCGCCGCCGGCGAGGGCAGTGATGCGGCCCAACTCGTAAACCGCCCGGCCCATCTCGCCGCTGGCATCGCCAAATCCGTGCAGGCTCAAGGCTCGGGTGAAGTCCGCGCCCAGTCCGCTGGCGGGATGCCAGGCCTCGGCGGCGAGCGCGGCGATGCCCAACTCGGCCACCGACAGCGGCTGCCAATGCCCCCAGTCGCCCCATTCGGTGGTCACCACGCCCAAGCCGCCGGTCTGATCGGCAGCCCGCGCCGCCCGCGCCGTGTTCTCCAGCGCCTGACCGGTGCGGCCGAGCAGGGAAAGCCAGGTCGACGTGCTGGGACAGGTGATAAAGCGCTTGCCGGCGTTGGCTAGACGGGCCACCCGGGATTCGAAGGGATACGATTTCTCATAGCCCCACTCCAAGGCGATACCGTCGTCGGGCAGTTCGCCCACCAGGTCGGGATGGTGGCGCGAGATCATATCGGCCCAATATAGCGCCTCTTTCCCGTGACGGCCGACGCTGGCCGACACCTGACGCAAAAATTCCAGATAGACGCGGCCCCGGCCGACGCTTTCGCACGCCTGCCGACTCTTGCCCTGACCAAGATCAAACGTCTCGTCGCAGCCAATGTTGCAGTAAGGGCTGGAAAAATAGGGCAACAGCTCGTTGAGCAGACTTTCCGCAAATTGCACGCTCTCGGGGTCGGTCGCATTGAGTGACCACGGCGACGGAAAATCGCCAGCCGGCAAATGCGCCCCCTGCGGGCATTCCGCCAAGTGAGCGTAGGCGGGCAGCACCAGCCAGCGGGTCAAATGGCCAAAGACATTTTGGTTGGGCACCAAGTCAATGTGGCGCATCCGGCAGTAGGCGTCGAGGTCGACCACGTCCTGTCCGGTAAGCGGGGTGAGACCGGCCCAAGCCAGGGGATGGCCGCGGTAGGCGAAGGCGTCTTCCAGGTAGAGCTGGAGGTGGTTGATTTTCAGGTCGGCCAAGGCATCAATCCAGGCGTATAGGGTTTCCAGCCTCGGCACCTTGGTGCGGCTGATGTCCAGCATCACCCCGCGGACACCAAATCGGGGCCAATCTTCGACGCTAAGGCAGGGGAGAGCGGTGCCGTACTGGGCGATGAGTTGGGTTAGGGTGGCAAAGGCGTAGAATACCCCCGCGGCGTCGCCCCGGATATCAATCCCCTGGGGTCTAATGTGCAGTTGGTACCCTTCGCGATGGGCGGTTGGACTCTCGAAGGCGTTAATGTCCCCCCGCGGGCCGCCCACGGCAAGTTCTAGCCCGACCCGATGGGTAGCCGCCAGCCGGCGTTGAAGTCTTTCGGCGGCAAAGGTCAGCCCCGGCGCGGCTTGGCCGAGACGAATATATCCTCCCGACTGAAGGCTAAACCTCTGGCCGGAACCGTCCCTCCGCCACTGTTGGGGCACCGGAAGCCAAATGGGATCCAACGGTTTTCTCCTCCCGCAATCGTTGCCCGCGGGGCCCGTCGTTCACGGCGGGAACCTCGCGCTGGCCTCTCATCGCTGCACAACAAATCTATCGCCTTGCTCGCCGACCATTTAAGACGTCGGAGGACTCTGCACGTTTACATAGTCTACCTGGCCGTTGAGCAAAATCTTGAACGCCCCCAACCGGTTGAGCGGGATCACGGCGTTCCCCTTGTCGCTGACGGCCACCGTCTGCCATTTCAGGTCTTGCGTGTTCATTCCTACACCGGTAAACCATACCGCCCATCCCGGGTGCAGCCCGGTCAGCCGGAGATTGGTCCCCAGCGGAGCCACTTCGGGAACGGCGGTATCCGGGTTGGTTGGCTCGCCCGCCACGAAGGTGGGCGAATAGGCCTTGGCCTGCTGGCCGTACTGATATTGCTGGTTGCTCTCCGGCACGGCATACGCGGTCATCTGATAGAACATGGGTTTGCCGTCGGTGGGCACCGTCCACTGGTAGGCGGAGTGGTTGGTGGCACCGTTGCTCAGGTCGGTCCAGTCTTGCAGAACCGGCCCGCCGTAGGCTTCGGCAAATCCTTCGCTGTTATATCCGTGGGATCCCATATTGTAGGCGGCGATGTTTACCGATTCGACCGGCGCGGCGCTATTGGCGCCGGTGGTGTAAAAATTGGCGTTTGCCCCGCCGCCGTTTGGCGCCGAAAATCCGTTCGAGGTGGAATTGGCCGCATTCTGCCATTGCACAGATATGGCCGGACCGGCCACCAGGTGGACCACGCCGGCATAGTTGACCACCGGCCGGTAGGTCACCAATTGGGCTGTCGACGACGCCACCACGAACCCTACCGCCCCGCCTCCGAGCGGACTGCCCGGCAAATAGGTTCCCGTATTTTGGTCGTAGAGCTCAATTTTGGCCCGATTCACGATGCCGGCGGCGTGCTCGACAATCGTGGTCTCCATCCCTACCTTCAGCACCTGCCGCTTGGCGTAGGCGGAAACGATGGCGGTGCCCCCGCCATCTATGGGGGGTGCCTTGGCCAGAACATATCCCGAAAGCCCCACCGCCCCCGCCGCCAGGCCCAGCCCAATCCACGCCTTATGCACCTCTCTTCCTCCCTTTGTCTGATTTCTTTCTTTTTCTCTCAAAATAGGCCGCCAACTTATCGATGTTCGCCATTCTCAGCCAATTTCCTGCTCGCAAGCAACGACAATAAGGCTAGATTTTGCGATATAGATCACAAGTCCTCGTCAACCGCAGATTTTCCTCCACTCTGCCCGTCCCGCGATATTTCGCCGAGCAGATACCAGCCGCCCAGTCGAGGCAATCCGCGGACGGCCAGTTCGACCGCCGGCTCTCCCGTGTTCCGGTTCACCATCGCCACCGCCAGCCGGTAACACGAGTGGCCAGTGGTTGCCGGCGACAAGGGCAGGCGCGATCGATAGCGATAGGACGGCCCCGCTATCCACTGGCTAATCGGCACCTCGGGGAGGGCGACGACGCGCTCGGCCACCGTGCCGTTTTCCTTGGCGAACATGGCAAAGGCAAGCGCGTAGCGACCCTCCCAGCCATGACGGTCGCCGGGGAAGCGACCGTAGCCAAGGTTGGCCCATTGGTGTTCCACCCAAAGTTCGTCCGCCCCCGCTGCGACCCGGGTGGGGAAGGCCGCCTCTTCCAACACCCAGCGGTAACCGGAATTGAGCCCAAAGTCCTTGACCAAATCGGACCCCAGGGTCATCCACTGCTCGGCGTCTTCGGGCACCCGTAAGTCAAGTGTATTGGCGTGCACCGCTTTCGCATCCTGCCAGACCCGTTCCAAGACCGAGCGCAGGCTGGCAAAGCCGTCGCCCCGCCACCAGCTCGGCCGCGACCGCAGGTGATGGTAGCAGTTCTCGGCAAACACGGGAACCTTGGGCCAGTGCGCCAGCAAGGGTGCTTTGTCTTGCTCGCCAAACCAGCGGGGACTGCCCAGGCTGTCGCGGCGGATGACGGCGCCCTGCTCCAGCGCCCAGTCGCTCAGCGCGAGCGTTCCACCGGCGTACTGGATGCCGACCAATACCTGCTGAAAGTGCGAGAGATAGGTGCGGGTGATCCAGCGGTAGACGCCGTCGAACGTCGTTTGCGGCCGGCCCACGGCTGGCCCCAGCGCCAGGTGATGCATTTCCCCCCACCAGCCCAGCCCCTGGCCGTCGATGAAGGCCACTTCTCCGGGGTCGTCATAGCGGCGGCCCAAGGCCGCCACGAAGTCTGCCAACGCCGACTGAAACACGGGATCGTCTACGTAGGGCGACCAGAGATCTTTGCTGGCTCCCTCTCCGTAGCGGCCGAGCGCACCTCGCCGGCGGACAAACTCCGGCGTCGCCTGGCGATAGCTGTCCTGGCTGTCGACATACACCCGGAAGGCGAGCGCGAGCCCGCGCCGGCGCGCCCCCTCGATCAGCAGGGCGTAGTTGTCGTCATCGTCCCAGGCATAGCGACCCTGGCGCGCTTCCAATGCCGACCAGGGGACGCGGAGGTAGAAGATATCGGCCGCCTCCGACGCCCCCGACGCGTCCATTTGTTGCCAATAGCGCTGGCTTTGGGGAAATCCCGAGTCGTCCTGATTCCCCTCTTCGACGATGGCCCGAAACGCATCGACGTAAATACACCAGCCCCGGCCGGGGTTTCTCAGCCGCCGCTCGTGGTCCGCTTCAGGTCGCACCACTCGTACCCCCGCACCGTTTCCGCCTTGGTTCACCATACCCTCCCTCATGCTGGCCTGACCGCCCGCCAGGTCCAGTTCGTCCCGGCGGCAACCGCCCCGCTCAACACCCGTCCGCTTCCGGTCAGGGCGCCAGGCCACCGGTGCTTTCCACGTTGACGTAGGCGGGTCGGGAATGGAGCAGGATCTTTACCGTACCCAGCCGGTTGAGCGGAATCACGACGGTCCCCTGGAGATTTACCACCACCGCCTGCCATTTCAGGTAGGGGGTGTTCATGCCGATATAGCTGAACCACACCTCTTGCTCGGGGTACAACCCGGTCAGCCTCAAATTGGTGCCCAGGGTCGCGACTTCGGGGACGTGAGACGGATTGGCCGGCTCGGCCGCCACATAGGTGGGGGAATAGGCCTTAGCCTGCTCGGCATAGTTGTACCAGCCATGGGTCTTGTCCACCGCATAGGCGGTCATCTGATACTTCATCGGCTTGCCGTCTGAGGGGACAGTCCAGTGGTAGACCGAATGATCGGTGGCCCCGCTGCTCAAGTCGGTCCAGTTCAGCAAGACTGGGCCGCCGAAGTCCTGCGCGTAGCCTTCGCTGTTATATCCATTGGCGGCCATGCCGGCCGGGGCCATCTTCACCGATTCCGCCGGCTTCCGGCTCTTGGCCCCGGTAGTGTAAAAGTTCGCGTTGACCTCGCCGCGGTTGGGAGCCGAAAACCCATTCGAGGTTGCGTTGGCCTCGCTCTGCCATTCGACCGAGATAGACGGCCCGGCGACTCGGTGAAGGACGCCGCCAGCATATTGCACGACCGGCTCATAGGCGGCCAACTCAGCGGTCGCCGAGGATACGACAAAGCCGACCGCCCCCCTGGCCAAGACGTCGCCCGGCACGTAGGCCCCGGTATTTTTGTCATAAAGTTCAACCCGGCCGGAGCCGATGCCCGCCGCGTGGGCAATGATGGTGGTTTCCATGCCCACCTTCAGCACCTCACGCTTGGCATAGGCGGAAATCATCGGCTTGCCGCCCATATTCACGGGCGGCGCTTTGGCCAGCGCCCAGCCCGAAAGCCCGCAGGCGGCGACGGCCGCCCCGGTTACCATCCATTTATTCGCCAATTGACTCACTCCCTCCGGCCATCGCGCCGGTTTCATCGGACCGCCGCCGTGCGTCATCGGCGACCCGGCTTTGGCATGATATTCACGCCACCAACCCGCATCCCGCCTCAGCTCCCAATGCCTGCCCTATGCGTCTGGCCCCCGACAATCAAAACGACGTTCTAGGCGAGCGCAAATAGGGCCCAGGAGCCGGTCGGGATCAAACGGGGGGCCGTCATCGGCCACGCCTGTTCCTCGACCGCATAGGCTTCGCCCGGCGCCTCGGCATAGATGCGCACGCCCGTCGGCGGCCGAAATTCGGGGTCCAGTCGACGCCCCCAAATCTGCAGGACATCGGTCGCGACAGCATAGTCGCTGTCGGTCAAGTTGGCGCAGGCCAACACCAGCGCCGTCGGCGTGCGATAGACGTTGACAAAGAACCGATCCGGCAGGTCGAGACGGTGTACGGTCGCCCATCCGCAGAGGTCGGGGTGGGCGCTTTTTATCAATTCGCCAAGCGCGCCGCGATAGTGCTCCCAGTAGGCGATTTCCTCAGGCGTTCGCCGGGGAACCCGTTTTCTCACCGTAAGCGCGCTGGAAGTGGCAATGCTCATCGCCACCGTGGTCGGCGACAAGGTTTCCACCTGGTCGACCAGAACGAGTTGACTGTTGCCAAAGCGCGCCGGTTGATAAAATGCGCGCAATATTTTGGGCGGAATCCGCTCGATATGCCGGCCTTCCCCCACCAAACGCACGTCAACAGCCTGGTTTATCGCCGCCAGGGGCAAGACGCTGGTATTGGCGATAATCAGGCTTTTCCCCTTGCGCTCGGTTAGTTGCCGAGCCGCGTAGGCCAGCAAGTCGCCTGCGCTGGCCGCCTGGTAGCGTCCCCGCCGCCCGCTGCAACCGTGGCGAGGATTGTAGCAGAGCAGCTTGCCGGCCCAAAAGTCGATGTACAGGCCGTCCAGGTCGAGTCGGTCGAGCGCCCGGGTGATGGCCTCTTGCCAGTGTTCACGCCATCCCTGGGCACCCGTGCACATGAGATGGCTGCGGTAATTGAACTCGACGATGGGCTCGATCCGCCAGTCTTGATCGTTGTCTACCGACACCGGGGCCGTATATTCAAGGTCGTGAAGGGTCACGTAGGGCAGTACCTTGATGCCGTGCTGATGGCACCGGGCAATGAAGCCGCGCGCGTCGTCGAGATTGGCCGGATGGGCGTAGTCCCCCGACGGCCAGTTGACGCCCCCGATGACCAGCTCTACGCCCGCCGCCGCCCACTCCGCCACCTCGTCGGCCCCGGGCGACCGATATCCATGGACGAATTGATGAGGACCCTCCCAATAGGCGGACAGGAGATCATGCGTGGGCGCGTCCAACCTGACCGGCTGAAGTCCGAGATCAAACTGGTCGTGGATCCCCTGACCGGGGACCACCCACTGGTGGGTGTTGCGAATCCGGTAACGCTGCCAGTGGATGCCATCCCCGCTCCGCTTCCAATGCACCCCGCCGCGCGAACGGCCGAGGGGGTCGCCTTCGGCGTGGACGGCGGTATCCGTCCACGCCACGGTTTCGGCGGACATCTCCGAAAATACCACATCGATGCTGGCGTCATCGCGGGCTACCTGAAACCAGGGCACATTTTCCCCATGGAGAGGAAAGGGATTCTCCTCGTCCAAGTCCACCACCTGGGTGTCGAGTCCGAATCCGTCGGCCTCTTCACCTCGCTCCCAAATCAACAGCGATCCCCGTCCGGGCACCAAAATTCCCGCACTCGCCACCACCCAGCGCAACGCGGTCGGGCGCTCGGCGTCAAGCGAAAAAGCCACCCGAATTCTCCCGTCCTGCCCCACCCGGTAGCGCAGCGACCAAACCACGGGCAGCGTCTGCCCGGCAACGCGGTAAAAGCGTCCTCTCGCCAAGACGACGACATGCTCGCCGTCGGCGTCTTCGATCACGGTCTCCGCCTGATTTTCAAAGCGGGCGCGAAACTCGTCGCCCAACGGGTCGATGCTGGGAGAGACCCACAAATCGGGCACGGGGTCATTGGGCGTGACCCAGCTGGTGCCCCCCAGCTGGAGGCGGCGAATCAGTCCGCAGGCCCGGTCAATCTCCACCGTGAAGCGGGGACTTTCAATTCGGATCGCGGTCGTCCCCGTACTCCACTTAAATGCGCCAAACATCGGCATTATGGCTTCCCTTCCCCATTCTTTTGCTGCCTGTCACCCCTAGCGCGGGTTTAGCGGCGTCTTTCCGCCCCGGGACCCGCTCTGCCGCTGACCCTGGCCGCGGGTTACGCCGGGGATTCAGCCAACCAAAACCAGGCCACGTCCAGCGGGTCCACCGCCGTCGACAAAGTCAGCCTTTGCATGGTTCCCGGTCCCGGCTCCCAGCTTGCCTTCAGTGGCATCCACCGGCCTTGCTCCAGCCGCCACACCCAAGGCCGCCGGGGCAGGGGATCGCCCAGCAGCCAGGTGACCTCCGGTAGCGGGTCCAAGTGCAATTGGATTATCACCAGCAAGGTGCCGTCGCGTCCCTCGATGCGGAGCGGCATGGCGTCGGGGGCGTTGCCCAGGAGCACTGGGACGGCGCCCCGGCCTAGCCAGGCCAGCGTCTCAAACCATAGCCGCTGGCGGGCCGCGGTGCGCCAAGGCATGGCCCCAATGCCGCCCGCCGCGCCGTCGTCGGCAACCACCGCCACCCGGCCGCCGAGGCTGTTCTCTGCCCACACCAGGCCCGGACCCAGGACCTTGCCCCCGGCGCCCAGCATCCACGTCTTTACCCCGGCCGAGTCTTGGGCCGACATCAGCAGCTGGCGGGCTTGAATCCGGTCGATGCGGACGTCACGCAACATCGCCGGGCCCAGGTTTTCCTGCAGAGGAGCCTTGAGCACGCCGCCCACCTCAACCCCCGTCCACCGAGACAACCCCCGGCGTTGGAGGGCTTGCGCCCCGGCGGCATCCAACACCACCCCCTGCCGGAAATAGGCGGCCAGTTGCGGCGTGCTCAAGGCCTGAATGACGGTGGGCGTCAACACGTTCACCGACTGCCCATCCTGATACGATACGCCGACCCCCAAACAGGCCAGCACCTGGTCAAAGACGCGGTCCCCGCTCTCGCCCGAAACGTATAGCGGAGCCGACCGAAAGGTTGGCGGCGGCACCGGCAACCCCACCCCGACTACCCGGCGGACCCGGTCGGGAAATCGGTGGCGGATGGCCTCCAGCACCGTAATCGCCTCTGCCAGGGCGCTTTCCAGCCCCGGCTCGGCCACCGGGGCCTGCTCTCCGTAAGGAAAGCAGTTGTACGTCATCTCATCCATGCCGACGGCCCCGGCGGCCAGGATCTGCGCCCGCAGGAAGCGGGCCGACTTATTCCAGGGACCGTAGGGGTAGCTCTCCACCTCCGGATACACCGGATGCGAAGCCACCAGTACCTTGGTTCGCCAACCCACCAACGTTCCCTTCACGATCTCGCGCGGGTCGCCGCCGCGGTAGTTGCCCAAGGTCGGCCTGACGGCCGCCGGGCGCGGTCCGGAAAGCGCCGTCAACAAGCGCGGCCAATCGCGGCCTTCCGCCGCGTGAACCTCCGGCACCGAGGTCATCAGGCCGAGACGGGTGCCCGGACTCACCGCCTGCACGTTGGCCCGAATCTCGAGCAGGGTGTCGGCCAGCGCGGCATTCAAGGTATCCCGCCAAGCGTCGGCCACCGGTCCCGCGGGATCCGTGCGCACGGCCTGCAACAGCGTGCTCCGGTTCATCCGATATCCCCAGCGCAAGGCCAACTGATCGAGGTGCAGGGGACAAAAACACGTCCAGTCCGCTTCGCCATGGTGATGATAGCGAAAGTCGTCGTCAATCCAGATCGTCTCCGGTCGGAGCCGGGCGTAAATGCCGTACAGTCGCCCAAGCACTTGCCGCCAGGCGGGGTCGTAGGGGCAGACGGCATCGGCCACCGTCTCGCCCCGAGGCCCTAGCTGAGGCTCATATCCTCCCTGCGTCGGCCAAGCAATTTGGCTGCTATGGCCTAACGTGCACCAGACGTTAATTTCCAGCCCCAGACCCATCTCCGCCAAACGCCGGGCGACCGGCTCGCGTTCGGCCACCCAGCGCTCGGCCTCCGCCGGCGTCTGCGGCCGGCCATATTGGTCCACCCCGCCGGTAAATAGCATCAGCCGGTCGAGGCGAGCACGCTCCATCCAAGCCAGAACCGCTTCGATGTCGGCAGGGTTGAGATCATAGCGCAGCGTCTGCATCGGCTTAGGGCGCCTGGTCAGGCAGCGCCGTCCGGCTTAGCGCCATCGGCGACACGCCGTTGCGGTCAAACCCGCGCAAGCGAACCGACCAAGTCACCGGCGCGGCCACCAAATGATAGGTCGACAGGGGCGCGGGACCGCAACTTGCGCTCCCCAGCGCCTGCTGGCGGTAGTCGAGGTGAAGGTAGATAACTGGTTCCGCCGTCAGCTGATGGCGATGGCTGGCGCTATCCAACGTCGCCGTGGCGTAGCGGCTGGCGCTGAATTCCAGCGGGCCTTGGGCGATGGCAAGCAGACCCTGTCCCCTAAGATTGGTCAGCGCCACCCACTCGGTATCAACGTGATTGCCGCTTTCTTGGGGATATATGTACGGTGTGCCGATGCTGTCCACCGTCCCCCGATAGGTGCCCCAGCGGCTGCCGCGATAGCTGTCGACGTAGCTCTCCGACGGACCACGTCCGTACCAGGCAACCTGGTCCAGGGTTTCCGGCAAGACCCAGGTCAGACCGAACCGCGGCCAAATCTGAGGGCCCTCGCCCTCGGGTTCTGCCGATACCGTCAACAGCAGGTCGCCGCTGGCATACACGCGGTAGCGGTAGCGCACGGCGAGACCCCAGCCGAGCACGGGAGGAGCCAAGCGGCCAACCGCGACCAACTCCATCACGTCCTCCTCGGTGACACTGACCTCGACCCGGTCAATCCGCTGGCTGAGATGAGGCAGGTGCAACGATCGCCAGCTGTCGGCCACCCAGACGTCGTTGTCGGTGGGCGCCCGCCAGAGGTCAAGGCGCGGCCCCTCGATGATGAGATCCCGCCCGCCCAAGCGCCACGCACTGATGGTTCCTCGTTCACGGTCAAAGACGACTTCCCCGTCCCGAAAGCGCACGGTCGGCGCTGGTCCGTTCAAGGCGTGGGCGACTAGGCGAATCCGGGAAGTCGCCAAGCGGTGAACGGGCTCTGCCGGCGGGCGTTCGCCAAAGGCCACCTCATGGCCGGCGGGAGCCCACGCGGTCGGCCGCTTGAGGCGAACCGACACCTCAACCCGATGGCTGGCGGCCACTTCTACGTCGGGCAAGCTCCACCCTGCGGCTTGGCCGGGGCCCAGTGCGGGCAGCGCCGCCATCCCCGAATCGACCAGACGCTCGCCGTCATAGACGGCCCAAACCGCCTCCAGGTGGTCAAGGGTTAGGAAGTCGTAACGGTTGACGACGGTAAAGGTGCTCCTCTGGGCGGGGTCCGGCTCCAGTCGTACCGGCTCGATCGCCTTTTTAAGCTGAGCCAGCGCCGGGGACGGTGTCCGGTCGGGAAACAAAAGGCCGTCAATAACAAAATGGCCGTCGTGGGGATATTCGCCAAAGTCGCCGCCATAGGCATACCAGGGATTGCCCTCGGCGTCACGTTGCAAGATGCCGTGGTCTATCCACTCCCAGACGAATCCGCCTTGCAGCCGGGGATAGCGGTAAAAGACATCCCAATAGTCCTCGAGATTGCCGGGTCCGTTGCCCATGGCATGGGCATACTCACACAAAATGTGCGGCTTGTCGAGGTCATCCCGCTGTCCCCAGAGCTCCAACTCGGCAACCGAAGTGTACATCGTGCTGTATACGTCGGCGCTCTTGGCCTCGAGATCCCGTTCGTAGTGGATCTTGCGCGTCGGATCCCGCCGCCGGGCCCACTCCGCCATCGCGGCATGGTTTTCCCCGTAGCCAGATTCGTTGCCCAATGACCATACAATGACCGACGGATGATTCTTGTCCCGTTCCACCATCCGCTCCATGCGCTCGACATAGGCCGCCCGCCAGTCGGGATGCTTGGACAGCCGATGCCAGTCACCGGCGATTTCCATGCCGTGGCATTCCAAGTCGGCTTCGTCGATCACCCACAGGCCGTATCGATCGCACAATTCCAGGAATCGGGGGTCATCGGGGTAGTGCGAGGTGCGCACGGCGTTAATATTATTCTGCTTCATTAGCAGTACGTCGCGTTCCATGGTGTCGACGTCGACCGCCCGGCCGAATTCGGGATGGAACTCGTGGCGGTTGACGCCCTTGAAGCGTATCGCCTCACCGTTGACTTTCAACAGGCCGTCTTCAATCGTAACCGTGCGAAAGCCGGCGTCTTGCGCCACCACCTCCTGCACCTGGCCGCTGGGCTCAACCAAGGCAATCGTCACCTGATAGAGGTGGGGATCTTCCGCCGACCACGGGGTGACCGCGGCCAACGGAAGCTGTACGCGCACGGTCTGGGCGGTAGCGGCGGATACCTCGACCGCCGCCGTGGTGCTGGTCATGAGCGCCCCTTGGGCGCTTTCGTAGCAGCTCACGGCGACCTGATACCCGTCTAAGCCGACCTGCCCGCGGTTTTCCACCTCGGCGCTCACCTCGAGCCGGCCTTGGCGGCCGGGGCCGAGGTTTGCCCGCAGCTCAACATCCCTCAGATAGACGGTCGGCCGGGCGAGCAGATAGACATCGCGAAAAATGCCGGACAGCCACCACATGTCCTGGTCCTCAAGATAACTGGCCCAGGACCATTGGCGGACGCGGACGTCAATCTGATTCTCTCCCGGCTTAAGGTAGCTGGTCAGGTCAAATTCGGCCGGCATGCGGCTGCCCTGACTGTAACCGACAAATTGCCGGTTAACGCTCACCTCAAAGGCGCCGTCGACGCCTTCGAAGCGCAAAAATACCGAGGAATCCTCCCATTCAGAGGGCAGCTGCACTGTGCGCCGATACCACCCCTCGGGGTTTTCCGATGGAACCCGGGGCGGATCGGCTGGAAAAGGATACATCACATTGGTGTAGTGCGGTCGCCCGTAACCCGCCAACTGCCAGTGGCCGGGGACGGTAATGGTATCCCAAGACTCTGGTTCGACACCGTGTCCAGGGTCGGGTTCCCCCACCGGGTGAGGGCCTTCGACCGGGGCATAATGGAATTGCCACACCCCGTTCAGCAACAAGAAACGATCGGAAAGCCCGCGCTCGCCTAAACGCGCGCTGGCTTCTTCGGCAAACGGAACAAAATAACTTCGACTCGGTTCCCGATGAATCTCCAGCACATCTGGCCGGCTCAACAATGACCTCTGCTCCAACGCCTTCGCATCCTTCCTT
>JAJZXC010000051.1 GCA_021846365.1 Bacillota bacterium | reverse complement strand
CCGGCGCACAGAGTTTGGCCACAATGCCCAACGCAACATAGATGCCCGGGGTCAATCCCTGATGGCGTTTGGCGACGATGCGATTGACGGCCTCGACGAGGCCGAGTTTCTCAATCATCGACATCACGCCGGCCACCCACCCAAATTCCTTGGTCGACACCGCCAGCGGTTCTTGTCCCAGGCGGCAACGATCCCGAATTTGTTCCGCGGTTCCCAGATACACCGATTCCGTTTTTACTCGGCTAGGGCCCGAGTTAGGCCCTTTGCCGCGCTCTTCGGGTCGAAGTTTAATCCGATAGGAATGTTGGTAATAATAGACCGGCGTGCGATGACCAGGTAACAGCTTTTCCACAACCCGGGCCACAAGCTCCCCCCTCCTTTACTCGTAACATACACTTCTACACGTTTCCTGTATTTCCTGCCGGGTTCGTGGACTAAAATCGGACCTTACACATAAAGGTGTCGAAACCCCTTGTCTATTAAGGTTTTCAGAGTTTCTCCAAAAATAACGACGAAAGTCGAGAACGTGTCATGAAATCGTTCTGGCAACGAGACCTGCCGAGTCCCATCAGGCTGCACTTCGGGGGTGCAGCTTAAATTTGTGGAACCGCTATTATGTTTGTATAGAAAATTGCTTGTCTTCTGAATTAAGCAAATGCAATAGGATGTCGGCGGGATCACCCCTAAGGAGAAAATGTCGGAAGGACATACTGACGCCAACCCGGATGATCGGATTATTTGTTTGCAATTATTCAGACCGCTTGCGAAGACCTCCCCTCCACGACTCGACGCCCGCTAGGCCACCTCAGTGGGCGACACGTTCGGTGTGCCACGCACGCGACCGCGTTCCGCAGCATAGGGCTGCCCGGCCCAGAAGGCACGCCATCGCTCCCGGCCCGATCTGTACAGCGCTCGCAACGTGCCGATGCTTTGGATACCGGCCGGGTTCCACCACATCCCGCCCGCATCCAACCGCTGTTTGACCAACGTCTTACATGCACCTTCGACAATCCCCGATCCAATGGGCAACCCCAACGCCTTATACTTCGGATAATCCATCCGATTTGCTTGATTCACAAAATAGCCATGATGTTCCGCGACCTTCTTCGGGTCCGCTCCGGGATGCTGCGCTTCCAGTTCTGCCATGGCGGCGAGAACAGGTCCCGGCCCGTCGGTTTCCAAGAGATCATTTAACGGTTCCGCCCAGGCCTTACATGCGATCTCAGTGCCAAGATAGCTACGAGCATAGGCCCAAGGGTGGCTCTTACGCACTTTCCGTTATGGCCTGCCGAAAATGGGGCAACTCCGTGAAAACAGATCCGTAGCGGAGAGGAGCGGTGAGCTTTCGAAGCAGGGATGGCGTGGCTTACCACGCCTGGTTCGCAGTCAACCCAGGAGGGGGATGTCAAGGTGATGTGTGATTGGAGACGGCCGCAAAAGACCTCCGCCAGAAAGGCAGCATCGTGGTATGATAAAAATTATTCGTGCGTGGAGAAGGGACCGAACATGCGCATCCGAAGTGCCGTCATCCAGGACGTGGACGCTGTTCACCGTCTGATTCAGATCAATGCTCAGCGTGGACTGCTTTTGCCACGCGGCATTGGCTCGCTGTACGAGAATCTGCAGGCACTGGTGGTGGCGGAGGACGAGGAATCAGGCGAGATCATGGGGGTTGCCGCCTTGAGCATTTTGTGGAAAGACTTGGCGGAAGTC
The DNA here is from genome assembly GCA_021846365.1 of Bacillota bacterium. GTDB lineage: Bacteria > Bacillota > Sulfobacillia > Sulfobacillales > Sulfobacillaceae > JAJZXC01. Next base: position 14,323 of record JAJZXC010000051.1, on the reverse strand, counting down.
CGCTCGCTGGCGGTGGATGACCGCGTTCGCGGACTCGGCGTCGGTCGCCAATTGGTGGCCGAAGTCGTCCGGCGGGCTGCGGCGCTGGGCATCGAGAAGGTGTTGTCGCTCACCTTGCAGGTGGAATTCTTCAAGAAATGCGGATTTGAACTGGTAGATAAGATTCAGTTTCCACGCAAAGTATGGAAGGATTGTATGAGCTGTCCGAAATTGCAGGCGTGCGACGAGGTGGCGATGCAGGTCAATACCTTTGCCGTCCCGGCCCTGTCGGCATTGCCCGCTTCCTCCTGGCCCGCCCGTGAAGCGGTCGGCTCGTCGCATCGATAGCGAGGAGACGCCGCGACGGCTGGTGGGAAGAAAGGCGGGGATGCGATATTATGACAATAACACGGGTTGAAGGGAACTTTGGATGAATATAGCCATGGACGTCTCTATCATGGTGCAATGCCGGACAGGGACGGAGGAATATACCGAGGGCCTGGTATGGGGGCTAAGTCGGATTGGATTGAGCATCGTCGGCATCGGCAAGCAGAGGTCGGCCATCTTACCAGACCGACCGTGTCTGGGGATACAGCCGGGGCCCAAGCGACCGTTGTGGGAGAAATTTTGGTGGGAGCGGTGGGGAATTCAGGGTGCCGTACGCTCAGACTTCGACTTGATTCACATTCCATACATGACGCATCCCCCGTCGCCGTTCAGGATCCCTTCGCTGGTCACCATTCATGACCTCATTCCCTTTCGGCTGGAGGAGTATCAGGCACGGGTGCGGGAACGGGCCTATTTCAGCCAAGTGCGCAAGAATTTGGCTCAAGCCGGCCATTTGGTGGCCATTTCGGAAGCCACCTTTGCTGACCTGCAAGGACTCATGCCCAACCTGGCCGCCAAGGTCACCGTCATCCCCAACGGCATTCATCCAGCGTACTTTGTCAAAGCGCCGGCGGCAGACGTCGAACGAGTGGTTCGCGCGCTCGGCCTGGAGCGGCATCCGCGCATCTTGTATGCCGGGGGTTATGATTTTCGCAAGAATGTGGCGACGCTGGTGCAAGCCGCCGAGGTAGTGCTTGACCGCCACGACGGCGAATTAATCCTGGTCGGGGGCCGGGGCCAGGCGGCGGTCGAGCGCCGCGTAGCCTCCAGCCGGGTCGCCGACCGCATCGTGCTTACCCCCTGGCTGAGCCGCGAAGACCTGGCCGCCCTGTACCACGCCTGTGACCTGTTTGCCTATCCATCGTTGTACGAGGGATTCGGCATGCCCCCGGCCCAAGCTCTGGCGGCCAAGATTCCCCTGGTCGCCAGCGACATTCCTTCGGTTCGCGAAACCGTGGGAGATGCTGGCGTCTTGGTCGATGCCACCGCGGTCGAGGCATGGGTCGATGGTCTCACCCGCGTTATTGAAAGTCCGCAGCTGGCCCAAAATCTGGTTCAGGCTGGGACCGAACGGGCCGCCCGCCTGGCCTGGGACCGGATTGCCGTCCGCTACCGGGAGCTTTATGAACACTTGGTGAGTAAATGATGCGCGTGCTGATGGTTTCCAAGGCCAATGTGACCGCCTCTTACCGGACCAAACTGGGATACCTTAACCGGACACCAGGTCTGACGGTTGGCTTGGTGGTACCGCCGCGATGGGGGAAGTTGTCGTTTGAGCCGATGTCCGACGACGCGACCTACCCTCTTTATGTTCGGCCGATTTGGTTTAACGGGCACAATCACTTGCACCGCTATCCCGGTATTGCTCGCCTGATTGGGAAATTCAGGCCGGACTTGATTCACATCGACGAAGAACATTACAGCGCCGTGACTTGGGAAATCATCCGCATCGCCCGGCGTATCGGCCTGCCGACCGTGTTCTTTACCTGGCAGAATATCTACAAGCGGTATCCGTGGCCCTTTTCAGCCATGGAAAGAATGGTGCTGACTTCGGCCCGGGCCGCTATCGCCGGCAACCAGGAAGCCCTCGAGGTGCTGCGCAAGAAGGGGTTTACGGCGACGGCGCGGGTGATTCCCCAGTTTGGCACCGACGATCAAATTTTTGTCCCGGCGGAGGCTTCGGCGACCCGGGTTCGCTTGGGCTTGCAGGATAGCGTGGCTATCGGCTATGTGGGGCGGCTGATTGCGGAAAAGGGACTGGATGATTTGATGACGGCGGCGGTTCCCCTCCTAGAGAAAAACCCGTCGGCTCGCTTGGTTCTGGTGGGATCCGGCCCCTGGAGGGCCAAGGGCGAGCAGATGGCCCGTCAAGCCGGCATCGCCTCCAGGGTCGTCTTTGTCTCTTGGTTAGCTTCGGGCGAGATGCCTCAGTTGATGAATGCGCTCGACATCGTGGTCTTGCCGTCGCGCACGACGGCGAGTTGGAAGGAGCAATTCGGCCGCGTGCTCACCGAGGCCATGGCCACCAAAACTCCGGTGGTGGGGTCGTCGAGCGGAGAGATTCCGGGGGTAATTGGGGATGCCGGTTGGGTTTTCCCGGAAGGGGACGTGAAGGAACTTGGCCGCATTCTGGAAAGGTTGGTCAACAATCCGGTCGAACGGCAGCGCTGGGGGGAGTGCGGCTATCAGCGGGTCCGGCGCTATTACACGCAGGCGGCGGTGGCCGAGGCGACAGTTTCACTGTACCGCGAGATCCTAGGGGAGCCACCGCCGAAGTAAGCCGGCGCGGGATGGCGCTCGGTCAGAGAGAGGACGATAGCATTGCAGGTGACGGTATTTGGGGCAGGTTATGTGGGACTGGTAACGGGTGCGGTATTGGCTGCGCTCAATCACCAGGTGACGGTGATTGAGGTGGTTGAGGAGAAAATCGCCATGGTTCGCCAGGGCCAGGCGCCAATTTACGAACATGGACTCGAACCGATGCTGCGCCGGGTGCTGGCGGCTAATCGCTTCGCGATTGAGGCGAATGCCGAGGCGGCGGTGGAATCGGCCGAAGTGATCTTTATCGCCGTCGGCACGCCTCCCTTGGAGTCCGGGGAGGCCGATTTGCAGTACGTGCAGCAAGCGGCGCTCGCCATCGGCGGCGGCCTCGGCGGCCGACCAGCCAAGGTTATCGTCAACAAGGCGACGGTGCCGATTGGATCCGCCAATCTGGTCGAAGTTTGGATTGAGGATGGCTATGGCGGCAAGCCGCCCAAGGATTCGTATACGGTGGCGTCCAACCCGGAGTTTCTTCGCGAGGGTACGGCTATCTACGACACGCTCTACCCCGACCGCATCGTCCTGGGAGCGGACCAGCCCTGGGCGCTCGAACGGCTAAAGACGCTTTACCAGCCAATTTTGGACCAAAGCTTTGCGCCTCCGCCCGAGGTCCCTCGCCCGCAGGGACTGGATCGGGTACCCTTAGTGCAGACCGACCGCATTTCGGCGGAGATGATTAAATATGCGGCCAACGCCTTCTTGGCCACCAAGATTTCTTTCGCCAATGAAATCGCGAATATTTGCGAGCGAGTGGGGGCCGAAGTGACCGAAGTCATGCGAGGAATCGGACTTGACCGCCGCATCGGCGGGCGTTTTCTGCAAGCCGGAGTGGGCTGGGGAGGGAGTTGCTTCGGCAAGGACTTGTCGGCCCTGATTTATACCTCCGAAGAGTACGGATACCGACCCGAGCTGCTCCACAGCACGGTCAAGGTCAATCGTGAGCAGCGCCACCGCGTGGTGACAAGACTGCAGGATGCATTGAAAACCATCAAGGGACGACGGATCGCGATCTGGGGACTGGCGTTCAAGCCGAACACGGACGACCTCCGGGACGCGCCGGCGCTGACCATCATCAGCGAACTTATGCGCCTCGGTGCCCGCCTTCAGGTCTATGATCCGGTGGCGCTTACTACCCTTCGGCGTGACTATCCCGACCTTGATGTCATTTATGCGGAAAGCGCCCTCGATGCCCTGGACGGAGCCGAGGCGTTGGCCTTGCTGACCGAGTGGGAGGAATTCGCCGACGTTCCCCTGCCCCGCATTGCCGAACGTCTGGCGCGCCCGGTGGTGGTCGACGGACGCAACCTGTGGCATCCGGCGGATGCCGCCGAGGCGGGGATTCAGTACTACGGGATCGGCCGCTCCTAGCCAACCCGCCTTGGCCACGGCCGGAGCGGAGATGGTAGAATGATTCATAAGCAACTCTAGTTAAGGAGTGTGTGCGATGAAAACCGCGCTGGTAACCGGAGGCGCCGGATTCATGGGCAGTCATCTGACCGACCGCTTGGTTCGGGAAGGGTTTCGGGTTGTCATCTTGGACAATTTGGCGACCGGTAGCTGGAGCAACTTGGCTCACCTCAGCAGTCAAGTGGTCACGCGCATCGAGTGGGATGTGATTCAGCCCATTCCCATGGAGCGTTTGCCCCACCAGATCGACGTGGTGGTGCACCTGGCGTCGGCCGCGTCTCCGATTCACTATCGTCGGCTGGCGCTGGAAACCTTGTGGGTCAACTCGCGCGGCACCGGCAACGCGCTGGATGTTGCGCGCGCCTATGGTGCCCGGTTTGTCCTGGGTTCCACCTCGGAAACCTACGGCGACCCCAAGCTCTCCCCTCAAAAAGAGAGCTACTGGGGCAACGTGAATCCGGTTGGCCCTCGCGCGTGCTATGATGAAAGCAAGCGCTTTGGCGAAGCGCTGACCATGGAATGCATACGTCAATTTGATCTGGAGGCAGTGATTTTACGCTTTTTTAATTGCTATGGCCCGCGGATGCAGGCGGAGGACGGTCGAGTTGTGCCCAACTTTATTTTGCAGGCGCTGCGTAGCCAAAAAATGACTGTGTACGGGGACGGTCGTCAGACTCGGAGCTTTTGCTACGTATCTGATGAGGTGGACGCGATTTACCGGGCGATGACGATGAGCGGACTCAAGGGTCAGGTGATTAACGTTGGCAATCCGGAAGAGCGGACCATCGTGGAGTTTGCACAAATGGTGGCCGAAGTGGCGGAGGTAGAGTGCAAGATCGAGATGAAGCCGCTGCCGACTGACGACCCAACCAATCGTTGTCCCGATATCCAAAAGGCGCGCACGCTTCTCGGCTGGGAACCGGTGGTGCCAATCGGCCAGGGGTTGCAGGAGACCATCGCCTACTTTCGCGAAAAATTCAGTTGCTAGCCTGCGAAGGCATAGCAACTCATAGTCGAGAGCCAGGCGACAGTGCCAAAGAGGGAGCGATACTTATTGCGCATCGTAGTGACTGGCGGAGCTGGATTCATCGGCTCCCATGTGGTGGACGTCTTGACCGCGGCGGGTCATGAAGTTTGGGTGGTAGACAATTTGGTGGCCGGCCGGCTGGATCAGGTCGCCCCGGCAGCGCGATGTCTGGTGGGGGACGTATTGCGCCCCGACGAATGGGGCGGCGAAGTGGCCGGTGTCGACGTCGTCATCCATTTGGCTGCGCAGGTGAGCGTACCCTATGGAGAAGCCCATCCCCAGGCAGACGGCGCAACCAATCTGTTGGCCACCATCGCCATGCTGCAATGGGCCGAGAAAAAAGGGGCGAAGGAGTTTCGATTTGCCTCCTCGGCCGCCGTCTACGGCGTTCCCACCCATCTTCCCTTGGATGAAAACGCCCCCTTGGCACCGTTGTCGTTTTACGGCAAGCATAAAGAGGCGGCCGAGTGGGCGGTGCGCCACTATTGCCTAACTCACGGCATGGCGGGAGTCGTGCTGCGCCTGGCCAACGTGTACGGCCCACGCCAGCGCGACGAAGGGGAGGGCGCGGTGGTAGCGGCATTTGCCGGCCGTTTGGCCCATGGGGAGCCTGCCATAATCCATGGCGACGGGGGTCAAAGCCGGGATTTCGTTTATGTCGGCGATGTGGCTGACGCATTTGCCGCCCGGCTGGGACAGCTGTCGGTGCAGGGACTGACCGCCAACATCGGTACCGGACGGCCAACGACGATTCTGGCCTTGTGGCGATCGATGGCGCGCTTGGCGGGAGCGGAGCCGGCCGCCGTCCGCTACGGCTCGGCGCGCGCGGGAGATATTCGCGACAGCGTGTTGTCCGCTGAACGAGCAAAGGCCGACTTGGAATTCATCCCCAAGACGGATATCGAGACGGGGCTTAGGGAAACACTCGCTTACTTCCGCCGGGAATTCGGGCGGTAAAACCAGAAGGGGCCGTTTTCGAACTAAGGGCGGTGTCCCCGCCAATTCCAAGCAGGGCCCAAGACTACGGGTGTGCCGTGAGGAAAAGTACCACAAAGCCAACCACAACCGTAAGCAACGAGCTAATAAGCATCGCGCTAAACTTGCTGTCCAGCGCACCGATCTTGGCATCCAATCTCTGGGTTTCCTTGAGCAATTGATCGCTAACGCCGTGGATTTGGCTGCCTAGTTCGGTGCGGAAGTCGTGAATTTCGGTTTTCAGTTCATCGTCGACGCGGTGGATTTCGGTTTTCAGCTCGTCGTGAACGCCGTGGATCTCGGTTTTCAGTTCATCGTCGACGTGGTGGATTTCGGTTTTCAGCTCGTCGTGAACGCCGTGGATCTCGGTTTTCAGTTCGTCGCGAACGCCGTGGATCTCGGTTTTCAGTTCGTCGCGAACGCCGTGGATTTGGACGTGCAGTTGATCCCGGATGTCCTCGATTTCGGTACGCGTTTCCGCTCGAAAATCTTGGATTTCCTGGTGCACTTCTGCCCGAAAATCATTAAGCGTATTGAGGATATGAAAGCCCAACGCCTCAGACATTCTGGGCGACTGGCCATCTTCGGAGGTTACTTTGGAGCCGTCATCAGACATCGCTATCGTCCCTCCTAGCTCCTTGCTTGCTAGTATAGTCCTTGTTGACATCAAGCCGAATCCTCTTTTGGGGTAAGAAATCGCTGCACTGATAGCGACGGGTCTCAGTTCAGCCGCTCGCCGTTGGGCGTGCCGGAGGGTAGCGAAACCGGCGGCTTCCTCTAGCTTCGCTCCATCGAGAAGCCAAGGCTTACACGAAATGGGTGAACTCGAAGCCATACAGCTCACCGGTCAAAGTTTCTTAACATACATATGGTGGGCACCCCCCATTCACTCAGCCGACCGGACACCTGAGACTAAGCTCACCAAGCCATATTCTCTCGGTGCGGCGCGATCTTCGGCCCAATGGACGAACTAACGAAAAAAATTTAGGGCTCGCGAAAAAATCAAATCCACATTTCGAATGGATAACGGCAATTCGATGGCGAATGTCTGACCCTCTGGAACGTGAAAGGATTGATTGCCCAGATGACCCCAGAAGATCAGCCTGAGGAAGTCATTCGCCGCAAGTATTCCGAACTGTCTCCCTACCTCAATGAACGGACGCGGCGAATGTGGGCGGCCACCGAAGCTCATGAGTTAGGATTCGGCGGAGTGAGCATCGTGGCCCGGGCGACTGGGCTGACCCGGAGTACTGTGGTAAGAGCACCCAGAAGCTTGCGCAAGAACTGCGTGGTAAAGGTCACACGATCAGTGCCCGCACGGTGAGTCAGCTCTTGCGGGAAGCGGGCTACAGCCAAGCCAACCGGAAAGACATCGAGGGAGCCAAGAACCATCCGGATCGGGACCTACAATTTCAGTGGATGGCAGGAAAAACGGCCGCTTTTCAAGAGGCCAAACAACCGGTGATTTCAGTGGAGGCCAAAAAAAGGAACGGGTCGGACAGTTTACAAATAGCGGTAAGGAGGGCAACCGGAAGGGCAACCAGATCCAGTTCAGCTATATGATTTCCCTTCGCTGGCCCCCGGGGAAAGCAACGCCGTACGGCGTCTACGATCTTACACATAATGAAGGTTGGGTAAGTGTCGGCACCGACCATGACACGGCTGCATTCGCGGCCGAAAGCATTGGCCGTGGGTGGGAGTGCATGGACCAAAACGCTACCCTGACGCCCAACAGCTCTACATCACGGCCGACGGCGGAGGGAGTAATGGTTCGCGAAATCCGTTGTGGGAGGTGTCGCTGCAAGCGTTGGCCAATCGCACCAAACTGACCATTCATGTCAGTTACTTCCCGCCCGCAACCAGTAAATGGAATAAGATTAAATGCGGAGCTCTACTTATTACTTTAACGGGAAACTCCCCATAACCTACAGCTTCCGCGTCGATGACGAGACTATGGTCGGATTAGCCCTAGAGCCAGAAGTCTTCCGTCCGAGTGGAATTATGTGATTAAACCTCAAGCCCCAAATGCATAGGTAATTGTTGCGCGTCCTTAGCTTTTCAGGTCGATGCTGGCGGCAGCCTAACCAGGCTGCCCGGGACGGCCCTGATGAGGACGGGAGGGCGGCGTATCGCGCGTGAGGTGCATGGGCACGGTGCCAATGACAACATCGGTGCGATGGCGCAGGGCGGAGTGAATGGCGCGTCCGAGGCCGTTATGCAGCAGACTGGCGCCCAGGCTGTTGGGGACCAGGTCAGGGATCAGCACTAAGAGGCGTTGATCGGTGCGCCGGTCCAGACTGTTGATGAAGCGAAGCAGGGGACGCACCACGGAATGGTATTGAGATTTGAGGATGACCAGCCGCACGGGAGGGTTCCAGGCGTCCCAGGACGCCTCAAACGCCGCCGCCGAGCTGCCGTTCTCGCCATCGTCCACAATCACCACGACGGCGATGACTTGGTCGCTCATGGAGAGCGCGTGAGCGATGGCGCGCTCGGTTAAGCTCGACAGGGTGGCGTTGATCGGCACCACCACCACAGGCTTGGCCCGAGGGACCACCGGCGGGGGAATCTCCCCAATGTTGAGCGCCTGAATCATGCGATCATAATAGCGGTGAACGCGGCCAAAGAGGAAAATCAGCAGGGGAACCGCAAGCACGACCAACCAGGCGCCCTCCAAAAACTTGGTGAGGACAAAAAGCAAGGTGGCGATGGCGGTCATCACCGCCCCGATCGAGTTTAGCAGAGCCCGGGCCCGCCAACCCCGGGGGCGGGTCCGGCTCCAATGGACGACCATGCCGGTCTGGGAGAGGGTGAACCCGGTAAACACCCCGATCGCGAACATGGGAATCAGCGCCTGGGGGTTGCCGTTGACGGCGACCAAGAGCACGCCGGCGACAACCGCCAGCACCCAGATGCCGCGTTCAAAGACCAGGCGGTCGCCCCGGATGGCAAACCAGCGGGGCAGATATGCGTCGCGGGCGAGCAGGCTGGTGAGTACGGGAAGGCCGCCGAACGACGTGTTGGCGGCCAGGCCGAGCACGGCGGTAATCGCGATCGACACGACAAAGAACGCCCAGGAGCGGCCTACTGCCCCCACCATCACTTTGCTCAACAGAGTGCGATGGCCTCCCGGCAGCACGCCGAAGCGCACGGTCAATACCGCGATGCCGAGTAGCATGGCACCCAACAGCACGCCTAACAGCCATTCCGTGCGTTTGGCGCGCACGACCCGCGGCTCGCGAAACAGTGGCACCCCGTTGGCGATCGCCTCGACACCGGTCAGTGCCGTCAGGCCGGCGGCAAACGCCTTGCCCAAAAAGAACAGACTCACGTGTGGTGCTCTGGTCGGAATGACCGCCACGGGGCGGGAAAGGGCAGGGTGGATAAAGCCCCAGAGCAAGATGGTCATGAGCCCGACGATAAATACCAGTGTAGGCAGCAAGAAAGCGCGGGCGCTTTCGCCCACGCCGCGAAGATTTAACAAGGTGACCAAGGCTAAAAAGGCGAGACACAAGGGGACGGTCCAGGCGATGAGGGGAGGGAAGGCCGAGGTAAGGGCGGCGACGCCGGCGGCAATCGAAATCGCCACGGTCAGGATGTAGTCGACGATGAGCGCGGCTGCGGCCAAGAGGCTTCCCCCGCTTCCCAGGTTGTCGCGGGAGACCGCATAGGCGCCGCCGCCCTGGGGATACGCTTCAATCACCTGACTGTAGGAAAGCACCAAGATGACGAGCAGACCGATGATGGTCAGCGACAACGGCAACAGCCACCGGATGCCTGCTACCCCGACTCCAACCAGGACGATGGCAATCGCCTCAGGGCCATACGCCACCGACGTCAGTGCATCCAGGGACAGGGCCGCGAGTCCCTCTGAGGTGCCGATTTCTTCCGTTTCTGCCTCTCGCTGCTTGAGCGGCCGGCCCATTACGGTTCGCCACAAGTCCATGCTTAATATTGTAACAGACTGATTCAGATACCCTTTGCTCAATGCCTCGATTTTTGGCGGATTGGTGACGCCGAGTAGATCACTCGTGATCGGGGGCGCGCGCGGCGCGCTGAAGATAGACGCGTTCGAGCACTTCGTCAAAGCTTTTCAGCCGGGCTTCCCAGGTGTGTTGCTTGGCTTCGGCTACGCGGCGGCGGACGAGCTCGGGAGAGTTTTCCTGGTGGGCGGCAACAATAGCGTTGGCAAAGGCCTCTGGGCTGTCGGCGAAGCGCACCATGTCGACGTCGGCGATGGCCGGTAAAGGGGTCGACACCACCGGTCGGCCGGCGGCCAGGTATTCATAGAGCTTCATCGGGAAGCTTGAGGTGGTGTAGTCCGACAGCAGATGAGGGATTAGAGCCACGTCGAAACCTTTCAGATACGCCGGGACGTCGCGGTAATCGATCCAACCTAAGAGATGAACATTGGGCAACGCCTTTAAAAGGCCCAAGTCGGTCGACGGCTGGCCCTGCCCAATGGGCCCAATCAAGACAAAAGACCACTGGGGCAAGCGTTGGGCCACCTCGGCCAAAAAGGGAAAATTCACCTTGTAGGCGTCGAGCGCTCCCACGTAGCCCGCCACCGGTCGGCGGATAGCCTCCATGGCGGCGGCGATTGGATAATCCGCTCGCAGGGCCTTGCCGAAGTGCTCGGCGTCGGCCACGTTGGTGAACAGGTAGGTATTGCGATTGGTGCCCTTGCGGGCATCATACAGTGCGCGCGAAGTGGTGATCACCGCGTCGGCGGTGTGCAGAAAACGCTCCTCCATTTTGCGCACCGCGGTACTGGGAATCCCCGCAATCGACCCCAGGTCGTCGACACAATGGTAAATGGTCAGGATCTCGCCGAGATGGCCGCTCAACGCATAGGCGTTGGGAATGTAGCTCCACAAAATTGGATGTTCCATTTTTAGCCGCTCCGCGGTGCGACGCACTTCATTCAACAGCAACCAACCATTGAATCTGCGCATGAATTCCGTATGGTATAAGGGGATGACCAGCGGCGACAGGACGTAAAGATTCATTCCCGCGATTTTCCGCGGGCCTTCGGCATAATGGCGCAGGCGGCGGGCGATGCGCTCCCGATCGGTAGGGGCCAAAGTGGGACGACGAAGTCCAACCGATTCCACATAGAGGACTCGGTTGGTTTCGGCCAGCCGAGACATCAGATGCTGCTTGTTGGTCCACAGCGCGGCATCCCAGTCGGCCGACGAAATACAAATGATGTCTTGTCCCTTAAGCAAGATCTGCTCCTTCACGGCGGAGAATTTCCTCGTAGAGGCCCGCCAACCGATCGACATGGTCGTCAAAAGCATAGTGCTGAGCTACGAAATGCCGCAAGCGGGCACGGTCTAACCGTGCGCTCAGCGCCGTCAACACGGCCTCGGCCCAGTCGCTGACTCGTCCCTCGGGGGGTAAGGCCACCAAGGTGCCGTACTGCCCGTGCCGAGTCAATTCGTCAAAAGCCGGGATTTTGCTCAACACCACATGGGCTCCTCCTGCCATCGCCTCCAGGGGAGCCATGCCAAATCCCTCCCGTCTCGATGGTAGCAGAAAAACCTGCAATCGTTTAGCCAAGGAAGGGATATCGTGGCGAATCCCCAAAAATCGCACCTGGTCGGCTCCCATCCCCAGACGTCGGGCTAGCGCCTGCACATCGGCGAGCAGTGGACCGTCCCCGATGACTAGCGCCAATACGTCGGGCCGGGCTTTCAGCACGGCGTAAATCGTATGCAGGAACAGGTTGTGGCCCTTTTCCTCTACCAACCGTCCGACAATGCCCACCGTCGGCCGCCGCACCATCTCCGAGTACAAGGGATCGTCTTCGATGCCTGTCTCCCGGCTGGGCACCAGCCCCAGCCGTACCGTTACCACTTTGTCCGCAGGCAGCGATTCTTGTCGGATGGTAAAATTGCGCACGGTCTCGGATACAGCCATAATCACGTCGGTAGACCCTGCCAAACGGCGGTCGAGCCACTGCGCCCAGCCCGGTTTTTGGTAATAGGTCGAATGCTCGGTGGCGATAATTTTCGGGTGTGCGTGCGAGCGTAGCACGGCCAACCTACCTACCGTATTGCCGATCAAGAGATGCGTATGCACAATATCGGCGCAAAAGACGTGGTCGATATATCGGCTGAGTTCGGTGACCGCCGACCAACGGGGCCATCTCAGCGCCCCCCACCGGCCTAGGGCGGGAATGTAACGCCAGGGAATCGCCGCCTCGTCCAGCTTGGGCAGTAATGGCCCCCGCCCGGTTAACACGACCAGAGCAAGCTCGTGACCACGTGCCTTCAGCTCTGGCAGCAGGTGGGAAAGGTACACTTGAACCCCACCGATCTCGAAATCATTGGTCACATGGAGAATACGCAACGTGGTGCTGCTCCTTGTTTTACCTGTATTTCGATGCACTTGCGGGGTTAACGGTGATTTTAGCCCATTATAGCGAAAATCGCCGAGCTTGCAATTTAGGGTACGTAAAATCCTTCGCGAGCACGGCATTTCCGTGCAGAAAATTTCACGTTCACTTGGTATAATGTAACCTTGAGGGACGAGGTGTGGTTGGAGGTGAGTGAATGTTCAAGGGTTGGACCAATCGATGGGATGAGATTGCGGTATTTGTCGATACTGGAGCTTCCTACCTGGCCTACATTTTGGCGGTGCATCTGTATCTGGTCTTAATCAATCCCCACGTTGCCACCATGCAGTTGGTGGGATTCTATTTTTCGTTTTCATTCGTGGTGATTTTGGTCTCGTGGGTTGCTCTTAAGCTAAATTTTAAGGGATATTCGCGCCGCTGGAACCAGTTGCCGGCCGAGATGGGTATGCTCCTGCTTTCCAACCTTGGCTCGGTCACTGCGCTTGCGGTGCTAATTTTTGCCTTCAAGGCCACTTGGTTCTCCCGCATGATTTTTGTGCTCTTTCCCGCGCTCGCCTTTCTGTTTCAGGTGTTCGTCCACACTATTGCCAAGGTGGGGGTGGGCAAGATTCGCTTGACCGGACGCGACCAGCGCCACCTGGTGGTGATGGGCCATCCGCATCGGGTGGAGACGTTCTCCCACACCGTCGACCTCGTTCCCGAAGCAGGCATGCGGGTGGTTGCCGTCTTTCCCTTGGCCCTCGGCGATCATGAAGTGGGCAACCTGGCGGTGCGCGATCTTCGCCGCCTGCTGGCGGAAACCGTGGTCGACTCGGTGGTACTAGTCTTGCCGATTACCGACGACGTAATGATGGAAGTACTATCCACCTGTCGACGTCAGGGTAAAGAGGTCCGCATGGTGCTTGACGAGGTGGGAGTATTGGCGCGGAGGTCTCGCCTGTACGATTTCTATGGCAACTCGGTCCTGGTGGTAGAATCCTGGCGCCATCAGGTGGCGGCGCGGGCGGCGATTAAGCGGGCTATGGATGTGGTGGTGGCTTCGCTGGGGCTCATCTTCAGCTTGCCAATTATGCTCACGGCAGCCGTGGCGATCAAGTTCGAAGACCCCTCGGCACCGATCTTGTTTGGTCAGGAACGGGTGGGACTCAACGGACGGCGTTTTCGTTGCTACAAGTTCCGCACTATGGTGCCCAATGCCGAAGCCTTGCGAGAGAAGCTGAGCCATCTTAACGTGATGTCGGGGCCGGTGTTCAAGATTCCTGATGATCCGCGGGTCACCCGGGTGGGAAAATTCTTGCGCCGAGCCAGTTTGGATGAGTTGCCGCAACTATTTAACGTGGTTAAGGGCGACATGAGCATGGTAGGCCCGCGACCGGCCTTGCCGGCTGAGGTAATGCAGTACGACGAGGCCCACCGCCGCCGTCTCTCGGTGAAGCCCGGGCTCACCTGCCTGTGGCAAATCTCTGGTCGCAGCGAGGTGGACTTCAAGGATTGGATGGAATTAGATATGGAATACATTGACTCCTGGTCGATCGGTCTCGATCTAAAAATTATGGCAAAGACGATTCCCGCCGTATTGCAACAAAAAGGCGCTCACTGACGCATTACGATGGCTCACAGTGCCGTCGACCCGCCCGTCTCGGCTATTGACCCCTATCATACGGCTACCGGCGCGGCATGCTGCCGCGGAAAGTCGGCGTGTTTTGCCCTGAGGGGAATTAAGGCTCGGGCGGGTTGTGCCGCTATTTGAAACCTGCTCAAACTTACCCACAAGGCAAAAGCCGGTTTCAATTGGGATTCTTCGCTCTTTCGCAGGCCACAGTTTTGCTCCTAGCCGTCTCCGGCTTATCCCCATCCTGCTTTGG
>JAJZXC010000050.1 GCA_021846365.1 Bacillota bacterium | reverse complement strand
GGCCGAGGTGGTTGACGCCCAAACTCCTATGGTTCATGAGACGCTGAGCCACCGGCTGTTCCAACCAGCGTCAGCGCAGGCTTTCGTATAAGGAGCTTGGTTCGGTAGATATTGGCGGAGACGTCGCTAGACGCCAATGTGCGCTCCGTAGGCGCGCGCCACTAAAATCGCCTGATCGCTGGTCAGTTGAGCGCCGGTCAGGTCAACCTGGCGAAAATCGATGCCTTCGACCTCGGCGCCCCGGAAATCGGCACCTACCAGTGAGGCTTTGGTCAGTATGGCTTGGCTGAGGTTTGCCTTTTGAAAATTGACGCCACCTAAGTTGCAGCCGTACAGATCAGCCATCACCATTCGCGCACCACCAAAGTCCTGTTGGCGGAGGTCATGATGGCGCAGGTTGGCGTATGACCAGTCGCCGCCCCGAATTCTGACGCCCCTAAGATCCGCATTTTCTAATCCAGAGCCCGTCCATTTAGCACCGTCGAGTGTGGCACCAAACCACGACGACCGGGCCAAACGGCAGTTTACAAATGCAGAATGGACGACCTGAGCCCCCTGGAATTCGGCCCCGGTTAAATCGCAACCGTCGAATTCGCATCCAATCAGTAGCGCGTTCCTCCATACACTGCCCACGAGCCGGCATCGCAGGAACTGAATCCCATGAAATCCGTCGGTGCCGTCCCAATCGTCGTTGATAGCCTGGTCTTCGTACACGGTCGTGGCCACTTCTAGTATGCCCTCGCTTTCGGTCACCCGCGACGGTCTGGTGCGCGGGCATTATGTTCAAGACCTTCTTGCTTGCTGCAGGTGCACCAGCTAGGTTCTGGCGGTTGCCGCGACAAGCGCGTTTTGTTCATAAGTCCTTGTCCGGTGGCTGCATCGTATCAGATCGGGCCCGTATTGGCGAAGCCATACTGCGGTTTTTGGGGGCGCACAGAGTTGTTGCCCGCCGATATGGGGCCCAGCCCAGCCGCGCGATGACGAACAGCACTTTCGTTGTGGTGGGGTATCCGAGACATGTGGCCTACAGCACATCAGGGACTTGGCTGCGGACGGAGCGTGGAAATTATGAAGCTCGCTCGCTCCGTCCAACAATTCAGATGGGCACGAGCAAAACTCCACTATATTCCTCGTTTTTTTGGAAACGGCACCTGTATATTTTGGATGTGGCGGGTAACCTTCGAATGACAGTCTCCTTGCCCACGGATGCCTGGGTCCGCGCAGTCGAACGATTTTAAGCCGCACCTCCGGGAACCAGGTGCAGGCACCTGGCCTTGACCGTGCGTTGCGCAAACACGGCCAGGCGGATGGGCACCTCGTCCTCGGGCCATATAGATACATAGCCGACTGGCGACTTTTTGCCGACCGGGGCGCTGAGTGACGACGGCAGTCGGGGTCTAACCCTCAGCCGGGCGCCCGTCGGCAAACTGACGGTGACCGTCTGCGAGGCGACCAGGGCGACAGTTGGCACGTCACCGCCAATCACTCGCACTCGGCGTACGACCTGCCCCCGATGGTATAGGGTGCGCAGCGTCCAGTGTTGAAACCCCCAGTCCAAGAGATGCGCGGCGTCGTTCCAGCGGTTGCGGCTGTTCAGCACCACGGCAATCAAGCGATAGCCGTGGCGGCTGGCTGATGCCACTAAGCACTGGCCCGCGGCCACGGTGGTACCCGTCTTGATTCCATCGGCGCCCGGAAATTCCAGCAATAGGCGGTTGGTGGTGCGAATTATTCGCTGGGTACCGGTCGTCCGTTCCTCAATGACAGCTTGGCGATGGGTGACAATGGCCCGAAAAAGGGGCAATGTCATCGCCCGCCGGGCGATCAGGGCCAAATCATAGGCACTGGAATAATGCCCCGACTCGGTTAGTCCGTTGGGGTTCCGAAACTCCGTGTTAAAGGCGCCCCACGCTTGTGCGGTCTGATTCATACCAGCCACAAAGCGCTCTACCGATCCCGATTCGGCTTCCGCCAGTGCAATCGCGGCATCGTTGCCGGATCGCAAGAGTAGCCCCTGCAAGAGATCCCTAATGGTGTAGCGCTGACCGGGACGCACCCGCAGCTTGGAACCCTCCACCAAGGCCGCCTTCGAACTGATGGGGACTTCGCGGTCCAAATTCCCGGCCCGAATGACGATGGCCGCAGTCATCATCTTGGTCAGGCTGGCCGGGTCCATTTGGCGAAAGGCGTGCTTCTCGTACAAAATGGTACCGGTGACCGCGTTCACCAAGATCGCCGCCTTGGCGCCGACTGCCGGTTCCAGCGTACGCGCTGCCACCCCCGGAGAAACTGCCAGCCAAACTGCGAGTGCACAGCAGAGCACCTTCCCCACGCGCATGCGACCGCCTCCCGAAGAATTTATATTCCTCAGCATGCCCCATTGCGCGAAAAGTCCGCTATGGCCAAAGGCGGGTCAGCGTGCGCGGGAAGGCCACCGTTTCCCGCACGTGTTCCACACCCCCAATCCACGCCACCAGGCGCTCTAATCCCACGCCGAAGCCGCTATGGGGAACCGACCCGTACCGGCGCAAGTCCATATACCAGCGGTATCGCTCGGGATCCAGGTCGTGCTCGACCAGTCGCCGCTGCAACAGCGCCAAGTCATGAATGCGCTGACTGCCGCCGATAATCTCGCCATATCCCTCCGGCGCCAAGAGGTCGGCGGCAAGCGCCAACCGAGGATCAGAGGTATCGGGCTGCATATAGAAGGCTTTGAGTTCCACTGGGAAATGGGTCAGGAACACTGGACGATCGAAGGCCTCGGCAAGCATCGTTTCGTGCGGGGCGCCGAGGTCTTCACCCCATTTTACCGTCAAGCCGCGCCGCCCGAGGAGAGCAAGCGCCTCCTCATACGTAATTCGAGGAAACGGGGCGCGTACCGATTGCAAGCGTCCGAGGTCGCGTTCGAGCACCCCCAGCTCTGCCGGGCATTCCCTTAGCACTCCCTGGACAACGGCCTCCACCAGGCGCTCCTGCCAGACCAGATTTTCTTCAAATTCGCAAAACGCCATCTCGGGTTCTACCATCCAAAACTCGGTCAAATGGCGCCGTGTTTTCGACTTCTCGGCCCGGAAGGTGGGCCCAAATGCATACACCCGGCCGAGCGCCATGGCCAACGCTTCCAAATAGAGCTGCCCCGACTGGGACAAATAGGCGGGCTCGCCAAAATAGTCGATAGCGAACAGCGTCGTCGAGCCCTCCGCCGCGGAAGGCGTAATGACGGGGGGGTCGGCGATGACGAACCCGTTTTCATCCAGAAAATTGCGCAGTAACCGAATGATGGCGGCACGTAAGCGCATGAGGGCAACTTGGCGCGGACTGCGCAGCCAAAGATGACGATGATCCATCAAGAAATCAATACCGTGCGCCTTGGGTCCGATGGGAAAACCCTCGCTGTCACCGACAATTTGCACATCGTCCATCTCGAGCTCAATGCCACCCGTATTTCTGTAATCGGGGCGCACCATTCCCGACACCCGCACGGCCGTTTCCTGTACCAACTGGTCCAGCCGTGACGCTAAACGCGCGCGCACATCGCCGCGAATCACCGCTTGCAGTTGAGCGCTCCCGTCGCGCAAGACGATAAACTCTATCTGACCTGAAGAGCGGTGATGTACCACCCACCCGGCCACCGTCACCGTCTCTCCCCGGTGACCCGCCAACTCGGCAATCTTTACCGTCATCGACCATTGCGGCGGCACCCAGGCCGTCGTCCCAAGCGTCATCAACGCACCGACCTGCCGTCACCGCCCCTCCCTTCTCTAATCTGAAATGTTGTATTTTCATTCCGGTGACGATGGCTGAAGCTGTAGACGCTATTCGGCACCCACCCCACCCCGGAAAAGCGTCCTTATCTTACCATGACCTCGGCACTGGTTACCTGGATTCCCGACTTCAAGAGGACTATAATATAACGTAAAATTTGGTACAAATCGGTTGCTGGCGAGGAGGATTACGATGCCCCACAATCGGGAAACCGTCACCCTACCGATCTTCCCCATGCCTGGCGTGGTCTTCCCCGCCATGCGGATGAAGCTTCGGTTGAGCCATGACCACTTTTTGCAGGGGCTGGCCGACTTGGTGGAAACCGACACCACTCTCTGTGCAACCCTCGCTCGCTACACAAGGGGCGACCCGGGAGCCGGGGACCTCGTAGAGCCTCATCTGATCGGCACCACCGCCCGCATTCTGGACGTGATTCCGGTAACCGCCGACGCCGACGACATTGTCTTGGTCGGCATCAGCCGCATTCACCTTCTTTCCTACCGCCATAACGGACGGCAACTGGTTGGTCAGGCCCGCTATTTGCCCGACCTGCCCGAATCGGTGCCCATGCTCTTGCTGGAAGAGGCCCGGGCCTTGGCTTCCGAATTAGGGAGCACGCTGGCGCTGCCCGCCTCCTCCCAAGTCGAGACCTGGCAGTCTCCTCCTAAACCCGCTGAAACCTTGTCTTACTGGATCGCGGCTCTGCTTCCCATCAACACCGATGACCGCCAGGAACTGCTCGAACTGAGAACGAGCAGTGCGCGCCTGTCCAAACAGGTGGGGCATATGCGCACCATCCTCGACGCCCTGCGCTCTGAATTTACGCGTGAGCCGTCTTCTTGAGATATGTCGGTTAAGCGGGCGGATGCCCCTCTGGCTCGGTGTCCAGCCAATGATCCACTCGCTCCACCAGATCGGCCACCACGGTATGCCAGTAGCGCCACTCTCCATTCCAGCGGTCGATCAGACCCTCGGGATCCAGGTCTTCAAGACCAACAGAGGCCGCTCCCGCCAAATTGACCGATACATAACCGGGGTTTACTTCAGTTGGCCAACTGCAGGCCACCGAGATGAGTCGCCAGCGATGGCGAATCACCCAATGCCCGGGCTGCGATTCCAGGCGACTGTACGCCCAGTCGGCAGGCAACCGCGATCGGCTGCGGGTGGCGGCAACGCCCAAGTGGCGGCAGAAACGCCTCAGCGACTGTGCCCGGCGTTGCCATCCCGCCCAATTGGCGACTTCGGTCCAGGAACCGCGCTCAAGGGCTTCCCAAAACGGGGCCGGTCCCAACTCCAAAATCGGCAGTTGGCGGATTTGGGCGCGTAGGAATGGTTCTTGCGGGCTGGCTCCGGAAGCCGCCTCAAAGACCGCCTCCAACCGGGGTGCCCCGGGTTTGGTCAAGCGCACGATAGCCGACCACCCCGAACCCCAGTCGGGCACCGTCCAGGTGGCGGCAGGTTTGACATTGGCCAGCGAGCGTGCACGGTAGCAGGCGGGAATGCCCGCCCAAGTGTCAAACCTCAGACGGACTTGGTCAATGGCCACCGGCAATGCAGACCATGGGGACGAGCCGGGCTGGCTGTGCCCGAGGTGGTGCCAACTGAGATGCAGACGCCGGCGTCCCAGACGGTTGACCAGGCGCTGCCAGAGCTCCACCAAGTATTCCGGCTGACGATCGGCGTGCACTGCCCATTCTCTCCAGCCAGGCCGCGGAAAGCGCTCCACCACGAATCCCCAAGGGTGCCGGAGGGCTTGCTCCAGGCGGCCATCCACCGTCCAGCGCCGCCGGTCATCGACTGCCCAGTTCTCGGGGTCCCATTCCTCGATCAGCTGAGGCCACAACCATCCCGTTTGGGGTGCACCGATCCGCATCATCCGTCCCGGCCAGTACTCCAGCCAGCTGCCGTTGCCGCAGGGAACACGAATTCGTTCGATGACGGCCGGGTAAAATGTGTCCAGATAGGCAATGCCTTCCGCCACCGCGACGGGCGGCGTCCATCCTTGCCAGCGGTCGATGGCCCCGACGTCGCGCATCCACGGGCTGAACGCATTTAAGTTTCGCCCATGAAGAAACCCGTGCTCTCGGACGAAGCGCTTACCCAAAGCGCTGAGCCAGGCATCGGTAGCGTCCCATTGGCTCCAAAAATCCATCGGCGCCTTGGGCCCATGCACGGACAGTTTCGCAATGTATCGCACGATTCTCCTCGCTCAAAGCCTCCTCCCCGTACACCTCACCCGTATTTTAACCCTTTTTTGTGCGCCTGCCTTCGGGCCACCGACCACGCCCGCTGCTAGCCTGGGGCATTTCATGCTAACGGCTGAGCAAGGTGCCCACGTATTGCAATATCGCGTTGCTGCATTCAGAGCAATAGCCATCGTGCGCAATTAAACGGTTGGCCACCTCATTTAGTTTGCGCAATTGCTCTTGGTCCGGGGTTCGCGTCGACGTGGTGATTTTCACCACATTCTTAAGATCATTAAACAGTTTGGCTTCTATCGCTTCCTTCAGGCTTTGATGCGACTGGTAGTGAAACTTTTCTCCGCGCCGAGCCAGGGTGGAGATCCGGATCAGAATTTCTTCCCGAAAGGCGCGCTTGGCATTTTCCGAGACGCCGATGGGCTCCTCAATTGACCGCATAAGCTTTTCGTCCGGATCCATCTCCTCATCGGTCAGCGGATCCACGATTTTCGCCTTGTTGACAAATGATTCAATATTGTCCAGGTAATTGTTCAGCAGAGCCTGCGCGGACTCTTCAAACGAATAGACGAAGGCCTTTTGCACTTCTGTCTTGGCCAATTCATCAAACTCCTTGCGCGTATCGTAAATCAGATTGACCAAGCGCTCCTTGTCCTCTTCGCTCAGTCCGGTGTGTTGTTCTAAACCGTCTTTCAACGTCCTCAGCGCGTCGAGCGGATTGATGCAGCGTATCCCCGGCCGGACCAGCGCCGTCGATAAGCGGTTGATCACATACCGGGGAGACAGTCCGTCCATGCCCTCCATGGGGAACTCTTCCCGCAGCTCGCGCACATCCTTGCTGGTATACCCCTCCACCGTCTGCCCGTCGTAAAGCTTCATCTTTTTGATCAGCGACATTCCCTGCTTTTTCGAGTCCTTGAGCCGGGAGAGGACTGCAAACGTGCTCGCCACGCGAAGGGTGTGGGGAGCCAGGTGGACGTCCTTGAGTCCGGAATCACGGATCAGCTTTTCATAAATCTTCTGCTCGTCGCCGACCCGCAAGTTATAGGGCACCCGAATCAGAATCATGCGGTCGCGCAGCGCTTCATTCTTCTTATTTTCCACAAAACGCAGGTATTCTGCTTCGTTACTGTGAGATGCTATAACTTCGTCAGCGTAGATCATCGCAAAGCGTCCAGTTTTGATGTTTTGCTCCTGCGAAAGGGTTAAAAGGCCATATAAGAATTTTTCATCGCTTTTCAGCATCTCGATAAATTCCATCAGCCCGCGGTTGGCGATGTTCAACTCGCCGTCAAAGCGGTAGGCGCGGGGGTCCGACTCCGAACCATATTCGCCGATGGTGGCCAGGTCTATGCTGCCGGTCAGCTCCGAAATATCTTGACTCTTAGGGTCGCTAGGAGAAAACGTGCCGATGCCCACCCGGTGTTTTTCCGAAAACAAGATCCGCTCAACGGGCACGTCTTCGGTGCGCTTGGGGTATTCTTCGCTGATCCGGCGTTGGCACACCGGGCACAGGTCCCCCTCCACGTACAGTCCGTAGGCGCGCAAGAGGTCGTCGCGGAGCTCGTGGGGAATGAGATGCAGGGGTTCCTCGTGCATGGGACAGCCTACGATGCCGAAAGCGGCACCGGAGTCTTGGCGGCTAAAGTTCTCTAGGCCGCGCTTGAGCAGGGCAACTAAGGTAGACTTGCCGCCTCCCACCGGCCCCATCAGCAAGACAATCCGCTTGCGGACCTCAAGGCGTTGCGCCGACGAGTGAAAATAATCCACCAACTGTTGGATAGTGTGTTCTAATCCGAACAGATCGCGTTCAAAAAATTTGTAATGCCGACCCCCGTCCTCAGCCACCTCGACTCCGGCGTGCATGATCATCTGGTAGATGCGCGCGTGTGCCAACGCCGACCACTCGGGGTGTTCGCGCACCATTTGAAAATACTCCCGAAAAGTCCCCATCCACTGCAACTCGTTTTCCTGATTGCGGTACGCCTGCAGACGTGCCCACAGATCCATGCCTTTTTTCCCTCCCCTTCCGAGCCATTTCGCCTTTCTGAACTGCAGAAAGGCGCCTCTCAGCCTAGACCAACACCTGGGTAATGGTGTCGCCTTCGGCGGTCAGCACCATCCGCCGCCCGCTGCTCACGGTGTCGAGGTGAACCGGTCGACCCCAGAGCTTAAACACGTGTTTGAGCGTTTGCTCGGCGTAAGGAAGATCCAAGTCGACACCGTCGTGGTGGTGCAACAGGTACAACTCACCGCGGTGGTGAAAGTCCCCGTCCTCGACGGAAATCACCGGCACTCCGCCATGGGTCAATTCGTGCAACAATTGGTCCCGCACGATTTTCCAATCCTTGCTCTTGACCACGACATTTTGCTGATCGCGCCCAAAAACAAAGAGGTGAAGATCGTCTACGATTTCCTGGGTCAAATGATTGCGCACAAAACTGACGTCATCCTCGACCTCACGGCAGAAAAACATCTCCCGTTCCCCGAATCGGCGAGAGATATCTTCGAAAACGCGCACGCCCAAGCCATACGGATTGATCTGGAAGTCGTGCGGCGCCGTCACCGCGGCGCTTAGGCGGGCGTAGTCGACGTAGTCGCTGTCGGACAAATCCAGCTCTTGCATCAACCGGATGTGCCAGTAAGTGGCCCAGCCTTCGTTCATGATCTTAGTCCTAATTTGCGGCCAGAAATATTGCATCTCCTCGCGCACCATGGAGACCACGTCGCGCTGCCAGCTATCTAGCCCGTCGCTGTGCCGTACAATAATATCCAGCAAGTCCCAGGCCGGATACTCCGAGGCCCTTGTGCTCCGGTGGGCCGAACCCTTGGCCGCTGCGGGTTTGAGGTCGGGATAGCCTGCATCGGCCTCGCCACGGTCGTTGGCAGCGCGCGCTGGTGGGAGCCCGGAAAGGTCGGGTGGGGCCCAATCGACGTGTTCTTCGATTGCCATCGCGCTGTCGAGCAGGGCCTCCACCACCACGCGGCCGTACTGAAATTCGTATTGGCGGATGCGGTCGGCGTGATGGCTAACCACATCGATCATATTGCAATGAGTCGGCTCAAACACGTAGTTGGTCTGAAAGAAGTCGACGTGGCCAAACACGTGACACCGCACCATGGTGTTTTCCAAGGACGAATTGCTCTCCAAAAGGAAAGCATAGGCGGGATTGGTATTGACCACCATCTCATAGAGTTTGCCCAGACCGTAATCATAGCGCAACTTCAAGAGCTGGTACTGCTTGCCGAAGGACCAGTGTGCCATACGGCCGGGTATGAGATAGGCTGCGAACTCGTAGAGCACCGACGCTGGCACCATCTCAAAGATCACCGGGCACAGCTTGAGACCATGGGATTGGGCCAGCTCCGCAATGACGCGGTCATCAGGGTAAGCAGAGGTCACGGTGTTCACTTCCCTTGTTCCGTTCGGGGGAAAAAGGCCTTCAGCGCCGGATACAAGTCGTCCCGTCCGGTGATGGTCACCACGCAAAAGCGAGGATGGACAATCTTCGAAAACTGGGACATTAAGGTGCTCGAATAGCCTCCTTCCCGAATCTCCGCATAGCCCACCACGTTAGCCTGGATCAACAACCGTTGTATGGATTCCACCGTCCGTCGGTTGTCGGCGTCCGACCAGTTGTCTCCGTCAGAAAAGTGAATAGGATAAATGTTCCACAGCGCACTCGGGTATCGACTAGCAATCACGCTTTCACAAAGCTCGTAGACCGAGGAGACTTTAGTTCCCCCGCTTTCGCCCAATTGAAAGAAGTCCTGTTCGGACACCTCGCGGGCCTGGGTGTGATGGACCAAGAACACGACATCCACCGAACGGTATTGCCGACGCAGGAATCGCATCATCCAAAAGGCAAACAGCCTCGACATCTGTTTTTTGAAGTCCCCCATGGAACCCGAGATATCGCGCATAGCGATTACCACCGCGTTATGTTCTTCAACCTCCTCTTGAATCCAGGTCCGAAAGCGCAGATCGTCCGGATGCCAGGGCCCTAGCTCAGCGCGGCCGGCCTTGGCATGGCGCAGCAAGTTCGCCCGCAGCGACCGCCGCTTGTCGAGGTTGCCCATCAATCCGCGTCTGGCAACATCTTTAAATTCCAACCGCGGCTCCGGCAAGGCGGCCTTGGGCTTTTGCCGCAAATATGGCAGGCCTAGCTCGCTGAACAGCAAATCTTCGATATCTTCCAGTGTCACCTCCACTTCGTAATAGTCGGTGCCAGCCTCCTCACCAGCCTGGTCCCCTTTCGACCCGGACTTGGCCTTGACTGGAAGCCGGCCTATTATATCGCCCGGCTTGACCTGACCCTGATCCTGACCAACCCGGTCGCTTTCCCAGGGATGAAAGCGGAATTTGAACTGTTCCAGGCTGCGCACAGGAATCTTGATGGCCCGGCCGCCTTCGGAGGTAATAATGGCATCCTCGGTAATCAGCTCGCCCAATTGGTCGCGCAGGGCTTCTCGAATCTTGGCTTGGTGGCGTCGCTGATCGGACGCCCCCTTTTGCTGTAATGACCAATCGGGGACTGATGGCGCCATCGATTCCACCTCCATCCGCTCGGTCCCACCTCCGTCCGCTCGGTCCCGCCTCCGTCCGCAGGGAAGGTAGTAACACCCTATGCACGGTCCGAGCATTTCTTGCATCTGGTGGGAATTGCAATGGGGGACGAAACACGGTGTGCCACGGCATCCGGAGCCACCGATGCCGCTACCCACCCATTTAATTTTGTCATGATGCAGCAATTCGGTCTGCGCCGGGGGACTCAGCCGTTGGCCGACGGAGACGGGGGAGATTCGAACAGACGTTGGAATTGGTCCTGGCTAATCCGCACCTCGCGGCTTTTGGCGCCGTCCTGGGGGCCAATGAATCCCCGTTCCTCCATGGCGTCAATCAGCCGTGCCGCCCGCGTATAACCGACTCGCATGCGCCGTTGCAACATCGATGTGGACGCCTGGCGACTTTCCACCACCAGTTGGACCGCCTGGACGAATAACGGGTCCCTTTCAGCCGGAGGTCCCCCACCACCTTCGTCGGCCACTTCGAATTCAAACGATTCCGTTGATTCGGCCGGAGCCTGGCTTCGGAGATACTCAACCACGGCTTCAATCTCCTTTTCGCCGATGAAGGCTCCTTGTAACCTTTGAGCCTTGGCCGATCCCACTGGATGAAAGAGCATATCCCCTCGCCCCAGCAATTTATCGGCCCCCACCGTATCCAAGATAGTCCGCGAGTCGACTTGGCTGGAGACGGCAAAAGCAATGCGCGATGGAATGTTGGCTTTGATGGTGCCGGTGATGACGTCCACCGACGGTCGCTGGGTGGCCACCACCAAGTGGATCCCCGCTGCGCGGGCCATCTGGGCTAGGCGAGCGATAGCCTCTTCCACCTCGGACGAGGCGACCATCATGAGGTCGGCCAACTCGTCGATGATCACCACCAGAAAATAGAGGCGTTCGTCCACGTTGACGGTGTGGTTGTAGCGCAGAACGTCGCGCACCCCAGCCTCGGCGAACAGGCGGTAGCGCCGCTCCATCTCGTGTACGGCCCACTTCAACGCCATCGCCGCTTTTTTGGGGTCGGTCACCACAGGTGTGAGCAAATGCGGGATGCCGTTATATACAGATAACTCCACCACCTTGGGGTCGATGAGTAGGAGACGAACCTGATCCGGCTTGGCGCGAAAGAGCAAACTGGAAATAAGCACGTTAATGAGGACGCTTTTGCCGGAACCGGTGGAGCCGGCGACCAAAAGGTGCGGCATGCCATCCAGCGCCGCCACCACCGGAGCTCCGGCCACGTCTTTGCCCAAACCCACCGTAAGCGGCGAGGGGGCATTGGCAAATGCGCGGTCTTCCAGCACCTCGCGCAAAAGAACGGGGGTCACCTCGGCATTGGGCACCTCAATACCGATGGCGGATTTCCCCGGAATGGGCGCTTCAATGCGGACGCCGGCGGCCGCCAGCGACAACGCAATGTCGTCAGCCAGGTTGACGATGCGTGAGACTTTGACGCCGGGCGGGGGCTGGATCTCAAATCGAGTGATGGTGGGTCCTTGGCTGACCTCTCCCATCCGAACGTCAATGCCAAATTGTTCGAGTGAGGAGCGCAAAACCTCCGCCCGTTCGGTGGCGGTTGGGCTGGTTCGGCCCGGGCGGTTGGGGGTGATGGTCGAACCAGCCAAAATCGACAGCGGCGGCAGATGATAGCCGCCGCCCGCGGGTGGCGGCGGCACTACCACCTTGGGCGGGGCAGGTTCCGGCGCGACCATGGGCGCAGAGCCCCCAGTCACCTGGCCGCTGAGCGCGGGGAGCGATTTTCTTTGTCGTTTGGGCGTCTTGCGGGCGGTTGCCGGTGGCGCCACGGGTCCCGGGGTGACCGGAAACAACCAATCGGCCAGGCCGACAGCAACCGCCCGGGCAATCCGGCCCATCCAACCAACGCCGCGCTGGATACCCATCAGTACGCTGGCGACCGCCCGCGAAAACGGGATACCCGTGATCAAAAGCGCCGCCACCACACCCGCCACCGTGATGATTACAACGGTGCCGCCGACCCCGATGGCCGCCGCCAGCAGACGTACACTTTGTTCGCCAAGAAAGCCGGCCCGGGGCCGATCGACCATTGCCGTCAGATTCATCAGCGCCCAGATTGCGATCAGCACGCCCCAGCCGCGTCGGTGTCCAGTAAACGACGGGCGGTCCCAGATGCGAAGACCACCGGCGACGACCACCAGAGCGGGCACCATCCAGGCCGTCAGGCCAAATATGGCGAGCAGGGCTTGGCGGAGGTCTCGGGACGCCCAGCCTCGGCCCGTCAAAAGGCTCAAATAGCCCACCAGGCCGAGAGCCATCAGGAAGATACCGCCCAGTTCCCGCCGCATTTCGGACCCGATTTGTTCCCATACCCTGCGCACGTCAGTTGCCCACCTCGATTCCCTATCTACCGACCGAAAAGACGAGTCCCGCGACCAGCGCACACAACAACGTATACCAGCCAAATCCGTGATACCCGCGTCGACTCGCCAACAGCTTTTGCACCCATTTTATCGCAAAAATACCGCTTACGGCGGCCGCGATCAAGCCAAGCACCCATATTCCGGAAATTCTACCAAAACCCAGGGGATCTTCGGTCAAGGACAACACAATGGCTCCCAGCACGGTTGGCACCGCCATCAAAAAGGACAGTCGCGCCGCCTCCTCCGCAGACAACCCAGCCCGGCGGGCGGCGAACAGAGTAGAGCCCGACCGCGACAGTCCGGGCCAGAGCGCGAGAGCCTGAAAACACCCGATAATCACGGTGGCGGTCCAGGTCAGATCGGTAATTCGGCCCGACCGCCCTTCCGCCGGGGTCGCCCAAATCAAGACCGTCGTCGTGAGCCAACCCGCCACCACGACCCAGGGTAGAGCCAGCGCGCCGAGTTGGGCGGAAAGCCCCCCTCCCACCAGCAGAGCGGGAATGGTGGCCACCGCTATCCGTTCGGCCTCAGCCCAATCATGCCGGCGGCGGTGAACGAGCCCACGCAGGAGCTTGCCGAGTTCCC
Organism: Bacillota bacterium; assembly: GCA_021846365.1. Lineage (GTDB taxonomy): Bacteria > Bacillota > Sulfobacillia > Sulfobacillales > Sulfobacillaceae > JAJZXC01. The sequence continues at coordinate 2,576 of JAJZXC010000050.1, read as the reverse complement.
GGCGATAGCCGGCAACCACCGCGATGAGGGTGCCCCCGTGCAGCCAGGCCTCCAACACCAGTCCGGGCGGTCCCCCTCCCCACAGCGCGCGCAAAAATATTAAGTGGCCCGAGGAACTGACCGGCAAGAACTCGGTCAGACCTTGGACCACTCCCAACCAGCAAACCGTACCCACCGATTCCCCTCCCTTGTCCTGATGCCTACTAGGAGAGGTATCCGCGCCGACGGGCTCTCAGAACCGTCAATCCAACGGCGTTTCGGGAAAAAATCGCTCGTCTAGGAAATCCATCGGATCGGTGGACAGCAAGCGTTCGATGCGGGGGCGTCCGTCGGCGCCCCGGTGGACCAGGCATCGCCTGCCTTCGACCGTCAGCAAAACCGGCCCGGACGCATTTTCTGGCTCGGCGGGAAAGATAACCCACCAAGGCACTGTCGTGTATAACACCGTCCGCCTCCTTTGGTTGCCCCCTGGGGCCCATCTTCGATCAGGGCGGATCGGACGACGGGCTGGTCTCGACCGGAGCCGCGCGTCGACGGCCACGGCGCGTTTTCGCTGCCCGCGGTTTCACCATCTCGGTCAACTTGCTCATAGCGTCGTCGACTCCTCCGACGGCGTCGATGAGGCCAACCTCGACGGCATCCCGGCCTACCAAAACCGTCCCGATGTCCCGTGCCAACTCCCCGGTTCGAAACATCAGTTCCCGATATTTTGCCTCGCTAGTACGGGAATGTTGCACGATAAAGTTGACCACCCGATCTTGCATCTTATCCAAATACTCATAGGTCTGGGGTACTCCGATCACCAATCCGCTCATGCGGATGGGATGGATGGTCATGGTGGCCGTCGGCGCGATGAAGCTGTAATTGGCCGCCACCGCGACGGGTCCTCCAATCGAATGCCCACCGCCGAGGACAAGCGATACAGTGGGTTTGGACAAGCTGGCGACCATCTCCGCCAGCGCCAGACCAGCTTCGACGTCTCCGCCGACCGTATTGAGGATCACGAGCAATCCTTGAATATCGCGGTTTTCCTCGATGGCGACCAGTTGTGGGATGACGTGCTCGTACTTGGTGGTCTTGTTCTGAGCGGGCAGGATGACATGGCCCTCAATTTGGCCGATGATTACCATCGTGTGAATGGAAGATTTTGCCTTGGGGACTTCGGTTGTGCCGAATTCCACAAGATTTTCGCCGGCACGCGTCTTGCGCGGTCGCGATTCGTTTTCACTGGTCTCCGGTTGGTCGGCCTGATCTTGCCTCAGATGCGAACGGCGCATGCTATTCCTCCTCCGAATTGCCCCGCTTAGTGTTGCGAAACAGGGCTGGTTTTCATACCGAACCCGACCCGAAGCTCCACGTCCGATGCATTCCGTTTGAGAAGCCACCTCGGCCAGTGGACGAGCAGGCGCCTTTCCAAGAGCGTGAGAATTGCAGCACTCTGGACCGGTAGATGCCCGTCTTGCGTGTTGGTGCCGCCCTGATATATGCTCCAAGACAGCAAATAGTCTGGATGAAACTGCCATTATCATACGATAGGCAGTGAGAGGTCGCTCTCTAGCGGTTGAGGAACGTTTCCCACGTCGAAGTAATAATTCGCCAACTAGGACGGGCGTACAATAAGGTCAGACAGGAGAGCGGCGCAAACCAACGAATTTGGATCGACCCGGTTATAATGGACGGCATGCTTTGTGTTCGCGGGACCCGCATTCCGGTGCGGGTGATTTTAGATCATAAACAGATCGCTCCGAACCTATGCCGAAAGAAGAACATATACTTGGCGGATCTGAGGGGATTTTCCATCGCCCCGATTTTAAGCCATCATTTTATCCATTTTGTATAGCACTGCCTGCACTGCTATACAAATAGGGTTTTGTCCATCAAAACAAGGCGTAAAAAGTGGCTCTTGCGCATTGATTGATATGACCAACCCAGCACTGGGGTTATTTGGGGCGAAGTGTTGGCTTGCAAGAGGTCTTTATCGCAGTCTCCGCAAACTTCATCGTCGGCGGGTGCAGCTTATCTTTGTGAGTATATCACTTCCGGACTTGGTAATATCTGGAGACTAACGGAAATTGCCTGCCGAACTCTATGACACCACCTTCCTTGCCGGCGAGACTTGCCGCAAACCGGCGCTGCCAATAAACGCCAATCTAACACGAACAGCTGTGTGACTGGGCGGTTGCCAAAATCCTCGCTATGTTGGCGCGTAGGGCGAGTTGGACGACGCCCGCACTGTACCTGATGATTGCGCCTATACAAGAGGAGTGGTACCCCATGCAGAATGCGGAATTGCCCGCGGAAGTGCAGACCGTGAATTCGCAGAGCTCGCGGTCCAAGAAGCGACCACGCTCTTGAGTCGACTGCCTTCGACTCTCAAGACCCAGATCACCACCTTAGAAGGGATCGAAGCGGTGACCCGCCGGCTGGACCCAGATCTTCGGCCAGACCTTCGCGCAGGGCTGGACGCGCGAGACCGTGCAGACCCTGGAGCCATCGGCACCCCCTTGTTCGACGTGCGGGATAACGATGCGCAAGGTCGACTATCGCCCCATCACGAAACTCGGGATGTTTGGAAC
>JAJZXC010000049.1 GCA_021846365.1 Bacillota bacterium | reverse complement strand
CACCGTCATCGCCGCCACCGGAGGCACGTATTCCGGCACCTATATTGGCACGCGGCCGAACAAAGACAGCCTCTCAAGCTCGGTAACGACCAGTACTTCGCCCACGTTTGCCGACATCATTGCTGGCGGCACGTTCACGAATCAGTAGCAGGCGCGAAGCACATCAACGTATGGGGTGGACGCGACTTCGCCCGAGCCCCTTTTCCGATTCGGGTATTAAGCGTTGGTCGTGGTTCAAGCAGTTGCGGGTAGAGCCTTCGCGGCAACGAAGGCTCTCTTTTCACTTGGCCAGACGCTTTATCCCCCCCTAAGACAGGAAATACGGCCGGTGGCGTGGAATGAATGAATACGGTTGACGACACGTGGTGGGGTGGGAGGACACAGGATTGAATGCTGGATGGATGGGCGTCTACGGTGCGGTTTGGGGATCCTTTGCCGTGCTGGTGGGGGTGCGTATCCCCCAGGGGCAATCGATGGTCCGGCCTCCATCCCATTGCGACGGTTGCGGGCGGGCGCTCAACTGGCATGAGTTGATTCCCGTGCTGTCGTGGGTGCTGGTGCGCGGACGGTGCCGAACCTGCGGGGCGAGGATTCCCTTTTGGTACCCCGCGATCGAACTGGGAGCGGGACTTGCCTTCGCCCTGGCCTGGGTCCAGTGGCATTGGGGCTGGGGTTTTTGGCTCGCGGTGTGGGCGAGCGGGGTGTTGGCAGCGCTTTCGGCGGCCGATTTGCGATATCACCGCCTGCCTGACCTCTTGGTGTGGAGCGGGGTAGTCGGCGTCGCCGCAGTGCGCCTCTTTTACCGGCCGCTCCCCTGGTGGAGCTATCTCGTCGCCACTTTGGCCGGGATGGGACTCTTGGCCTTGCTGCGGGTGGCCAGCCGGGGCGGAATGGGCCTCGGCGACGTGAAACTGTTTGCCATGATTGGCCTCCTCACCGGGCTTTCCGGCATGCTGTTGACGCTCATCCTGGCGTCCGTAATGGGAAGCCTGGCGGGCCTCGCGGCGGCGACAACGGGCCGGTTAGCGCCGGATCACCGGATCCCCTTTGGGCCGGCGGTGGCCGTCGCCGCGATGGGGGTATATCTCTACGCCACGCCCTGGATTGGGCGGTACTGGGGCATCCATTAAGCAAGCGGGAACCTAGGAAGGAAGGAAGCAGGAAAGAAGTGCAATCAGCAACATGCAGCGAACCGACCGGAACCGAATGCAACGACACTTACTGGGCCTGGACTGTGACGGGCAGGTGGTGCTTGCCCAGGTGCGTTTTGAGCAAGGCCTGGTGCATAGGCTGCAAACCGCGGAGGTGCACTCGAGCGCCTTGATCGCGCCCGGCGCCGAGCATTTGCCAGAATCTCTCCGGGGATACACCTACAGTTTGGCTGAAACCATTGAACGCTGGCAGGTCCGCGGGCAACGGGTCGTGCTCTCGATTCCATCCCAGGCGGTGGCGGTGCGAAGCGTCAGCATGCCGCCGACGAAAAACCGCCGCCTCCTGCACACACTGGTCGGCCGCGAAATCGAAGGGCGTTTGGCCCTGGGCGGGATTTCTCCGCTTTGGGACTACTACCCCGCCGGCGGCGACACTGTTATCGTGGCCGCCCCCCACGACGCCGTCAGCGGATGGGTGGAAATGGCGCGGGCAGCGGGTCTCCGACCGCTGGCGGTGGAGCCGAGCGCAATGGCCGCCTGGCGCTTTGTGCGCATGCGGTGCACCGGTGCGTACGCTGATGATTGCGCCATGGTGGTGCTGGGCAGGCGCACCATTTTGGTGGCGTCGGTGCGCGGCGGGCTGATTCGCGCGGTGGTGCAGACCGAGCGACCTTGGGACTCAGACCACGCCCTCGCCTATGGCGAGGAGGCCGCCGACGAGGTCGTTCGCATGCTGAACTTTCTGCGCAGCCACGACGGGGACGCCGGCGACGAGGAGCGTATGGTCGTTCTCGACCTGGTCGGCGCGGGAGCCGCCGCACACGAACAACTGGGGGCACAAAGCGGACTAGCGATTTCTGCATGCGCCGAGGACGGCACAGAGGAGACGGCCGCAGCATTGGCTGCAGTCGCAGTGGGGTTGGCATTATGGCAAACCGAGTAGCCAAAGTTAACTTGCTGCCGCCGGGTCCGCCCCTGATTCGCGCCTCGACCGTGTTGGCCACGGTGGTAATCGGAGCCTGGATCCTGCTGTTGGTTTTCACCGGTCGCCAGATCGTCCAACAAGCCGGCAGGACCGCCGTGCTGCAGTCTGAGATGGCCAACCAAACGGCGTTGCAAGCATTGTGGCAGAGCCGTTTGAACCGGCTCGCGCCCATCCGCCAGCACCTCGATTTGGCCCGGGCGATAGCTGCCGCCAGGGCGGCGGCGGCCGACCCGGCACCGGTGGTGCGCGCGTTTTTGGCCGCGCTTCCCGCCTCCGCCAAGGTTACTAAGCTGGATTATGCCAGCGCGGTCATCAAGAGCACGGTCAGGTTCTCTTCGGTGCAGAGCGGCGCCCGCGCCATCGACCGGGTGCAGCACTTGAACCACTTGGTCGGTCCCGTAGTTGACCGGGTGACGGTCAACCCCCGGGGACAGGTGACGGCAATCTTTGTCCTCACCATTAGCGGCGCAAGCCAGCAGGGAGGGTAATCGCCATGGTGTGGTGGAAGCATCGCGGCGTCAAGCTGGCGGCCGGACTGATGGTCGTCATCGCCATCGCCGCCGTGTCTGATCTGGCCTACATGCGCCGGCGCACCACCCACTTCAGCCAGCAGCTGAATACTGCCGCCGCCTCCGTCAGCAGTATTCGCACCCAGGTGACAAGCCTCCAGCGGCTGGCCGGACCCGGTCGCGGACTCCCCGTCAAACTGCCCCAACCGTTGAACGTAGCCAGCATCCTGACCTGGGAAAACAAACTTGCCAGCCGTCAGGGGGTGCACATCACCTCCCTGGTGTTCACTCCCGGCCATGACCCCTCGCCCACCCAATCGATCGCTCAGGCCTTCGGCGGCGTGGGGACTGCCGGTAGCCTGCACGCCTATCCCATTCACGTCGTCGCACAGGGAAGCCAAGGTGCCATCCTGGCATATCTGCAAAGTCTGGTGAGCGGAAAACCCCTGGTCTCCATCAGCCAGGTCGACTTCCCCCGGGTTAGCCAGCTGCACACGACGGTGGTGATTAACTATGAGGTGTACGTCTATGCCCCCTATTAGCCGTATCGGCAAAACCGGCAAGGGTGTGCGAGACGTCGGCGACTCGCTGCTGGAAGTGCTGCTGGCGGTGGCCATCCTAGGCGCGGTGGTGATTTCGGTGGCCCTGTGGACCGCCAACGCCACCCTCTGGGTGCAGGGGGATCGAGGGGAGGCGCAGGCCCTGGCCTATGCCAAGACGGGCGTCGAACTGGTCCGCCAACAGGCCTTGGCCTCGTATCAGGCGGGGCAGGGCCTGCCGGCGGTAGCGCCGCCGGTCCTCCCCGCCGTAGACGGCATCGCCTATCAAGAGCAGATTAACGGGCCCAGCGTGCCGTCATGGGACAACAACTCGGCGGTGGTGCGGGTGAGAGAATACCAGGTGGTGGTGACCTGGACGCCCAGCGGAGCGGGCACCCCGGATCAGGTGCGGCTGACCACCGTCGTCGATCCCGCCGTGGCCAACCTGTGATGAGGGCGGTGAGGGGCTTTTTGGCCGTATTGTCCGACGATGGGGGCTTGAGCATGCTTGAGGTGTTGATGGCCGTTGTCTTGGGTACGATGGTCATCTTGGCCGTAAGTGCGTTGTGGTCGGCTACGGCGCGGTTTTCCGCCCAAACCGCGAAGTCTTCCAAGGCGCTCGCCGCGGCCGCCAACGTCTACTGGATCGTGGATAGGCTGGCGCAGTCGGCCACCGCTGTCGGGTATCAAAACGCCAACCGGGCGTTCGTCGACGGGTCAAGCAACGGGCCGGTGCCCGTGCTCGCGCTGAAGATGTCGAGCCTTGCCGGAGTAAGTCCGCTTGACGGTATCGCTCCCCCCAACTCGCCGGTGGTGCAAGAAACCACCGGCGGGGGCACCGACTGGCTCTGCCTCGCCGTGGTGCCGGTGGGGAGCATATCCCAACTGGCCCTCTTTCCCGGCGGAGACCCCTACAATCCGGCGGCAAGTCCGCCGGTGTACCCTCCGGCCGCCGACGTGACCCCCATCGGCAGCCCCACCGTCAACTATCAGGGCACGATGTTTGCCGTTCTGCCCGCGGCAAGCTCCACTGCTCCGCCTGACGCCTTTCAAATGCAATTGGTGGAGACTCGCGCCGATTCGGTTGGGCGAGGCGGAGCGGCGCCCCGCCCGACCACGGCCACGTATCCCTTTCTCTTGGGAAAGGAGGGGTATTGATGCCGCCGCGCCTCGGCAGGCTCGCCCGCCGCGACGGGGGAGCGGCCCTTCTGATCACCCTGGCCCTGACTGCTGTGATTGGCCTGATGCTGGCGGCGAGTCTTGCCCTCATCCGTCAGGCGGGATCGGCCGAGGCGTATGAATCGCTGCATACCCAAGCGCTCTATAACGCACGCATGGGGGTAGATGCTGCCCTCTATTACCTGTCCCACGACGCCGCCGACCTCGCCCGTCAGCAGGGCAACAGCCAGCTGCAGGCGGCGGTGGAAAATTCCCTGGCCCAGCTGAATCAGCCTCCCTTTCAGGTGAGCCTAACCGTCGACCCGCTCACCACGCACCATGGCGAGTCGGCGGCGGCAGTCGCCATCGCCAGCACCGGCATCGCCGGCTCAGGCGCCCAGCCGGTGCGGGTCACCCTTTCGGTTGGCGGGGCGGTTACGCTGGTCTCTCGGGGCGGCGGAGGCTCCGGCAATCAGCAAGAAGCCGGCAGCCTCACCGTCACCTCGTCCCCGGGCCCCAATATTTCGGTATCGGGAGGCCCGATTGGGGTGGCCGTGCACGGTTCCCAGGGCAACAAGGGAAAAAAGGAGAAGCCAGGCTCCCTGGTCAAGGTCATAATTTCCGCCTCCGGCACAGCGGTTACGATGACCGACAAACCGGCCCCGATCACGAAAAACAACACCACGTTCAAACAGGCGATAAAGGGGAACGCGTGGATTGACGGCAGCAATGACACCTTCAACAATAGCATCCAGGGTGACGCCATAGTCCAAGGCAGCAATGACACCTTCAACGATAAGGTCGACGGTACCGCCGTGATCAGCGGCGGCCACACCACCGTCAACAACACGCTAAATGGCGAGACCATCGTGAGCGGCAACCGCACGGTTCTAAACGGGCCCGTGCGCGGCCCGCTCATCGTGACCGCAAATGACGTCAAGGTAAAAGGTAAGCTCAGCTGTGGCGCCGTGATTACGGGCAATAACGTCAGCCTCGAGGCCTCGGTGGATGGTCCCCTGATTCTCGCCGGAACTGGTGATCAGGTCGGATCGAGCACTAATCCGGTTGTCCTGCGCGGGGGTCTGGTCCTGGTCGGCGATAAGGCCAGCGTCATCGGTACAATCGATACGGGGGCGTTCCTATCGCCGTTTTCCAAGACCGCGGTCATTTCGCTGGGCCAAAATGAATCGCTAACCGGCACGGTCAAAAACAATATCGCTGAAGTCAAGGGAAGTTTGGATTTTCATCCGGCTGGGAAGTTCAAGGGCTCGCTCACCACCATTTCCCCCACCGAGACCGTGGGCTGGAAGAAAACCTGCTGGGGGCAGATGACGCTTTCCGTGGCCCCCGCCCCGACGTCCTCGTCGGGACTCTCGCACGTCACCCTCAATTACGGCAGCACGGCCGTGTCGGGATAGGGCAAGAGGCTCCCCGGAACGTGCGGGCGACGGCAAGACACAGAGGCAAGAAGGAATCAGGCCGCAGGCCAGGATTCCGCCGGGCGGTCGGCGCACCAAGCCAGGAAAGAACCAAGGAGAGATCGCGAGATGGCCAAACGCATCGGAGACTTGTTGGTGGAAGGCGGTGCCATCACCCCCGCCCAACTGGCCGCCTCGATTGAGGCCCAAAAAGCCGGTGGAGGCCGTTTGGGCGAGGTCTTGGTCCAGCAGGGTGTGCTCACCGACGCTCAGCTGGCCACCGCCCTCGAACGCCAACTCGGGATCCCATTGGTGAGCCTGCTCGACGAAAAGCCGGATCCGCGGGCGATTCAGCTACTGCCGGCAGATGCCGTGCGTCGGCTTCGGGTTCTTCCTTTGCGTCTTCAGGGCGGGCGCCTGCGGCTGGCCATGGTCGATCCCGTCGACTACTATGCCCAGGAAGAGGTCCGCATGCTGACCAGCCATGCCATCGAGCCGGTGCTGGTCGTGCAAAGCGAATTGCAAGCTTTTATTCAACAGTATTTTGACTTGCGCCAGTCGCTGGAGGAGACGCTGCAGGCGGTGAAAGCGCAAGAACGATCCGTCGACCCGGCCGAAGACCGCCCCGACGACAGTCCGGTCGGCCGCCTGCTCACCCAAATCATCACCCAAGCCGTCTTGCAGCGGGCGAGCGACGTGCACTTCGACCCCGCCGAAGCGGCGGTGCAGGTTCGCTTTCGCATCGACGGCCACCTTCGCCTGCAGCAGACGGTGCCCCGCTCCGTCTATCCCATGCTGGTGTCCCGGATTAAGGTGCTGGCCCGGCTTGACATCACCGAGCACCGCATCCCCCAAGACGGGCGCGTGCCGATGACGGTCGACGGCCGGTCTGTCGATCTGCGCATCTCGGTGCTGCCCCTTTTGCGCGGGGAAAAGGTCGCCATCCGCATCTTGGATGCCCAAACCCAACTTAAGGATCTGACCGCACTGGGCCTGGCGGCGCCCAACCTCGACCGGCTGAACCGAGCGCTCTCTGCCCAGAGCGGACTCATCTTGGCGGTCGGTCCCACCGGCAGCGGCAAGACCACCACCCTGTACGCGGCTCTCAAGCAGGTGGCGATCGCCAGCGTCAATACCATGACAATTGAGGATCCGGTCGAATTTCAAATGGAGGGCGTGAACCAGACGGCGGTGAATCCCGCCACCGGGCTCACGTTTGCCGCCGGACTGCGCGCCATCTTGCGACAGGATCCCGACATCATCATGATCGGCGAGATCCGCGACCCGGAAACGGCCGAAATCGCCACCCGCGCCGCCCTGACCGGCCACCTGGTGCTGTCGACGCTGCACACCATGGGGGCGGTGGAGAGCATCGCGCGGCTGACCGAGATGGGCATCGCTCCGTATCTGGTGGCTTCCTCGATCCGGGCGGTGATCGCCCAGCGTCTCGTCCGCCGGGTCTGCCGCGCCTGCGCCAGCAAGCGCCCCTTGACGGCGATGGAGCAGACATGGCTGGAGACGCGGCAGGCCGCCGAACGCGGCGACGATCTCAAGCGCTCCCCCTGGCCATTACCGGGCGACGCCCTGGTGGCGGTGGGCAAGGGCTGTCCCACCTGCGCCAACACCGGGTATCACGGCCGCATCGCCATTCACGAAGTCCTCTTGGCGGACAACCGCTTGCGCGCAGAAATCCTAGCCGGCGCCTCGGAGGAGGGGCTCCGCCAATGGGCCCGCTCCCGCGGTTGGGGCAGCCTGGTCTACGACGGACTGACCAAGGTGGCCGAAAGCCTGACCACGGTCGAGGAAGTCTTGCAGGTGACAGGCGGCTACGGGGTGTCAACCAGCGGGGATCTCTAGCCGCTGGCGGAATCTTGAGAGAGCAGAGCTCTGCTCGCCGTCTTGGGAGCAACCGCTGAGGAACAACGCGGGTTGCTCCACTCGAGGGGGATAGCGGGAGCCAAGATGGAGTTGGTGGGTGAGAGACCGATTATAACAAGGAGGCAATGGTCGAGGATGGCTGAATTTGATTATACCGCCCTGCGCGCCGACGGATCCCGCGCGCGCGGCCGAGTCGAGGCGCGTGATGCCGACACCGCCGAGACATCGCTGAGGCATGAGCAGCTCTACGTATTGAGCCTCCGTCAGCGCCGCCGGCGGGCCCTGCCCGACTGGCTGACGCGAGAGATTTCGCTGGGTCAGGCCCTCAGTTCGCGCGAACTCGCCGTCTGGTCGCGACAGCTCTCGACCTTGATCCAGGCCGGCGTGCCCATCGTGGAAAGCCTGCGCATCCAAGTCAAGCAGACCCACCGCCGAGCCTTTCGCCAGGCGCTGGCAACCATGGTCGCGCGCATCGAGAGCGGGGACCGACTCTCGCAGGCCATGGCCGAGCAAAAGATGTGGTTCCCCCCCTTAGTCCGCCATCTCATCGTGGCGGCCGAGATTAGCGGCACCCTGTCGGCCACACTGGACCGCTTGGCCCAGCATTTTGAGCTCGCCCACCGCAACCAGGAAAAGATCAAATCGGCCATGGCCTACCCGCTGGTGGTGGGCGTGGCCTCGATAGCGGTTACCCTCTTCGTCATGGTGCGCATCGTACCCACGTTCGTGACCGCGTTTGCCGGCTATGGAGCCCGGCTGCCCTGGGCCACCCGGTTGGTGCTCGCCATCAGCCACTTTCTCACCCACGACGGCTGGATGATCTTGGTGGCGCTGGTAGCGCTCCTAGTCGGCGACCGCTGGGCAACAGCCCGCCGCCGCCGTTATCGCAAGAAGCGGGCCGAGTTGCTGCTTTGGCTGCCGATTGTGGGCGAACTCCGCCAAAAACAAGTGCTGGCCGACATGACCCGCACCATGAGCCTGCTGATGGCCAGCGCCACCCCAATCGTCGAAGGTTTGGAGGTAGTCCGCCATGTGGTGGATAACGAGGCGCTCACCGACACCCTGAACGAGTCGCGCACCCAGCTGCAGGCGGGTCGGCGCTGGTCGGAAGTCTTGGCCGGCAACCGCTGGATCCCGCCCATGGTCTCCGAAATGATTGGTGTCGGTGAACAGACCGGCAGCCTCGACCAAATGCTCGGCAAGGTGGCCGACCTCTACGAAACCGAGGTCACCACCATGGCCGAGCGGTTGCAATCGTTGATTGAACCGGTCATGATTTTGTTTCTGGCCGCCGTCGTCGGCCTCATCGTGGTGGCCGTGCTGGCCCCAGACTTCCAATTACTGCGGGTCATCCATTAGCCCGGGCTCGGTCCAAAGCCCGACGCCGGATCTGTCAATCCCTTAATGGATGGATGTTCCCTTAGCGGCGGCGAGCCAGATGCGGTTCAGATACGGTCTCAGTCGCTGACGACGGTGCCCGTGCCGCCGCCAGGACCTCCTTGCCTTCCCGCTGCATGCGCTCAATCTGTTGCCTGACGGCGTCGAACTGGGGAGCGCGGTCCAGCACTGTCCGATAGACGTCATACGCCGGCCGCCAGTTGCCGCGCATGCGCAAGGAGTCGGCCTCAATGATGGGGGCCAGCATGCCTGGCACGTCGGGATTGAAGGAGACGATGCCGCGGTAGGTTGGGGCCACTTCGCGGCATTTTTGGGCCCACTGCTGCGCTTCGGCCGCTAACTGGTCAGCCTGCAAGATGGCGAAACGCGCCTTCCAGTACCAGCCCATGGGATGATCGGGGGTTTCCTTCACGGCGCGGTCGGCCACCTGGCGCGCCTCCTCCCACCGCTTCAGGCGGTCCAGAATCTCGCACAGGACGCTGCGCACTTCCGGGGTGCGGGCGTATTCCGGCGTGTGCGCGGCCAGCGCCTCCGCCCGGTAAAGCGGGGGAATCGCCTCTTCGATATTGCCCGCAGCGTAAAGGTCGCGACCCAAAAATCCCCAGGCGGCCGGATTTTCCGGCTCGTCGTCGGTCCACGCCTTTAACAGTTCAATATTGCGCTCGAATTTGCCGCGCGATGCCATCACCTCCTGCATGTAGCCTCGGTGATCGAGCCGAATGCGCACGGCGCCCCGCTGGAAGGGATGTTTTTCCGCATCTGCAAACACGACCTGCTCATGTATCCTCCCCTTCCAGGTAAGGCCCTTGCCCAGAGGATACATCCGGGTAATATCAAAATTGTGCTCGACCCGGTCGTTGAGGTAGTTCACCTGCACGACGCGCAAAAGCAGCGGGGGTTCGACTTGATCGAAGAGGCCGGCGGCGACCCTAGGCACCGCCAAGTCGTCGGCATCCAGGAACTCATCGGCATCGACCCACAGCACCCATCCGTCGTCGCCCAAATGCGGATCCGCCGCCCGCCTCGCCTTACCGAAATCGTTTGCCCACTCGGTATGGATGACTCGCGCTCCCGCCTGTTCGGCCAACTCCACGGTATTGTCCTGCGAGCCGGTGTCAACCACCCACACCTCGTCGACCGCCGGCATCAGGGCCGACACCGCATGATGGATGTGCTCGGCTTCGTCCTTGGCCAAAATTGCGGCCACCACGCGCACCTTGGGCACCTCAAGCAATCGCTCGAGCCACTCCAGCCGTCCCTCGTCCTGACCCTTCCACTGGGAGAGCCGTTTCTCGGCCGCAGGGGCCCACACCGCCTGCGGGTCCAACATCCATCCCCGGTCATAACAGTGCCAAGCTGCGGCGCCTTTCCCCTGGTGTTCAAGGGCCTCGCCCAACCACACCCAGGCTTGGGCCTCCGCCGGCCGCTCTTCGAGCACGCTTCGGCCCATTGCTTGCGCCGCTCGCCAGTCCTTGTGTTGCAACGTTTCCAGCATCGTCGTGCGCCAATCTGAAGGAAATTGCATTGAACGTACCTCCGCTAAATGAGCTTTCACGATCATGGTACTCCTCTTGATGCCCGAGAAAAAGCCGTCACTTTGGCCCCCATAAACGAAAACCAGTCGTCAACCATATGTCGACCCTGCTTTCAAGGTTGAGTCGGATGAAGGGATTCAGTTTGCCGCGAGCCGTCGTTGCACCCTATGCGCACCGACGATCAAGGTGCATGGTCGCCGCATCCTCAAGTTTGGCTGAAGGCACACTTTGGCAGCCCTCCGAGCACTTTGGTCAGCACGATTGCCTCAGGCTTGTCGCGGCACCGTGAAAAACGAACCGTATAGTGGCGACTTCCGCCCTGGCCAAGAGGGACGGGAGTGTTACCAAATGCGCGCAATAGGCGGAGTCTGGTGCCATGCCACAAGGGGGCACTCAACGCTCAATACTACGGGCTCTCATTCTCGACTGACTGAGTGTGGCTCGCTCGTTTACAGGCTCGTAGGGTCCAATCTGCATCTAGCGGGCTTTTTTCGAGGCAACAACACCCTTTGGCCGTCTGCCATTGCCCGGACAATGCCGCATTCGTCGCCAATGGCCCCTTGATCACCCCGGAACGTGTACCACACCCCGTCCCCGTGCCCGTCCCAAAATACCGCTGACCCGGTAATCGGGGCAACCCAGCCAATCCGCAACTACACCAGGTGTCGAGACGCGGCTGAACCGCGTCACGCAGACCGTTAACTCCATACAGATTGACCAGGTGCCTCGATGGCTCGACGAATTTCGGTCCCGTCGCCGCTGTGGTGCCCGGATTTCCGACAGATTCGAGCGGAGTGTTTCAGCGATCAGCAAGCGGCGCATTGTTGGGAGATGCTTCACGTTTCTGAGGGGCTGGCTGGGTGATCGTCACGGATGATCCGGGTCGGTCTTCGGCACCGCGATGGCACCATACCACACCTTCGGCACTCCAATAACGAGAACCATAGTTCGTTACTGCGTCCCTCTAGAAGAGCCCCATCCAAACCCTCACTGAGGTCTGTCGGCTATTATACGAAGAGGACCCGAACCCCTTTGAAGATCGCTGCGTCAAGATCCCAGGGAGCAGTCCCCCGGTTTTCCAAAAACCTTAGCCAACCGACGTTCCACGGACCCAAGCGGATGGGAGATTCCCCCTTTGCGGTGCAGACCAACCTAAGTGCGAATGCGACCGTCGCAGCAGTCTTCAATGTGCTTACGAACTTCGGTCATCGGTTCAACGAATTTCAGTTGGAGTTTCGTGACTGAGCCCATCGCCCCGATTAACAGCGACTCAGGAATTCTGGAAATACCCCGTGTCGAGATAGAAGCCTCCAAACGCATGCCGTCCGCAAGTTGGCAGGGCTCGGCCATCAGGTGACGCCCGAACCCATCGCCGACACCGGCTAAGGCGGATTCGGATCTGCAGGACGGTGGGATCTGGCAGTTACGAGCCCTTGGCTTGGTGCTGCCGCCGCCTGGTTCGAAGCTATTAATTTTCGCAACGCTTACAAAAAAAGGGCGGCCGGGGCGTTGATCCCGGCCGCCTTCACCCAATTCCTACCCCCAGAAGGGCACCGGGTTCGATATCCCATCAGGCTTAATCGACGCTGCCGCATGGATCAACAGCCCGTGCGCGGAGGCAAACTCCAAGCCGCCGCCCATCAGGGCGCCGACCAGAGCCGCCAACGCCAGCAAGGGAACCGTGATCAACCAAGCCTGACGAATCCACCGTACCATCTTACCACCTCCTTTACCCGATCAATTCATAGATCTCTTGGTTAGGGCTCACGCTTCGACGGGATTTGCCCATCCGGTCCCGACCTCCGGGGCGGATGGTTCGGCCGCCTCCGCGATTTCGATATTCAGCCAAGATTCCAAGTCAAGCTGCCATTCTGTTGCCAGCCGCGTCGCCCACTGCACCGCGCCCAAGCCCATGTACTGGTAGACGAGCGCCAACTGTGCGTCGTGCGCCCAGGACAACTCGCCCTGAGCGGCTATCCGGCACAGCCATTGGCCGGCTAACATGCGTTCCGACAAGGCATAGCGCCCTCGGGACTGCGCGAGTGTGGTCCTCAGTTGCCTGACTGCCCGCGGGCAACTCCCGTAGCGGGCATCGGCCCGCGCCTCGACCACGGAGATGGTAAGATCCTCGACAGACAGTTCAGGATATTTGGCCAAGCGGGCGCGCAAGCGTCGAAGCCGGTCCTCAACGCATCCGGCCCGATCCTCGCTTAACGCGATTTGCGCTTGGGCCACGTCCTCCCACGTCTCAAGGAACGGGTCCGGCCGAACGGTTGACGCATTCCATCGACGAATGGCCTGCAGATGGTGTGCTCGCTCCGGATGTGGCAGTTCCTGTTGCATTTGATGTTCAACCCATTGAGCGTGGGCCAAGACGGCTAGCCAGCCGTCATTGTGGGCCATGGCCTGCTGAAGATACCGCTCGTCATGGCTCAAGGCAATCTTCAAATTGCCCAAGGCCGCGTATACCATGCCCAAATTGCTGTAAATTCTTGCCTTCAGCGGACTGTTTTCGGGGAGGATGCGCAACGCACCCTCCAACAAAATGTTCGCTGCCCGCCACTGATTGGAACGAAAGAGCATGCCGCCTAAGTCCACCAAGGCCAAAGGATCCATCGCATGTCCAGCTAAGAATTCCGAAGCCGCCCGCTCGGATATTTTTGGCCCGATTTCTTTCAACCGTTGCTCTGAAGCCGCCAAGGCCGCCGTGTCGCCGGTACGGTACGCCCGCAGCAACGCCGTGCGGGTTACGTTGAACCATGCCTCCAAATCATCTGCCGGCACCGGTTCGTCCGCCGGCGGCGACTGTCCGAGTGCTTGATATATGGTTTCGACCGGAAGGGCCAAAGCTGTGGCCAAGCGGCGGACCTGTTCCGGGCCACGGGGTCTCCGGCGCCCCCGTTCCCACTCGGCGACCGTGCTGGGCGGAAGCCCTAAGTCGCGCTGGGTTAACGCGCGTTCCATCCGCCAGCGCTTAAGTGACCGAGGAAAGTCTGACTGCTCAGGACCGCTGATCATCATCCCTCCCTTCGTGGTCATGATGGCATATATCGCCTCACTATTCAACATATTAGGCACATTTACTAAACGGGTTTTGCGCACAGGCCCAGGGCGAGACCATGGCGCTTTGGGGTCCGCCGAGGTGAAAACCTACGCAACCAACCCGGGCAACTCTGGCTCCGGTTCGATGACCCCTGATTACACGCAAGTGGTCGAAAAGTGGCTGACGCGCACATCTTCCGGGGGATTGGGCGCCTTCGCCCGGCGTGCCCATGGTGACCGGCTGGCGAGCAAACGGGATCATGTTGCTGCTGGCTTGGTCTGACGCGCGTCAAGGAGGCGGCTCCCTGGGCCTTACCGGTGAATCTCGGTCCATCGCAAGGGCGGACCCACTCTAGCTAGCGGATCTTGCGGCAACCGCGGTCCGCCAGGTCGGGTCATGCTTGGCGGAGGAATGGCCGATGGCCCCCATGGGGCCTTGCGCCACGAGGGCATGCGACGGTGGGCATCTACCACCGAGCTGACCGCGACGGCGATCAGCGGGTTCGAACACTCGTGGCGGGCGGCGGCCAATCAAGCGCCCCCCAACCACACCTTGGGGACAAGCATCCGCCGGGTTGCGTGCAACCGGCCTCCGAACGGTCGTGATGTGGGTCCGATATCTCCTCATCGTCGACGGCCATCCGCAGATGATGTCGCAGTTCGGGCATACGGCCAAGACCACCCCGTCCTCTCTCGTTGCCCTGGCGGCCTGGCCAGTTGCCCGCCGAGGTATACCGGGTTGCAAACTGCCTCAATCGGTCGGGCTTGTTCAGGGAGCCTGGCCATCTTCCTGTGAAAGTCCCCACACTGGAAGCACGCCCGCCACCAAACACGCGGCCGCCACATCAATGGCGATCGACGTTCCTCGCCATTGTGCCACCGTGCCGACCGCCCACGCGCCAAAGGCGCCCACCGTATTGCCGAGACCCAGGGTCAATCCCGATGCCATCCCCCGCTGGTCGGGGAACAGCGATTGGCCAAAGACGAGTAGAACGGCGCCGGCGCCGTTGACCGTGAAGCCCCAGAGCGCAACCGCGAGCCAAAAGGCCCAACCGATACCCGTGGTAGCCAGACCTCCCACGGCAGCAGTCAACCCGGCCCCGGCCAGCGACCCAATGAGCACGGGACGGACTCCCCAGGCGTCCGACGCGGACCCTCCTAAGAGATTGCCCACCATGCCGGTCAGATAGACCACCGCCAGTACGGCCCCGGTTTGGGCGGGACTGCCGCCGCGCTGTTGCCAAACTAACGGAAGCAGCATCAGGAGACTCGCCGATCCGAGACTCCGCAACACGATAAGTGCCCAAAACCTGCGACCCCGGCGCCAGGTTTTCAACCACCGAAACCGTTGCGACCGACTCGGCGCTCGTAACGGACGCGGGATGGTGCGGGCCGAAAAATACAAGCTCCCGGCGGCCAACCCTCCCGGCAGGGCCATGCCGGCGACGCCCCAGGGTCCCCATCCGTGCCAGACCGCCACCACCGCCAACGGTGCCAGAATATGTCCAATCATGCCGCTTACCATCCATCCGCTCATGTGGCGACCACTGCGTTTCGCAGTTTTTTGACTGACCAGCGCGGCCATGTGAGGATGAAAGGCGGCATTGCCCAAACCGCCAAGCATCAGCGCAATCGCAAACACCGCGTATGATGGCGCCCACGCCAGACCGAGGGCGTTGCCCGCGCTGCCGATGAGCAGCCCCCCAACCACAAACCAGGGCCCCCCGCGGCGATCGGCCCAGGCACCGAGCAGCGGTTGCAGCGCTTGGGTCGTGACCGCCAAAAGGCCGGCCAAGAGTCCAGCCCGCCCAACCCCAAAATGCCAGCGCACCATCAAGATGGGCAACAGCGGCAAGTAGAGCGTCGGATAGCCGTCGTTCACCGCGTGCGCGAAGGACCAGATAGCCACTTGCTGCCAGCTGGTCCGCAGAGGTTTCGCGCCCACTCTCATGGCTCGGCTTCCCGCTTGCCATCGGCCGATAGCTCGCGGTAATACCGCACCGCCACCAATCGGGCATCCTGAAGGCGATGCGTCTGCCGGTCGTAAAGCTCAAACGCCCAGATTGGCGCGGAATTGACAATCTCATCAGGATTAGCGTAAACTCCTACCTGCACGGCCGCATGCCCATCGTCTCGGTCAATTCGTTCATCCTCCAAAAATCGGCTCTCCTACCCGGTAACGGCGAGCCCTGGGCCGGGGACTTGGTTCAAGCCCAAATCAGACGGCCTAACCCTATACCACCCGTATCACCCTATCAAGACCCGCCAAGTTGCACATAATGCCCGCGCATTCCCCTTCTTAGGCGATAGCCAAGAGGGTGTCAAGCGGGCGGCGGCCTCTTGGCCGCTTTGCGGGGTTTTTCTTTCGTCCCTTGGGCCTCGACATAGCGTTTCACCGTCCTCTAGCGCGGCGTTGCCAACGCTTCCCACGTAATAGGCGCGATGCCAAAAGTAGGGTTTCCAGTAGAACTTCCGCAAGTGGTCAGCAAAGCGATTCCGCATCCTCCGCGCACTGGCGGACTTGAG
>JAJZXC010000048.1 GCA_021846365.1 Bacillota bacterium | reverse complement strand
AGGTGGTTCGAAAGTCCAGGGATTTCAGTCGATCGGCAATGCGTTCAAAGATCCGTTGTGCTTTGGTGAACATCTGCAAGCCCTCCTAGAGAATGGGATTGCAGAAAACCATACCAAATTATGTCAACACTGTCCATCTTTTTGTTTCCTTGGTCCGCACATATAACTCAGGTAATTCTCTCTATTTGTGGATCCGCTTAACTTGACACCATTGCTGGCGGCTCGGATCGAGTTCCTGCACGATCGCTTTCAATCGCCGGATGTTGAGATGGTGCTCGTCCACGGGGATATAATCCTCCCACATCCTCCCACATCAACTCATTGCCGCCGCACCAAGCGACAAGGTTCGGATACGAGCGCAATTGAAGAACCCCGACGCGGCTTACCGCGTCCAACTGCTCCAAAAACACCGGATCTTCGGGCTGAGAATTCGTCAGCCCACTCGACGATTGCAGGAATTCTTGCCAGACCAAGATCCCGAGGCGGTCGCAGTGGCGATAAAAGGCGTCATGTTCATAGATCGCGCCACCCCACACCCGTACCAAATTGGCGTGCATCGCCATGAACCGCTCGAGATAGGGACCGTAATCGTGAGGACGCACCGTGCCATAGAAGGGGCTCAACGGTATCCAGTTCACCCCCTTGATGAAAATGCGGCGTCCGTTCACCACCGGCGTATACGGAAAGCTGTTCTCCGGGGCTCCGGGGTTTTGGACCCACTTCATCTGCCGAAAACCGACGGTTTTCGACGCGGTGTCGGCGATCTCGCCGTCTCGGCCAAAAAGGGTCATCTCGACCCGGTAGGTCGGGTGCTCCCCATAGCCGTTGGGCCACCACGGCGCGACCGCCCCGACGTCCGCCATCAATTCGACCTCCCGCATCCCGCCGGGAAGTTCGAGATCCCACGACCTGGTCCATTGTTCGCTGCCGTCGTCGTCGAGCATGCGGTAGGTGGCGCGATAGGCACCCCGGTGCAAGACCTCGAGCCGGTGGTGCAGGATCAGCGTCCCCTGCCGCAGGTCATCGCCCAAGCGCGCCTCGGGGAAAAAGTCAAGGATCTTGACCCCGGCAAACGTCCGCAAGGTCACGTCGCGCCAGATACCGACCGGAATCATCCGCGGGCACCAGTCCCACGCATAGTTAAACCGCGACTTCAGCCGGCGTACGGTATGGCTGTGCCCGATCTGCCCGTCCACATAAGGCGCGGTAAAAAACACCACCTGCAGCACATTGTCTTCGTCGGTGGCGGTGTGAAGACGGTGGGTCACATCGAGGATGACGGGCTGAAACATCCCCTCAAAGGTGGCGATGCGCTCCCGGTTCAAATAGATCTCGCCGGAATAATCCGAGCTGTGTACTACGTTAGCGAGATAAAGTAAGATTCAACAATATCTTTGGACAATTGGAAAACCCTTTATGTCAAAACTGTCCAGCTTTTTGTTTTCTTGGTTCGCAAATGCAACTCAGGCACTTCTCTCTATTTGTGGATCCGCTTAACTTGACACCATTGTGCTTGACGTACGTTCATCGGTTTACGCTGCACTCTAAATCCTCCGAGCGACCTCAGGTGGGAGAAGAAATCGTCTTTGAAATGTGCGGAAAAGGAGTTGTACAATGCGTTTTGGTAATATGCAAGCTTAGGACGCTCACGAGAAGAATCACACTGACGTATACAAACACGATATATTTTCGGTATATTTTCGGAACTCGGTAATCAGCGCGGCCGTAATACACAAGTCAGAGCGGCGGCCTGGTGCGGCAGAAATACTCCTCAACCCAAGGGCGGGAATCCCTGCGGTTCATGTTGAGGGATAATGCTGTCGAGAGCTTCTTCATCGCGGGATGTCCCCTATCTCAGGGAAGAATTCTGGCGCGTTGGCAAAGCGGAGGACATACGCTCCCACCCGGGGCTCCTCATGTCGATCACGGACGGCGACGCTCTTGATGCATGGTACGGCAAACTGCCGCTGCCTTCGCGGGCTGGTTCCAACTGATCAATGCCAAGCGCCCGAGCCCGGACGGGACTTAGGATGTCACCAGGGCTGCCAATTGGGGCCCCGACCAAGGCTTCGATGATGGGCGGATCATGCCCAAGACAGTGGACGGAGGTTCCAGGAACTCTTCCCTGGCCGGAAGATACAATTCTCCAGGTCCCACCGATGGTGCATCATGAGCCACACCGTTTCCGGCGACACCTCGAGGCCGCGGGTGGTCAGGACCGATCCGGGCCTGGTGAAGATGGGTGGTCGCGTTTTTCACGCAGCATTTGCTGGTTGGGAGCCGCTTTACCGATTTTTGCGATTCCAGCCGGTGCCCAGCGGGACTTTAGCGATTTCGGTGGACGTCTACCTGTTCGCGGCTTAGCCAAAGTTCGACAGGTGGCGGGTGACAACTCCGGCAAACATGGTATACTCACAAGTATCGTGATTCGTTAAAGACATAGTGTCTCTTCACGGCGATGGAATCCGCCGCGGATCGCATCCGAAACCACCCATCTCGGGTTGATGACTCCTGAATCATGGACCGAGTCGCCAAGGCACTCGTCCAGATGAAATCGGAGTCGGAGGTGGGTTGTGAGTTTATATCTTGCGCAGGGTTTGCAAGTGTTGTTCGTGTTGGCCTTTTCCCCGTTGCTGCGGGGGATCATGGAGCGTTACCGAGCCCGTTTGGCGGCTCGCCACGGCCCGCCGGTTTGGCAGCCGTACCGCGATCTGATCAAATGGTTGGGCAAGGAGACCGTCCGCAGCGACCAGACCAGCGGGATTTCGGAGTGGTCCCCGGTTGTCTATTTTGTTGCCCCGCTCTTGGTCACCATGTTGATTCCCGTGCTCACCAGTTTTCCTCTGCCCTTCGCCTGGATGGGCGACATGCTGGGCGGAGGCATGATCCTGGCTGGCGGCGGACTCGCCCTCCTTTTGGCGGCGCTGGACAGCGGAAGCGTCTACCCCGGGCTGGGGGTCAGCCGCATCCGCCTGATCGCCGTCTTTACCGAACCGCTGTCTTTGCTATTAATCTTTATTGCCGCCTCAGCCGCCAAGGCCACCATTCCCTTCGTCGTCAACCAGACTCTGGCTGCTCCAGCCTGGCTCTTCTCTCCCTCACACCTGCTCATCGTTATCGGTTGGTTCCTCTTGCTGGTAGCGGAAACTGGCCGCATTCCCATTGATAACCCGGCCAGCAGTCAAGAACTCTCCATGATTGACCCGGCGCGCACCTTCGAATCCAGTGGACCGGACCTGGCCCTATACGAGTGGGGAGGATGGATGAAATTCACCGTCTTGTCCGTCATCCTAAGTAACGTTCTGGGCACACCTTGGGGGCTGGCGAACCATGCCACGTGGCCGGCGATAGCGGTGGCGGTCGTCTTGGTGGCTGCCAAGCTGAGCGTACTGGGGATTATCCTGGTAAGCATCGAGGCGGGATTTGGCAAACTACGTCTCATCCGCAACGTCGATTTTCTGGTCGCGGCCACCGTGTTGGCGGCTGTAGGCGGCCTGGCGGCGGCCCTCGGCGGATGACGCTGGGGCCACAAGGAGGCAGTGGATGGCTATCACAATTCTTTTTCGGATGGCTTTCGGCGCACTTTGGTTGACCGCGGTGGGACTCATGCTGGTCAAAACGTTTCGATCGGCGGCGACGCTTTACCGCATCCAGGCGTTGACCGAAACCTTCATCGCGGGTGGGTTGGCGCTAACCGGCAATGCGCCCTGGCTGTGGCTCAGTGTAGGCTTGGTGGTGGTGGTCAAAATCGTCCTGGTGCCCCGCCTGCTCGCCCGCAATCGGCGGTTCCGCCGCGAGTACGGAGCCAAGAGCCCGCTCAGCATGGCGTCGTTGCTGGTCATCAGTCTTCTCTTTTGCGGCGGGGGCCTTATTTTGGGCCAGACCATGCCCGTTCATCCCACCTTGACCGGCCTCTTCTTAGCCGCCCTATTTACCACCTGGTTGCATCTTTCTTCCCGCTATGAACTGTGGAGCATGGCTTGGGCGCTGTTGAGCCTGGACACGGTAGCTGGGGTGGGCGCCCTGCTGCTGGCCCCCCGGCTGCCGGAGGCGGCCGATGTCGGCATTAACCTGGCCAGTCTTGGTCTGGCGCTGGTGCTTTCATATCTGGTGGTTCAGATTGAGCGCGTGAAGCATAGTGCTGACACCCGTGATCTGGAGGAGTTGGCAGGATGATGACTCCCGCGTTATGGATTCCCGCTGGTCTGGCGTTGCTGGCGGCGGTAAGCCGGATGCTTCCCGGCCGACATCAGTCCTGGCCAATTCGCATCGCCATCGCCTACCTGGTGGCGGGCTTGATTACACAAGGTCTCGGCTTCTGGCATTCGGCCGACGCGCTGGGAGCATGGTTTTTCGTCACCGTAGCGGTATTTTCCATTTTCGGCCTTTGGTATTCCGGCCCCTATATAGCCCGTGAAGCCAGCGCGCACGGGTGGCCGGAAGTCCGCCTGCAAACGTATTATAGCCTCATCTTCCTATTTATCGCCGCCTTAACCGCCGTTGCCCTGTGGTCGAACTTCCTCTGGCTGTGGCTGGCCATCGAAGCAGCCACCCTGAGCAGCGTAGTGTTGGTCGCCGTGCCGCAAACCGGGTCTGCCCTGGAAGCTGCCTGGAAGTATGTGCTGGTCACCGAAGCGGGCGGATTCATAGCGCTCATCGGCACCGTTCTGGCCTTAAGCGCCATTCATTACCCGCTCTGGGGCTGGGGCTGGCAAGAGCCCGTGCGGGAGACCTCGATCACGTATCCCTGGGCGCTGATCGGCGCCTACCTGGCGCTCGCTGGCTATGGGGCGAAAGCCGGCCTGGTGCCGTTTCACACCTGGCTTCCCGACGCCCATAGCGAAGCCCCGGCACCGGTCTCGGGCTTGCTGTCTGGGTTAAAGCTCGCCGGCGCCCTGCTCATCGCATATCGCCTGTTTGCCGCCGTCGGCCGCATCGTCCCCGTCGCTTTGCTGCACGAGGCGCTGATTGTCCTCGGACTCGCTTCGTTGCTCCTGGCGGCGGCATTTGTGGTCTTTCAGCACGACCTCAAGCGACTTTTCGCCTATTCCAGCATTGAGCATATCGGACTCATCAGCCTGGGGATGGGCTTTGGCGGCATTGCCCTGGTGGGTGCCGCGCTCCATATTTGGACACACGCGGCCAGTAAGACGCTTCTCTTCCACAACGCCGGCACTGTCCGCCTTTTATATCACACCTCAAGCCATCGTGGGGGAGCCCGGGGCATTTTGCAGCGCACGCCCTGGACGGGTGCACTGCTCGCCCTGGGCTCCGCCGCCATCGTGGGCTTGCCCCCGCTGGCTCCGTTTTGGAGCGAATGGCTAATTCTCGCCGGCGGGTTTCACGTTGCCGCCGATCGGCCCTTTGCCTTGATCGCCGCCGGATTGCTGATAGCCATATTTGTCGCCATCGCCCGCATTCTCCCGCGCTGGCTGTTCACCCCCGGTCGCAGCGACCAACCGCGTGCGCCCATTGCAGAACCGTCGGCGCTCATCCTGCCGAGTCTCGTCTTGGCCGTGCTGGTAGTGGGAGGCGGCATCGCGATGCCGCTTACTGCACACACCTTGTGGTCGCATCTGGTCCACCAGTTGGCCCTGACCGGGGGGCGGCGGAAAATGGGCTAAGGGCAGATCAAACAGGTTGCCGTATAACAGGAAGGAGCAAGCATGTCGACGATCGTGAGTCCGCCACCAACTCGTGCCGTGCATACGTACGCCACCGCCGCCTCGTGGCTCGAAACCTGGAGTGATTTGCGCGAGCAGGGGTGGGAAACCGTCCTGCTCGACGCCCACCAGGGGGTCGAGGCGCTTCTCATGGGGCCACCCGGCAGAGATCGGGACGCTCACCGGTCGCCCCTGGTCAGCTTGCGGCTGGCCGCCGAACCAGCCCCTCAGCGCCCGGCTTCCCCCTCCGGGCTAGATATCCTGGAAACTCTGGATGCCGAGATGCGCATCGCTGGGGAAGAGCCCGATCTGGGCTGGCAAGCCCCCACTTCGGTACCCGTTCGCGGCAAGGGGCTCTTCGTGTACCCGCTCGGGCCGGCGCGCGCCGACGTGGCCGAATCGCTTCTTTACCGGCTGGCGGTCATGGGCGACGAGATCGTTCAACTCGACCTTAGCCCCCACTTCAAGCGCCGCCACATCCGCCAGTTGGTGCGCGGCCGCTCGCTGCTCGACGCCTTGCCGATCATCGCCCGTTTTACCACCACCTCCAACGTACATCACACCCTGGCCCTGGCGATGGCGGCCGAGGCGGCCTGGGACGTGCCGGCACATCCGGATGCCGCCGCCACTCGCGTGCTCTTGGCCGAGCTTGAGCGCGCGGTGAGCCACCTCGGCGATCTGGCCGCGCTGGCAGCATCCACCGGTTTGACCGTGCCCCAGATGGAGTACCTGCACCTGAAAGAAACGCTGCTGCGGGTCAATTTTGCCTTGTTTGGCCATCGCTATCTCCGCGGCATGGTTTGCCCGGGCGGCCTCAACGCCAGCGCCTTGCCTGTCGACGCCGACCCGGTGCCGGCAGCCGAGAGCGTCCGCGACATCCTGCGGTCGGCCTCGGCTATCGCCGGCCAATTGGCCCACACCCCGTCGTTCCTGGATCGGCTGTATGGCGCCGGCGTCGTGCCCCCATCCGCCATCCGCCAACTGCGCCCGGTGGGGCCGGTGGGACGTGCCAGCGGGCTCGCCTTGGATGTGCGCCAGCGTCTGAGCTATGCGGACTATCCGCCCGACCTGCGGGTACCCGTCCTATCCCGGGCGGATGCCTATGCGCGCTTTCGCGTGCGCGTCGATGAACTCGAACAAAGTCTCGACCTCGTGCTGAGCCGTCTCTCGGCCTGGGATCCCGCCCGCCTTTCGCATCTAGCGGTGGATGCCAGAGCCTTCAGTGGTCCGCCCCGCTCTGCCCAAGGCGTAGGCGTAGTCGAGGCACCACGCGGCCTCTTAGCCTACCGGCTGGTACTCGACGCCGACAGTGGCCGACTCGATCACCTGGGAGTGGCGACGCCCTCGGCGCGCAATTGGCCGGTCGTGCCGGTGGCCGTCGCCAACGGCAACATTTTGCAGGATTTTCCCATCATCGACGCCAGCTTTGGGTTGTCCGTGGCCGGCTGGGATAGCTAAGTGCTTGGGAGGTGTGTGCTCTGTACTACTGGAATTGGTTGCGTCACATTGGGCGGAGGCCGGAAACCACCAACTTTCCCACCGCTCCGGATCCAGTCGTGGCGGCGATGTCGGATCCGGCGGCGGTCGAGGTGGCAGCGCCGACTTGGGATCGCTTTCCCCGCCGCTCGGTTGCCCTGCGCCATCTGGACGCCGGCTCCTGCAACGGCTGTGAGTCCGAGCTGAGCCTCTTGTCCAGCCCGGACTACGACCTCACCCGCTATGGTTTCAGCTTTACCCCCTCACCCAAACACGCCGATATTCTGGTGGTTACCGGCGTCATCACCGAAGCCATGGTGCCGGTCATCCGCCAGGTGTTTTTGCAGATGGCGGCGCCCAAGCGAGTGCTCGCGCTGGGGGCCTGCGCGGCGGACGGCGGCATATTTGTCGGCGCGCCGGGGGTGTTGGGCTCCCTGGCCGGGATCGTACCGGTGACGGTGACGGTGGCCGGCTGCCCGCCGTCGCCGGGCGACATTCTGCGCGGCCTCTTGGCCGTCACCGACCATCGCGACCCGCGGGCGTTCGGGGAGGCGATGGAGTGATGACGGGAGCACTTTGGGTGACGCTCTGGGTCGGCTATTTGTCGGCCGCGCTGATGGGGGCGGGAATCTTCGCCGCCGTGCGTCCCCAGTCCGTTCGCGGCTGGCTCAACGGGGTGATGGCGGTCGGCTCGGCCGCCCTCATCGTCATGACCTGGTGGCTCAACCTCAAAGCCCCGAGTCAACTTGCCCTGCCCCTGCCCTGGCCCGACTTGGTCGCCGCGCCGATTCCGCTGGCCGCCTTGTGGGCTCCCGTGGCCGGAGTCTTGTTCTGGGCAGCCACCCTGTTGACGCTGAACCATCCCGCACAGCAGCGCATCCTCTACGCCCTATTGCCGCTGGTCGCCGGCGTGGGAATTTTCCTGTGGAGCGGAGATGGGTTGTTGTTACTGATCAGCTGGGAGTTCATTTCCGCCACCACCTATCTGGGCTTGGTCACCACCCGCCGCGCACGACCGGTCTGGAATGCGGGCTGGGCATTGCTCGCCTTGTCCGAGGTGGGCGGAATGTTGCTGTTCATCGCCTTGGTCTGGCTGATTCCCGGCGGCGGCCCGCTCTTGCGCGACAGTTGGCCGGTCTTGGCCCAACGGGCGGCCCAGTTGCCGCCGGTGACGATCAACCTGCTGATGATCCTGGCCCTGGTCGCGTTCGGCGTCAAAGCCGGATTGTTTCCGGTGATGATCTGGATGCCGCTGGCCGAACCCGAGGCGCCGGGGGTGGTGGCCGGGATTTTTTCGGGACTCCTGACTGCGCTTGCCGTCAGTGGCATCCTCGCCCTCGCCCGGGTGACGGGGGCGGGATTGGCGTTTGGCATCGTGCTGCTGACCCTGGGGCTGCTGGGCGCGGTCAGCGGAGCCCTGTACAGCGTAATCTCGCGCCACGTCAAGCGGATTTTGGCCTACTCCACCTTGGAAATTCTTGGCCTCGTGTTTGCCGGCCTAGGCATCTGGCGTCTGGAGTCGATTGTTGCACCGGCCAGCGTCGCTTCCCGCTTCGCCCTGGACGCGGCCATTGTGCTGCTCTTCGTCCATGCCGGGGCAAAATTCGTCCTCTTCGCCGTCACCGATTACACTGGACAATGGAGCCATACCCTCGACGGGTTGGGCGGACTCATTCACCGCTCCCGGGGCAGCGCCTGGCTGGCCTTGCTGGCGACGCTGGCGCTGGCCGCATTTCCCCCCTTGGGAGGCTTCGTCGGGGAGTGGTTGCTGCTGGAAAGTGTGTTAAAACCGCTCGGCCCCTTTCCCGACGCGGCAGTCCACGCCGCGCTGATGGCGGCCGCAGGATTGATCGCGCTGACCGCGGGAATTGGCGTTGCGGCCTATTTGCGCTGGTTCGGATTTGTCTTCTTGGGAACCCATCGCAGCGTGCGCACGGCGGGTCTTAAGCCTCCCGGGCCCAGATTTCTGGCCGCCCTCGGGCTCCCCTTGGCGACGGTGTTGCTGGCTGGTCCGGGGGTCCCCTGGTTCCTTCCTTGGCTCAATGGAAACCTGCGCCCATTTTTAGCTTCTCCGGCTTTCATCGTCGCTCCCACCCGGGTCCATCCTGCGACCGCGTCACCCCTGGTCGCCATTGGGGCGAACTTGGTGCCCGCCCCCGGCGCCGCCGGCACCGTATTTTTCCCGCAGGCGTTCGCCGTCGGTGACCCCTATGTTCTCTTCTGGATGGGACTGGTCCTCGTCCTGGTGGTGGCCGCGGTTCGGTCGCTTATCCGCCGTCGGCGGGGGATCCGCCGGGTTTCGCCCTGGAACGGAGGGGCGGAACCGTTTTCCGCACACACCAGCTGGTCGGCCGAGGGTTTCGCCCACCCGATCCGACTGGCCTTTGCCGGATTTTACGGGCTGCGCCGCGATCGCAGCGATGGCGACGGGGCGCGCTTTTATCGCCACACCATCATCTACCGGCTGGAAGAACAATTGTACCGCCCGCTCATCGTGGCGGCGGTGTGGGGCGCAGGCCGCATTCGCCGCCTGCAGTCGGGACGGGCCACCCAGTACGTGGCCTACGTATGGATCTTTGCCCTCGTTGGAATACTGATTGCCTTGATTCGCTAGCAGCAGGGCTAAGATCCGTTCGCTTTGGCACCAACTGACGACCTGCTATGCCCCCAGGGGTACGCCTGGCACTCCCGGCCCAGGTGGTCCGACGGGGAGTCGGCTACATGTCCCCGCCGGCCCCTGACCCCGGGTTGGGCGTTTCCTCTGCGGGCTCGCCGACCGACCGGGCGGGCAGCGGTCCCGCCCAACTGCCGGACGGGGGCGCTGGGGGGACTGCTCGAGGCAGGTCACAGTTGACCCAGCGGTATCCCCGCCGGCGAACGGTGACCAAATGGCCGGGCCCGAGCACCTTGCGGATTTGGTGCAGCTGCACGCGCAAGGCCTGGCCGGAAATGGGCGCCGCGCCGCATAGGGTAAGGATGCGGTTCACCGATTCGGCCGAGATGGTCTGCTCGGCGTCCACGGCGATCACGGCCAGCAACGCCCGTTGGCGGGAAGTTACCTGGATGGGCCGGCCTTGGTGCCAGAGTTGGCCGGCTGCCCCCACCCTGACGCAAAGCGGCCACACCGCGGGCGACAGCGACTTGGGATCGGGAGATAAGTCCCATACCTGCAATGCGTTGGCGGTGTCCACGAGGACGCTCCAGGAGACCCCCGAAATGGCCAACGCTTGCAAAACTGGCGTCCACCAGATCGATTCTTCCATCCAGACCGGATCCAGGAGCAGCCGGTCGATGCGGTGGACGCTGATCGATTCCAACAACTGATTCACGGTGTCTATCCATAGAATCTTACGGGCGCCCAGGGCCTCGATCACGGACTGCTTGGGATACTGGGGACTCAGTGCCACGCCTATCAAGCCGCTCCACCTCCTTATGCTTCCTCCGTCAGGCGGCCTTACCGTCGGCTAGCCGGGCCCCGCTCGACGCTTGATCTCCTGGCACGCCTGGCTGTCCCTGGCAATGGGATAGATTCGCTGTATACAGCGTATGCTTGCTTTGTTACCGCGACGTGAATTCGGAGTGAAGATTCTGTTAAGGGGCCGTTCAGGCGAAGGCGGAACCTCTTCGTCGCGCCGTTCGATTTAAAACCAAACCACGTCTAACGGGAGAGGATTTGACTAATATACGGTACGGGGTATATAATGCTCCCAGAACGTTAGCCCGGATGGGACCCTCCGGCCAAGGCGGACACTCGGGGCAGGCAAGAAAAAACGTGCCGCCGGCATATTTCAGGATTTGAGGTCCCACTCTACTCCCCGGCAGCGGAAGGCTTTTCGTGGTTTTCCGGGGAGCCGGCAGCATTTGAGTGGATTTCCGCCCCGTTCACACAAATCGCTAGGTTTTGCTTCTTCGAAGTTCAGGCAGACGATGTTTACGATGGGAGGAGGCTCACCATGCTACTTTCGAGCCAAGTTCAGGAAGAAATTCAACAAGTTTGGAACTCGCTGGCCAAATCGGTGGAAATTCGATTTTACCCGGGGGCGGGTCCGGCCACCGAAACCATGCGCGCTTTGTGGCAAGAATTGGCCGGACTCAACGCTAACCTCCAGGTGAAGGAAATGCCGTCCCAAGCCCCCACCTTTGCTCCGGAAGCGCCTGAAGACATCGAAGGTCCCATCACCGAACTGTGGATGGAAAACCAGTTCACTGGCGTGAGATATCTAGGCATTCCCAGCGGCCACGAGTTCGGTGCCCTAATCGAAACCATCCGGGTGCTGTCGGTGGAGGTGCCGCCCGAGCTCAGCGACGAGACCCGACTGTGGCTCATCACCCTTGATCGCGACCTACATCTTGAGGTTTTTGTCACCCCCACCTGCCCATATTGTCCGCGGGCGGTTCGCTTGGCGCAAGAGATGGCTCGGGTCAACCCCAGCCGGGTAGTCGCCGATATGGTGGACGCCTCGACCTTTTCCAAGCTTTCGGATAAGTTCAACGTCATGGGAGTGCCGATGACCGTGGTCAACGGCCGCAAGTCGGTGACCGGGGCGGTGCCGGAGTCGATGTTGGTTAGCACCATCCATGAGGCCATGGGGGCCTAGGCGAGGGCAGGGATGGCTTCCCGGAACGCCACCCTATGCGCAGGAAGTGAGTGAGCACATGGCAGACATTGATGCGCCGGTTGCCCTTAAGGAGCAGGACTTGCTGCATCGCCTGCGCCGGATTGAGGGGCAGATTCGGGGCCTGGAGGCTATGGTCCAACGCCACGACAGCTGCCACAACATTCTCACCCAGGTAGCCGCCGTGCACGGGGCGCTGGGGAAGGTGGCACGCATGTTGGAAGCGTGCAGCATGGCCGAAAACATGATGCAGTTGGATCAGTCCGCAGAGTGGGACCTGAGCGCGGTGCGCGACGTCATTGACCGGGTGCTGGGCCGGCAGATGTAGCGGGCGCACCGTGCCGGGAGCCTGCCTGTGGTTGAAGCGACATCGACATGGCGAGGAGGCTACGAGGATGGCATCAGCAACCTATGCGGTTACCACCGACAAGTCCATCGAATCAGCGATTGAAGCATTGACCGACGCTCTCAGCCGCCGCCAGTTCAGCGTGCTCTGGCATCTGGACATGAACGAAAAGCTCATCCAAAAGGGCCTGGAGCCCGAACCGCCGTTCCACGTACTCGAGGTGTGTTCGGCGCCGCGAGCCAAAGAGGCTCTGCGCACCACCCAAATCGTTGGATATTTTCTGCCCTGCAAGCTAGTCGTCTATCAGGATCGCGAGACCGGCAAGACCACCTTGGGGCTGCCCGATCCGGAGGCCTTGCTCACCTTAGCCGGTCACTCCTCGCTGGACGGCTTGGCCCGCGAGATAACCGCCATTTTACACGAAGCCGTAGAGGAGGCTCGGCAATAACATGGTTACTGTCTACACCACCCCAACTTGCCCTCATTGTCGTTCGGTGAAGCATTACTTGAAAGAACGCCGGATTCCCTTTACCGAGGTCGATGTGACCAAATCGGAGGCCGGTCTGAAGGCCCTGCAACGGAAATCCGGTCAAACCGGAGTTCCCGTCGTCGACGTCAACGGCACGGTCGTCATCGGATTCAACCGTCCCCGCCTCGATCGGGCGCTGGGCGTGCCCTCCTAATCAAGGTTCACGCCTGCGGCCGTCGGGAGGCGGCGGCCACCCGCCGCCTCCCGACGGTCAGGGCATCTGCTGACGGATATGGCGCACGCTTTGACGGATATCATCCGTGGAATGCGGACGGCATTCGTAGCCCACCGGACCGGTATAACCCTGTTTGGCTAATTGACGAAACAGCGCCGGATAATCGGTTGTCCCCGCTTCGGGCAGCCCCCTTTCCGCCCCCGCCAGGTGAATGCAGCCCAGATAATCCCCTAGCCCGGATACTTCCTGCACGATGTCTTGGCCTTCGCGCTCCATGTGGTACACGTCGGCCATCGTCACCACGCCGGTCGGGCGACTACGCTCAAGCCACCTCATCACTTGCATCGGGCTGGTGAACAGATGCGTTTCCTGGCGATTAAGGGGTTCTATTGCCAGGTACGCGCCGCCCCCGCTTAACCATGGCTCCACTTCGGTGAGCAAAACCTCCAAGAGGATCATCTCCGCCTCGCGCACATCCCCCACGCTGCGCGAGCGGATCCTGGGTGGACCGAACACGGGCACCAGCACCACGCCGCGGGCGCCCACGCCATTGGCCTGGTCGATCCGCTTATGGAGCAGGTCGAGCGCCGCCGCGCGCAACACTGCCGTTTCCGACAAGAACGGAATCGGCAGGGCGGAGTAGATCATGCCCAGCTTGAGCCCATAATGTTCTCCCCACTGGCGGGCGAGCGTCACTTCCCCCGCTCCCTCGCGCAAGTCAATCCCGTCAAAGCCACACGCTTGGCAGGCAGCAAACCGTTCTTGCAGAGTCCTCGCCTCCGCAAAAATACTTTCCAGTGCCGTTAACAGCATCCTCGGCTCCTTCCTCTGGGGGTGATTGGCGGTCGCCATTGCCAGCGCCGTTCGATATTTCGGCGCCACCCTCACGCGACATCTCGGGCAACCCGGATCCGGACCCCTGTCGGCTATGGCAATACGTTGCCGGCCGCCCGGTAGATTTCGTACCATTCTTGGCGGGTTAGCGTAATCTCGCTGGCCCGACACGAATCCCGCATCCGGTCAATATTCATGGTGCCGATAATGGGCTGCATGCGAGCCGGATGGCGCAACAGCCACGCGATGGCGATGGTGGTGTTGGTCACCCCGTGGCGTGAGGCAATTTCATCTATCTTCTGATTCAAGGCCGGGAACTGGTCATTGCCCAGGAACACACCTTGAAAGAATCCGTATTGGAACGGCGACCACGGCTGAATCGTGATTTCATGGAGCCGGCAGTAATCCAGCACACTCCCGTCACGGTCCACCGCCGCGTCGTTTTCCATGTTCACGTTGATCCCGTTCGAAATCATGGTCGCATTGGTGATGCTCAGTTGCAGTTGATTGGCCACCAACGGCTGTTGGACAAACCTGCGCAAGACTTCTATCTGCATCGGCTTCTGGTTGGACACGCCGAAGTGGCGCACCTTGCCCGCTTGCTCCAAGATGGTGAAGGCCTCGGCCACTTCTTCCGGTTCAACCAAGGCGTCGGGCCGATGCAGCAACAAAACGTCGAGGTAGTCCGTTTGCAAACGCCTAAGGCTGCCGTCAACCGCCTCCACGATGTGTTCCTGGGAAAAGTCGAACTGTCCCTGGCGAATTCCGCACTTTGACTGCAAGATGACCTTCTCCCGCACACTGGCCGTCATGTGCACGGCGTCGGCAAACTTGGCTTCGCACTGGCCTCCTCCATACACGTCGGCATGGTCAAAAAAATTCGCCCCAGCTTCGAGGCAGGCTTGTAGAAAGCGTTCGGCGGCCGCCTGGTGCAGCGAATTGATCCGCATACAGCCGACGGCGACCACCGGCACCTCAAGTGTGCTGGTGCCCAGTCTAATCGTTCTCACTGATTTGACGACCTCCTCATATTGATGCCCAATCTGGACCGCGGTGAGCTCTCCCAGTCCCGGTCGCGCGCAGCTTGATTGTGCCACATCTTGACCGGGGTGCTCAAGCTCTCGACGTCGGCGGCAACCACCCGCAGCCTGCGAGCAAACTTCGCCTCACGTCGACATGGCTGCCGAGTGGCCCCGACATCGCCTGGGCGAACCGCCTTGACTCCTGGCCAATAGGCATAGACTAGCGAACGACTTTCGCCTTCGAATTGGAGATGGGTGTCCATTGAACGGCCCAGACCTAACCCGATTACCTTGACCAACTCTGAACCGACGACATAGGCCGTTCATGGCTCTGGGTGCTCGAACCATAGAAACAAGCCGGTACCGGCGGTTTTGCACCCTTAAAACGGCGACAGGTACAGGACTCCACCAACAGTTGTCCCCCCTAGCTAGGACCGTCCTCGCTGAGAATAGTCGTGAGCTCGTGCTGCTTGGCCGTCGCCCACAGCGTTGCATCCCAAAAGCTCATTCGATACTTCTCGACCCCGGAAAGCGCTAGCGAAACCGTCTTGTCGGTTGACTCGACGACCTTCCACGCTTGCTCCAATACGGCAACATCCCTTTCAATAATTCCGTAGCCGCAGGGCAGGTCGCCGTCGTCTGCCTGCTCCCAGAGCCACGCCACGGCGCGCTTGGCGTAGGGGGGCATGCGGCGCTCCAAAAAATCCCGGTCGCCGGTCCAGCGAACGATCTCCCACACCAACTGACAGAATTGCCTCGTTTCCTGGATATTGCCAGGACTAGACACCTCCCCCCGTGCCGCTGAGCTCACGCACAATCCTTCCGTTCCCGTTCGCCTCGGCCGAAGCTCGGGCAAGCAACTCCACGGTTTGCTTGGTCAACTCGAACCGTCCGCTGGCCAAGGCTCCCCGCAAGGCGTAGCCATTGTCACAGCCGAACCACCAGGGGTATTCGGGCAGGCCCGCACCGAGCCCCCGCCCAAACCCGGCCACCTCACTGATAAACCAGTCGGTCCCGACTTTGGCTCAGGAGGAGGCGCGTTGCACCGAGGGCTCGGGAATCCTGAGCCGGCTCGCCGCGCTTACGGCATGCAACCGCCGTACTTTCCCCCTTAACTGTTGGTGGCATTTGGCAGCGAGCAGGTCATGAACCTCTCGGCAATCCCAATCCGCCGTGGAAGCGGCAATCCAGAACTTGACCTCGAGACGTTCGTTCGCCGCTAACCGCCTGGCTAACCGAAACCCTCCATAACTCCGATCCCGGCCGGCTCGAATAATGGGCAGGGCGGTGGCATACTCGCTGGCAAACCATTCGACCGCTGGCTGAGGTCCGGAACTCAAGACCTGCCAACCCGGGTGGACGTCATTTTGTATCCATAGCCCCGGGTGGGTCGGACAACACCCGACCAACATCCCTGGCGCGAAGCGCGCCCTCTTTGGGAGACCAGCCCGGCCTGAGGTTGCTGCGCACCCAAACCGTCACCGCCAGAGATCGCGCGCCAGCGAAGCCTGGTTGGACAATGCGAGATGCACCATCATGGCCGGAAGTCCGTCGGTTGCCGGCGCCGCGCCGACCATTCACCGGCCGCCTGATAATGATGTTC
>JAJZXC010000047.1 GCA_021846365.1 Bacillota bacterium | reverse complement strand
AAGAGTCGGTGAAGGAGGTGGTGCGGCGGCGTGTGGAGGATCAGGGTGTCTGGCGGACGGATGGAGCTGCCGTATACGCCAGTGCTGCCGAAGAGCACCAGGCGGAGCATAAGGTGACGTTGAGTACCGACCCGAAAGCAGAGGTCGTGCTTCACTGGATCAATATTGTCATCAGCAATGCCAAGACGTTCATTGATGGCACGTATCACGGTCGCGGACGCGCTCGGCGGCAACTCTATTCCTGTCCCCCAAGGCCCGTGCTCCAACCGTGATACCGTTCCCCCACGGCGGATTCAGGCCGCTCCGCTAGTCATTATACCACCATCTGGCCGCCGGCTGACGATCGTCGTGACCCCCAGCACCCCGCTCACCCTGAGCGTCAACCGGCGACATCTTGAGTTTCGGCTCATCGCTCCGCCCCGTCCTCCAACGGCGGCAGATCCGAAATGGCGGCCAGGCCGAACTGCCGCAAGAAATAGGCGGTGGTCCCGTAAACGATGGGACGACCCGGCGTCTCCTTGCGTCCCACTTCTTCAATCAGGTCGCGTTCGAGCAATCTGGCCAGAGTCCGTTCGGATCCTGCCTGGCGCACCGCCTCAACCTCCATGCGGGTGATCGGCTGCCGGTAAGCCACGATGGCCAAGGTCTCCCAGGCGCCTGGCGACAGGGGCTCGGGATGAGCGTTGGCCTGCTCCGTGATAGATCTGAGTTCGGCGTCGAGGTCTTCGGCGGTGGTCAGCGCCACCCCATGGGCAATTCCCCGCACCGTCAATCCGATGGTCTCCAGGGTTTGCCGGGCCTGAGCCAGAACATCCTCGAGCTCCTCCTCGCCAATCTTCAGCCAGGTCGCCAATTCGCTCGTTTCCACCGGATCGGCGTGCAAAAACAATAGGCCGACGGCCAGTCGCAACTGGTGTTGCCGCCTATTGCCCTGCACGCCGGACCTCCAAGGGATGAAAGGTTCCCGCCTGTTCGATAACCACGTCACCGTTCGACCACAGCGTGAGGAGAGCAATAAACATGCGCACCACCTCTTCGCGCGACCACTCCGGGGGTGGGAAGCGGGCGGGCTCTTCGCGGCTCAGCCACTCGCGCCAACGACGCACGCGTTCGACCAACGGGTCGACGTCGCGATACACGCGGCTGGGCGGCGGGCTGGTCCGACGCTTAAGCTTTGGCCAAGCCGAGGGCAGCTCTGTAATCTGCCGCCCCCGCACCGGCCGCGATCGGGGCGGCCAAGCGCCCCGAGGACGAAAATGATACCGGAGGGCAGCGGCTTGGATGTGTTTTAGGTTGGCCACCGCGAGGTCGACCCAATCGCGCACTGGCGACTCTGAAGCCGATTCCGTCCCATCTTCCGCTGGTGGTTCCGGGGCGGGCAGCAGGACTTCAACTTTTCGCCGCACGACCCAGGCAGTTTGGGGGACCTCGTCGCTCACCTGGCTGAGGTCCCTCTCACCGCGCCAGGTTTCCACCATAGCGCAGACAAAGTCATGCACATTCAACGCCTTGGCCTCTTCCGGATGGCGCCGCAAGCGCTCCGTCAGTCGGGCCAGATTGCCGTCAAATTGCATCGGGAGTGCGCACCCGGGTCAGATGCATGGCGTCCCGCACCGCTTCCATGGTGTGCCTGCCCGCCTCTTGGGCGCGTCTGGCTCCTTGCTCAAGGATTTCGTCCACGCGCTCCGGATGGTCAACCCACGATTGCCGGGCAGAACGGATCGGCTCCAGAACCGCCGTCAGAGTGGAGGCCAATTCAGCCTTGCAATCCACGCAGCCCAGCGTACCCGCGCGACATCCTGTCTCTATGTTAGACACTCTGGAGTCGGCTGAAAACACTCGATGCAGACCAAAAACCGGGCAGATCTCGGGATGGCCGGGATCGTGCCGGCGAACGCGGGCCGGATCGGTCACCATCGACCGGATTTTGGCCACGGTCTCCTGATTGCTTTCGCCAAGCGATATCGTGTTGCCGTAGCTCTTGCTCATCTTTCGCCCGTCTAGCCCCGGCAGTACCTTGCTCTCGGTCAGCAACGCGTCGGGCTCGGTCAACACCGGGCCATACAATCCGTTAAACCGGCGCGCGACTTCGCGCGTCATCTCTACATGTGGCACCTGGTCTTGTCCCACCGGCACCGCTGACGCCCGGTAGAGCAATATGTCGGCGCTTTGCAGCACCGGGTAGCCAAGAAATCCATACGTGTGAATGTCCCTTTGCTCCAGCTCCCGCAGTATCTCTTTGTAACTTGGCACGCGTTCGAGCCATCCCAAAGGGGTCACCATGCCTAACAAGAGCGAAAGTTCGGCGTGCAAGGGCACCGAAGATTGCACGAAAATGACGGCCCTTTCGGGGTCGAGCCCCGCCGCCAGCCAGTCTACCACCATGGCGCTTATCCGCCGGGGAAGATCGGAGGTATGGTGATAGCCGGTGGTCAGCGCATGCCAGTCGGCCACCATAAAGAAGCAATCATAGTCCTGTTGCAGCCGAACCCAGTTGCTGAGCGCTCCCATCCAATTGCCCAGGTGCAAGGCACCGGACGCCTTCATTCCCGACATCATGCGCGGTCTTTCCGAGGGCACCCGCAATTCCTCCTCAATCGTTCTGGCTGCCTAACCGAAGTCTTAAGCTTTTCGGCCGGTTCAGACGTCGTTCGGCGTCGGCACCGCCGCGTATGGACGGTCGTGCCGCACCAAATCCGCCCACGACTCCCGTTCGACCCATACCGAGGCCTCCCCATCCGCCACCAAGACCACCGCCGGTCGGGGAATCCGGTTATAGTTGGAGGCCATGGAATAATTGTACGCCCCGGTGACCAAGGTAACCAGCAAATCACCGACGCCAGGCTCGGGCAAGCGAATCGAGGGGACCAGGATATCCCCGCTTTCGCAGTAC
Organism: Bacillota bacterium; assembly: GCA_021846365.1. Taxonomy (GTDB): domain Bacteria; phylum Bacillota; class Sulfobacillia; order Sulfobacillales; family Sulfobacillaceae; genus JAJZXC01. Next base: position 13,418 of record JAJZXC010000047.1, on the reverse strand, counting down.
CGCCCCGCCACCGTGAACTCATCGGTTCGCTCATTCGTCGCCTTGCCGTCCAGCCGGGCCGGGTAGAACGCTTGATACAAAGCGGGCCGAATGTTGTCACCCATGCCGCCGTCGACCGCCAGATAGCGTTTGCCGCCGGGAACTCGCTTCAGCGCTCCCACCCGATAAAGGGTTACGCCGGCCTCACCCACGATCGAGCGCCCGGGCTCGATGGCAAGTTCGGGCAGCCGTGCCTCCGCTGGTGTCATTTCGCGCACCGCAGCCGCGATCCGCCGAAAAGTGGGCCCGAGGTCGGGCGGATCATCGTCTTCACCATAGCGCACCCCGAATCCTCCCCCGATGTCAAGCACCCGCGGCCAGTAACCAACCTGCCGGTACCACTTCAGGGCATATTCCAGCAAGGCCTCCAGGTTGGCAAAAAACGGCTCTGCTTCGAGAATTTGCGATCCGATGTGGGCGTGAAAGCCGATCAGGTCCAGGTGGGGCAAATCCAGTGCCGATTTGACCGCTGCGTCGCCGATGCCATCGGCCAGGCCGAATCCGAACTTGGAGTCAAATTGACCGGTACGGATAAAGGCGTGGGTGTGGGCGTCGATGCCGGGGGTGAGCCGCAGCAGAATCCGGGCCCGCACGCCGAGGGCCGCCGCCTCCCGTTCAATCGATTGCAATTCAGCCAGCGAGTCAACGACGATCTGGCCGACTCCGGCCTCGAGCGCATAACGGATCTCGGCGCCCGGTTTGACGTTGCCGTGAAAAACAATCGCGGCCGGGTCATAGTCGGCAGCCAAGGCGGTATAGAGCTCGCCTCCCGAAACCACGTCGAGTCCGACCCCAAACGGCTTGAGCCATCCCGCCATCGCTTGGCACAAGAACGCCTTGCCGGCGTATACCAGCCGGGTGGGGAGTTCAGTTTCCGCCAGCAGGCGAACAAACTCTTGGACGCGCCGGCGCATGGTTGACTCATCCATTACGTATAGCGGGGTACCGTATTCCTCGGCCAGGTCGGCCACCCGCACCCCACCAACCCAGAGATGGTTTGTTTCATCGTTATGCAGCGTATCCGGGCCCATCCAATTCATCCTCCATGAAGGGTTCGTCTCGGATGAGCGTAGCATTTTCCAGATCCCTTGGTCAACGACGGTTACTCCGACGCTCCGACAGGCCGCCTGCTTTAGGAACCTGGCTCCGGCGGCCTTCGGTGGGTGGGATCCTGGGGAAGGGTGACGGGTGGCCGCATGACCTTCACATTGAGGGGTTTTCGGATCAGCCCAGCCCCGAAGAAGGAAGCCGACCATGGCCAGAGCGGCCACAGGTAGCTCACACCCAAGGATCGCGTGTTGGCCAAGATGGCCAGCGGAATCAACACTCCCAAGCAGAATCCCGTCCAGGGCAGCGAAAAAATCGCTCCCACCCCGGTGGCAATCAGCAAGAACGCACGCAACACGCGTATGGCCATGCCGAAGTCGATATCGGGAGCAGAAAACGTCCCCACCGCCGCCACCACCACGTAAATCATGACCTCGGCGTCCAAGAGCTTGGCTTTGACCGCCACGCTGCCCATGAGCACGGCACCAAAGAAGCCCATTGACTGCCCGAGTGGGTTGGGGGCAAAGATGAGCGCCAGCCGCAACAGGTCGACGCCCACCTCGGCCGCCGTCAGTTGCCAGAAAATAGGAATTTGGCGAATCTGGGGGCTAACCAGGATATTCCACCCCGAGCCCAGCCTCGTATGGCTCGCCAGCATGGCGTACCATAGCGGGGGGCCGAGCCAGGAGAACAGCATGCCGACAAACCGCACCCATTTCAGATAGGATCCGATGAGCACGTCCTCATGATATTCCTCCACCGACTGCAAGAATGAAAACAAGGTGACGGGCAAAATGATGGCGTTGGGGGAGGTATCAATGATAACCAGGACATGGCCTTCGCTGAGATGTTCGGCCGCCACGTCGGGCCGTTCGGTGAATCGAATAACCGGAAACGGGTTCCACCAGGGTTTCCTGACAATCCATTCCTGCAAAGCCTTTTCGGACATGGTCAAGACATCCACGTCTATCGCCTTGATTCTCCGCCGCACGTCGCCGACTAGGTGCTCGTTGGCGATGTCCTTAATAAATATCAAGGCAATGTCCGCCTTGGAACGCCGCCCCGCCTCATGAATTTCCACCCGCAAATTGGGGTCGCGCAGTCGGCGCCGGATCATAATCGTATTGAAAATCATGGTTTCCACAAATCCGTCGTGCGGGCCGCGCAACACGCGTTCCAGGGAGGGTTCCGACGGCTCGCGGTCGGGGTATTTGCGGACGTCCATGATCACGGCGTGACTGACCCCGTCTACCAGGAGTGCGCACGGCCCGGACAGGATTTGCTCGGCCGTTTTGCTCAATTCGGTTTCCGTGGTCAACTCGATATAGGGAATTCGCCGATTGAGCAATTCTGTCAGGCTGGCCTCGGCCATCGCCGATTCCGGCGCTTGCAGGAATCGCTCCATGATGAGGGTAAGGTCGGTTTGAGAAACAAACGAGTCGATATAAATCAGTCCGGCGCGTTTTTGGCCAATCTTAAATTCCCTGGCAATCAGGTCGAAGGTTTCCTTGTAGCCAAGATACTTTTTCAGCCAGCTGAGATTCTCATCGAGATCCGCGCTAACCGCCACCGCGTCCACCCGAGCCTTGCCCCGTTGCGTGTAGTGCACGCGAGCGAGAGTTCGCTTATGCATGGCTGTGTCCTTCCTCTGACCAGTCCCGGGGAGAAGCCTCGCCCCCGGACGCGGCGGCACCGTTTGTGTTGAGCAGCGCGCGTAAGGCCCTGGCGGTCACCGGCGACCCGTGGGACGCGTCGTCGCTCCCCCCCATTTTCCCCGGATCGCCGAGGCCAACCACCGGCACCTCAGGAAACTTGCGCAAGACATCCACCGTATCTCCGCGCAACACGGTTCCTTGAGCCTGCCCCCCCTTGTTCACTGCCCGCCGCACTATCCGTTGCCGCTTGTCGACTGAACGATCAGGAACCACCCCGGCCACCCCGCGGGTATTGGCGGCTACCGCCACCACGCCCCGCACCTGAAGTTGGTCGGAGGCCAAGATCGTGGTGAGATCCCGCTCTCCCGCCCCCGTGCCCGGCTCCCCGCGGTCATCGACCATGGCCACTACTGGCCTGCCGGCGTCGTCACCCGCTGCCATAATGGCGTCGATCAAGCGTTGCCCGCGGATTGGCGTGGGGTTGCCGCGAGTAGCTTTGACCACCGTCAAGCCGAGTTCCTCACACGCGGCGCGAATGCCCCGGTACGCCGTCACATCTCCGTCCGTCACCACGATCACCTGTTGTCTGGGCACTCTCATCCCCCTCCCCTGCATCAACGCGTCAAGGGCTTAAGCCTTGGGCCGAAAAGCCACCGCTGCGGCCAGTCCGAAGAGCAGCGCCGCCTTGACTCCGCCAGCGGCCGCTGTAAAACCGCCGGTGAATAGTCCCCAAACCCCTTTTTCCCGCACCGCCTTGTCAATCCCCTCCACCAATACGTAGCCGAATCCAGGCAGGGGCACCGTGGCGCCGGCACCGCTAGCCGCAACCAACTTGCTGTAGACCCCCAAGCCGCCGCCCACCGCTCCCAGCACCACAAACAACACCAGCGTCTGGGCGGGAGTAAGCTTTAAGTAATCCATCACCAGTTGCGCAAGCGCACACATCAAACCGCCGACTAAAAACGCCCATACAAACATCATGATTGCTCACCGCGCCAACTGATGGTCACCGCATGGGCGATGGCCGGGATGCTTTCCCCCTGCTGGGACGAAGTCGGAGAGAACAGAGCACCGGTGGCCGCTAACAACATCCGGCGCCAGCGCCCCGTTCGCAGGTTGTGGTAGAGATAGCCGCTAAATACGGCCGCCGCGCATCCCGCTCCCGACCCGCCGTTGTGCACGTCCTGACGCTCGATGTCGTACAACAAATGACCACAGTCTTCGAGTTTGCCGCCGAGGTCGAAGTCATATTCGGTATCGGCCAGATGGGCCGCCAATTTCATGCCAAACGCCCCCAAATCCCCGGTCACGATGGCATCATAGGCATCAACCTTCTCCCCCAGCGCGCCCAGGTGGCGTTGGATGGTGTCCACCGCCGCCGGCGCCATCGCACTGGCCATGTCGTTGGCATCTTTCCATCCCCAGTCGACCACCCGGCCGAAGGTAACGGCGTCAATAGCCACCGGGGTGGACCTTGCTACCACCAGCACGGCACCGGCGGCGGTGGCCGTCCAAGAAGCGGTGGGAGTTCGCTGATAGCCCAGTTCCAGCGGAAAGCGGAACTGCCGTTCGGCGGTCAAGTGATGGCTCGATGCCCCCACCAGGATGGTGTCCGGCCCTGGCTGCCTCACCATGGCCGCCGCCGCCGCCAGCGCCTCGGCAAAGCTCGCGCAGGCGGAAAATACGCCCAGCAAGGGTCGCTGATGGCGTCGTGCGACGAAATCGGTGGCAATCAGTTGGTCCATCAAGTCTCCCCCGATGACCAGGTCGACCTCCGACCAGTCGCGGGACGCCTTGCTCAGCACCGTATCTTGGGCTTGGGTCAGCATGGCCTGCTCGGCCCTTTCGAAGGAGGGGTGGGCGACGCCTTCATCCCGCCACACCGCGTCAAAATATTCCCCGAGCGGGCCCTCGCCTTCCTTCGGGCCAACGCAGGCAGCCGTTTCCGCAATGTAGGCTTCCGTGGTGCGATAGCTGGCCTCCCCAATCTGTTCGGCGATCATCATCCAATCCCCAGCGCATACCGAATCGCGCCCATCACAAACGCGGTCGCCATACCGTAGACCAGCACTGGACCGGCCAGCGTGAACAACTTGGCGCCAACTCCCATGATCAGTCCCTCAGCGCGGAATTCCATCGCGGGCGCTACCATGGCGTTGGCGAATCCGGTAATCGGCAGGGTTCCGCCCATACCCCCGTGCTTGACAATTCTGTCATACCACCCGAGCCCGGTGAACAGTGCTCCCAGCCCCACCAGAACAATGGAAGTGGGCGTTGCTGCCGCGTTCTCGGTTAATCCCACCTGTTGAAACCCCCAGGTAATTCCCTGGCCCAATAAGGAAATCATCCCACCCACCACAAATGCCCACCATGCGTTGCGGATGACTGCCGGCCTGGGCCGGATACGATTGGCATAGGCGTGATACCGTTGAATCCGAGGGTCTTGGCCCCGAATTCCGACTCCCATAGGTCTCGTCCCCTGTTCTCTTGACCGTTGGTTGTGGTGGTGCACCTGTCGCCCAACCCCAGACGAGGGAGGAACCTCCCTCGTTGCCCTAGCGCCGATTAGGGTCGACCCCAAAGGCAATCTTTACGTCAACCTTATATTCGTTCACCTTGCCGTTGGCCACGGTTGCCGTCCAATTGGTCACCTCGACCCCAGTAATGTTGTCCACGGTCTTGTTGGCCTCACGCACCGCGTCTTCCACGGCGTGCTGCCAGCTGGTCGGAGATTCGCCGACCAGTTCGATCACCTTGGCTACCTTGCCCATAAAAAAACCTCCCTTTCCCTTCCGCCCCGCGGAGGGTCCAGGAGTATTATGATCCGAAGCCGTCGTTTTCACTCACCCATCGCTTTGTGGTCAGTTCCCCTCGCCGAGTGCGGAACGAAGGCGATCCAGAGCCCGCCGCTCCAAGCGTGAAACCTGCACCTGCGACACGCCCAGCCGGTCGGCGACTTCCATTTGAGTTCGGCCTTCGCCGAAGCGGGCCTTCAGAATATACTGTTCTCGGCTGTCAAGGTGTGCAAAGGCTTCGTTCAAGGCGATTTGCTCCAACCAGTCATTTTCCATTTTGGGATCCCGGATACTATCTTCAAGGCGGCTTTCGGTACCGGCCGGCGTTTCCATCACCTGGTTGAGCGAGGCGATGGGCCGAGACGCCTCCAGCGCCTCGGTGACATCCGCCACCTCGACGGAGAGCTCCGCCGCGATTTCCACCGCCGTCGGGTCGCGCGCCAAACTCTGAGCAAGGCGCAGCCGGGCCTGGTCAACCTTCATCGCCAGTTCGCGCAATGAGCGCGCCACCCGAATGGGCTGGTCGTCGCGCAAGGATCGGCGAATTTCTCCCATGATGAGCGGCACGGCGTAGGTGGAGAACTTAAGACCACGCTCGGGATCAAACCGCTCAATCGCCTTTAGAAGGCCGATAGAACCGACTTGGAACAAATCGTCGGTATCGTAACCACGGCCTTGAAACCGGTGCACGATATGCCAAACCAGATTCCAGTGGCGTTCGACCAATTCGTCGCGGGCTCGCCGATCACCGCTGCGCGCCCGTTGATAAAGGGAAGGAGCGTCGGCCGCGTCCCATCCCTGATCACTGGGCATCTTGCGTCAACGCCTCCGGTTTTCCCGGTTTCCGTGACATCTCTACCCGCGTCCCCCGGCGGAGTTGCGAGCGCACCGTGACCTGATGCATAAACGACTCCATGAAGACAAAACCGAGTCCCATCCTTTCCGGATCGGAGGAAAACGCGGGCTGGCGAGCGAGCTCAACGTCACCGATACCCACCCCCCAATCCTCGACCGCCACCCAGAAGTCACCCTCCCCGATTTGGCATTCCACCAGAATCCATCCGTCGCGGCGGCCCGGGTAACCGTGAATCACGGCGTTGGACACGGCCTCGGAGACGGCCACCTTGATTTCCTCCAGCTCACTGACCGAAAAGCCGGCCTGGGAAGCCATATGGGAGACGGCCAAGCGGGCCAGTCCCACGTTTTCCGGCACAGACAGGAACCGTAGCTGGAAATGATTGGTCATATTGCCCATAAATGCTGCGCTCCTTTCTCACCCCGAGGACAAACCGGTCATCGGCGATTTGGGATGCGCATCGACCACCGGCATTAGCGAAGGAATGCCGGCCACTTCCAAGACGGCGCGCACCGCTGGCCGGACCCCCACCAAGCTAAGTTCTCGACCCGCGCTACGCAGGCGCCGATAACGGCCCAAAATCACGCCTAGGCCGGAGCTGTCGACGAAAGACACCTCCCCCAGGTCGAGGACTACCTGCCGCAGGGGATAGTGCCGCAGTAATCCATCCAAAGCCTCCGTCAAGGCCTTAGCGGTGGTCAGATCGAGGTCACCGTTTAAAGCCAGCACCAGGCGCTGGCCGTCCAGCATGTGGATTATGGTCATGATTGTTGGTCGTCCCCTTTATCGATCGCTTACCGAAAAGTTATGGACAACCCCATCATACTGCTCCCCGCCAGCAAAAAAAGGCGAGATGTGCGGCGACAGTCGATCAATATCCGGCAGACTCCGGCTCCGTTCGCCTTGCTTTCTTTGGTGCCCGGGATCGAACCGTGTCCAGAAGAGGGCCGCCGCTTTTGTCAACCATGGAGTCGACGGCTTTGACGCCTTCGCCAGGTTGCGATCCGAGACCGATCTCCGTGTCGGTGACCGTGGGCGGGACACCTGGCGAAGAATTGGCGAAGTTCTTTGCCGCGCCGAGACGTTTCGCCGGCGCGGGGTCGGAGTCCGCCGCATCCTCCGTATAATAGGAAGGATGGACAATCTCTGCGCAGGGTAAGCCAAGGGCGGCTTCCAGCCGGTCCGGTTCAATGGCCACCCCGCAGCGATCACAGCAACCGTAGCTGCCTTTCTCGATCTTGACCAGCACCCGGCCGATGTCGTCCCGACGGCCTCGGAGATTACGCCTCAGCCCTGCGTCCAACGCTCGCTCAGCCGTGGTGGTACCGATCTCGGCGGGATGGCCGTCATGCGCGCTCAATTCTTGAATCGACACCGTCTCGCTGGTGGAATGCAATCGCCGCTGCAGATGGGCCAATCCCATGCTCAGGCGGAGGTAAAGGCGTTTCCGGCGCGCTTTTTCGAGCTTGCACCGCAGTCTTCCTGGCGGCTGTCGGCCGACCTGGGTTGGCACGGTCCCTCTTGGCTTTAATTCCTTGGTTTGCCATCTCTTGCCATCTCTTCCCAGCACGTCCACCGCTTGCAGGGCAGGCTCCGGTGTGTTTCTGGACCGGGGTGCCATCATCCCTCGCAACCTCCATGACTTAACCAATCAGTCGCTGCCAATACTCGAACGCTCGCCCCAGCCAATGGGCTCGCCCCACCCTGGCGGCGGCGACCACGGTGCGGCGGCCTACCACCCTGGCACCTTGCCGCGCGACAATTTGGCCCAGCGGTTGCCCCCGCTCAACCGGAGCGGTGACCGCGTTGACTAGGCTGAGGGAAGTCTTTAGATCCTTGGCTGCCCCCTGAGGCAGGGTCAGGAAGAAGCCGTCCGGCACCACCGCCCGCACCCTGCGGGCGGTGCCCCGGCGGACGGGTACTTCCCCCAAGGTTTGACCCGGATTGGCTACCCGGACCGTGGCGAAATGTTGAAATCCCCACGTCATCAACGTCGCCGCGTCCTCAAAGCGAACCTTCGAGCTGGGTGCCCCCAACACCACCGCCACCATCCGCTGTCCCGCCCGTCGGGCGGTGGCCACCACACAATAACCTGCCTCTCTGGTGTAGCCCGTTTTCAGTCCGTCGGCGCCGGCATATTGGCGAAGCAACCGGTTGTGGTTGATGAGCCACAAGGTCCCGCCCTTACCGTTGCGAATCGACCGATCCTCCCGCAATGAGGTGTAGTGCAAGAGACCGGGGACCCGCAGCGCGGCGCGGGCCAGGATGGCCATATCGGCGGCAGTGGTGTGGTGGTCCGGCATGTTAAGGCCGTGGGCATTGGCAAAGTGCGTGTGCCGCATGCCTAGCCGCTCGGCGGTACGGTTCATCTCGGTCACAAAGGCATGCTCACTGCCTCCCAGGAATTCCCCCAAAGCATACGCGGCGTCGTTCGCCGAGCCCACCGCGATGGCCTTCAGCAACTGCTCCACCGTCACCATTTCACCGGGCTCAAGCCAGATTTGTGATCCCTCAATGCGATAGGCGGCGTTCGAAACCGGCACCGGCTCATCCAGACGGATTTTTCCCTGCTGCAAGGACTTCATGGTTAGGAACAGCGTCATGACTTTGGTCAGCGAGGCCATGGGCAGGGCCAGGCCAGCATGGTAGGCGTATAGCACCTGTCCCGAGGCGGGATCCATCAACTCGACCGCACGGGCCGACACCGTCGGCGGCGTCGCCGCCTGAACCGCAAAGTTCACCCCACCCAACACGTACGCCCCGGCGATGGCGCCAATAGCCAGGCGCGCCCAGCTGCCGTTCATCTGCATTGTGCATTCCTCCCCGCGTTGAGGCTAGTGTGAGCGAGGGAGAAACCTTCCATGCACCGGCCATGCACCGCATTCGCCATGCACCCCGGCGGCGACAGTTTTGACGCCCGCCAACCGCCAGCCTAGGCCCGCGGATGAGCCTTGTCGTAGACGGGTCGGATCCGTCTACGATCCACGTGGGTATAGATCTCGGTGGTGGCAATATCTTGGTGTCCGAGCATTTCTTGCACCGAGCGCAGGTCGGCGCCATTTTCCAAGAGATGGGTGGCAAACGAATGCCTGAGCGCGTGCGGGTACACGACCGCGTTTAGGCCCGCCTGATCTGCCCTTTGCTTGAGCACTTTCCAGAACCCCTGCCGGGTCATGGGGCAGCCCCGGTAGTTGACGAAGATGAGCCCGTGGGTAGCTCCGGCCAAAAGCCGCGGCCGCGCCTCATCCATGTAAAGCGCCAGGGCCGCTTCGGCGGCTCGTCCAATCGGCACATAACGCTCCTTGCCGCCCTTGCCGATCGAACGTATACGCGGCGGGTCGCGCCACCAGTCGTTGACCTCTAGACCAAGCAGCTCGCTGACCCGGAGGCCTGCCCCATACAGCACCTCGAGCATGGCCCGGTCCCGCAAGTCAAGAGGTGTCGAGCCGCCACAGGCGGACAACAGACGCTCGATATCAGCCACCGACAGCACCGTAGGCAGCGAGCGGGGGCCAGCCGACACTTTAAGCCCGTCGGTGGGATTCGCCCCTTCACCGGCGTCAACGTCGAGACCGAAGCCAAAATACGACCGCAGCGCGGAAAGCCGCCGCTCCATGGTGGTGTCTCGCCGGCCCTGGCTATGTTCTTCGGCCAAGAACGCGACCACCGTCGACCGTTCGTCGATGGCTCGTCCACTAGCATGGGCAAACCTCCAGTAAGCCGTGAGGTCTCGACGGTAGGCGTCAACCGAATTCCGCGCCAAATTACGCTCCATCGCCAGGTGGTAGAGATAGGCTGCCACTTGGTCGTGCCAGGCCTGCTCCGCGTTGTCGATCCGTTTCGCCCCCCTTGGTTAGGCCCCGCTCGTTGCGACCTTAGGCCAACGCCGTGGCGACCGGTTCAAACGGCAAGTTATGCGCCTTGGCCACGGCTTCCAACGTCACTTTCCCGCGATAGATATTTAATCCCCGCGCGAGTGCGCGGTCCCGACGGAGCGCCTCCCTCACGCCGAGCTCGGCCAGAGCGCGAAGATAGCCGAGGGTTACGTTGGTCAAAGCAAGCGTAGAGGTGCGGGCCACCGCCCCCGGCATGTTGGCCACCGCGTAATGGATCACGCCGAACTTCTCGTAGGTGGGGTGCGAATGAGTAGTAACCCGATCGACGGTTGCGATCGAACCCCCCTGGTCGATTGCCACATCGACAATCACCGACCCCGGCTGCATGCGCCGGACCATCGCCTCGCTGACCAAATGCGGCGCCCGCGCCCCGGGAATCAGCACCGCCCCCACCACCAGGTCGGCGTCCGTTACCGCCTCGCCAATATTATATTCGTGGGACATCAACGTCTTGATGCGGCCGTGAAAGAGGTCGTCAAGCTCACGCAAGCGTTTGGCGTCAATATCGATAATGGTGACGTCGGCACCCAGCCCGAGCGCAATGCGTGCGGCGTTGACCCCGACAATCCCGCCCCCGATGACAACCACGCGCCCCGGCAGCACGCCGGGGGCGCCCGACAGTAAGATTCCCCGCCCGCCATATGGTTTTTCCAAAAACTGCGCCCCAATCTGGCTGGCCATCCTGCCCGCAATCTCGCTCATAGGAATTAAAAGTGGCAGGCTTCGATCGTCGGTTTGCACCGTTTCATAGGCAACCGCAGCCATTTTCGAATCCAACAGGGCCTTGGTCAGGGCATATTCGGGGGCTAGATGGAGATAGGTGAACAGTACCAAGTCTTCCCGGAACCATGCGTATTCTTCTGCCAAGGGCTCTTTAACCTTGACGATGATATCGGACTGATTCCATACCATTTCGGATTGCATCTCAATTCGGGCACCAGCGTCAATATACTGCTGGTCGCTGAAGCCGCTGCCGACCCCGGCGGCTTGCTCAACTGTTACCTGGTGCCCTTCTTTAATCAGGGTCAACGCACCGGCGGGGGTGAGCGCCACCCGATTCTCATCGCTTTTCATTTCCTTGGGAACGCCGATTCGCATACCAAAGGCCTCCTTGGACTTTCCAGATGTCTATACCACCTAGGGACATCATAGCACAGACCAAGGCGCGGTATCACGACGCGTGACGATTCTTCGGCTAAGTGCAGTCCGCGGTTGAACTCTCCTGTTTTTCGGTGCGAACCACGCTCTCTAGGAACCGCAACCCAGGTCGGAATCTGCCGCACACCCTGGTTAGACGCCATCCTCACCAACCTTGCGGAATGCAGCTTTGGATTGGCGACATCGCGGCTCGGTTAAAAGATCCGCGACCGGACATCTGGGCGATGTTGGCATGCGACCTCTGGCCGGGATCAAGTATATCACTGTCATCAAATCCGGGGAACAACACTCGTTCGTGGAGATTCGACGGAATCCTCTCAGCGCCATAAGGGTCGGGCAACCGCACCGCGTCGCTTCAACCGCGGTGCAAGCCGAGCTTCAGCCCGAGTGGGTCCCCGGAGGTCGTGGGAAAGTTCTTCTATAGACGGATCGAGTGCGGGCAGCACCGGAAGAATCGATTGCGTTTGCACAATTGACCCATGACTGCCCGGTCCTTATGCAATGGCCGTGGCAATCGCTCTAGCGGATCCAGGGAACATCACGATGTCAGAATCAAGACCCGTTCGCCGAGCCTGGATATGTTTCGCGCGGTTGCTAAAGAACCACATTGCGCGTCAGGAAAATTGTGGCATCTTCGCCCGGTCTAAAGCGTTCGCTCATGGCAAGAATCGTCGCACCAACGACAAATCTGACAATGAAGGCACTAGTCGCCGTAAATCGTGGGTCGGCATTGCCACAATCAACGGATCGGGCATAATCGCTCCTCATCGTCTTAACCGCTTAGGCGCCGACAGACAGCCGCGGTCTCTGCGTTGCTAGGTAGTGGTATAATTGTTTTGCGTTATTCATTTAAATACACGGATGGATTGCTCAGAACCTAGGAACTACCATTTATGGAGATAATTGCCTCCTGCCGAAAGGAGAACATAGACTCGTCGGATCTGAGAGGGTTGTTTATGAGAATTTGACCGATTCTAAACCATCAACCATATCGGCAACGACACTTTTGAACCGATGGAACACCGTCCCCGCCATCACGCTGGTTTGCCGACGACATTGCTTACGCTCGTACGGAGAGCGACTTAAGGCAATGACCACTTGACACCCCTGTTTTGCCTATTATTAGAGAACTTTACTCCACTCGGTAATTAGTTCGGAGTTATATGCCTAAGTAAGCGCATCTATCCGGTCATTGGCAAGCTCTTTATAGTCAGAATGGAGAGTCGGATCCAAGATACTAATTTTTGTTTAGGAGGAGTCGTTCTTGCGAGTGCGCGCATTCAAGTACAACCAACAAGTTCACTACGAGTGGCAAAGCACAGTCGCTCATCGCGACCCCGATTACATTATTCTTGTCGGCGAGCCAGGAAGAACGCTGGTTCATCATTCCAAGCGGTTCCAAATAACGATCGATAGTTGGTCGGTCGAATTTTACTCAACCACTGAATGGTCCCGTCAGTGTTCACATAGTCTATGGAGAAATCATTCAGTACTACTGCAACATCGCTACTCCGGCCAAAATCGGAAATTTAACGGTAGAATTTGTGGATTTAGACCTGGACCTGGTTGGTCGGGAGGGTTCGTGGATTGTTGTAGATGAGGACGAGTTCAAAACCAACCGTGTCAACATGGGTTATCCCTGCAAATTGGCGCAATCAGCACTGAAGCAATTAAAGGCTTTGAAGGTCCGGAGTGAACAAGGAGATTTTCCGTTCGACGGAACTATGCTAGAGCATATTAACAGAGTCCGGGAGAAATCTTCGGGCTTCACAGTTTGAACATATACTGCTCGCGGTTCAGACTTAGTGTTACGGACTATACAGTGTAATTCGCGAATTAGCAACATTGGTAGAGTAGGAGGGGTTCTTACGAACCCCGTCCCCTCATCGAACCGTACGTGAGGTTTTCCCTCATACGGCTCTCCGACGATAGTTGCCCATCACGGGCGAGACCGGACGGTCTCGGTTCTCGC
>JAJZXC010000272.1 GCA_021846365.1 Bacillota bacterium | reverse complement strand
CCGCCCCCGACGGCCTAACCGCCGGGCGCGTGATTCACATTGATTGTGGTTCCCTGACGATATAGTTTTCAAGGACCGAGTCGCAAGGTGAAATTCTACTCGCCCCTGTTCTCCCTGTCAACCCCCAGTTTTGACCTCGGCCCGCCGGCGCACTCGGTGCGCCCACCGGGTCCACAAAAAAGGCAACAGATAACGTGTGCCGGCCTCGGGAACGTAAGCCCAAAGCCGCCGATGGCTCATTTCTTGGAACACCAGCCGCATCCGTGGGCGATCGGCCAACAAGCGAAAGGCCACCCAAAATCGCAAGTAATGCCACGTCTCAATCACCCGGAAGGCGTGGGCGGGAATTGCCGGCCGGTGTTTTTCCAGGGTGGGTTGCATGGTCCGGAAAAGCCGCCATACGTCCTTACTATATCCAGTTCCCACATCTCGATACATCACCAGCGGCTCATCCAGTTTTTTCACTGGCGCCGCGCCGGCCACCCGCATCCACAAATCCCAGTCCTCGGCTCCGTCCACCGAGGAGTCAAATCCCCCCAACCGCAGGACCAGTTCACGCCGCACCAACACCGTGGAGGTTTGAAATCGATTGAGCAGCAAAAGATTCCGGTAGGAAATCGCGGTCACTTTGGGCTCCGCCGCGAGCGCCGGCGGATCATCGCCAAACACCCTCAGCCAGTCCGAAGCAATCAAGCCTACCGTCGCATCCGCCCGCGCCACCCCCAGTTGTCGTTGCAGTTTCAGAGGATGCCAACGGTCATCGGCATCCAAAAACGCGATAAACTCTCCCCGGCAACGCTCAATTCCCCAGTTTCTGGCCCTTGACGGCCCTCCATTTTGCACCGCCACCACCGTCGCGCCCGGAAACTGGGACCGCACCCAGCTTCCGGTGCCGTCCGTGGAGCCGTCGTCGACTACGATCACTTCCAACGGGGCTAGCGTCTGCGCAAACACCGAGCGCAGCGCGTCGCCTATCGTGCTGCGGGCGTTATACGCCGGGATGACTACGCTGATGCTGGCCGTCTCGTTCAATCCTGCCTCCCACCCCCCGTTGGCGGCGGAGATCCAGTGCTTTTTGGGCAACCTCAACGTCAATGAACGGTACGATCTGATCGCCAAATCGTTGATAGGTCTCCGGTCCGCGCCCAGTGACCAAAATAATGTCCTCTGCGTCAGCTTGCAACACGGCTTCCTCGATGGCTTGGGCCCGGTCCAGCTCGATTTTCCAAAGGCGCCCGGCATCCACTTCATGGATCCCGGTCAAGAGGTCGTCGGCAATCGCTTGGGGATCTTCGAGTCCCGGACTGTCGGATGTCAGCACAATCCAATCCGCCCACCGGGCGGCAATTCTCCCCATCTCCGGCCGCTTGCCGTGATCGCGGCCCCCGCGTGCGCCGAACACCAGCCACAAATGGGCCGGATGCAGGTCCTGAACGGTGATCAAGGTCTGATAAAGCCCATCCGGGGTATGCGCGTAATCCACGATCACCTTCGGTCCGCCAACGACCTCAATCATGTGCATCCGCCCCGGAACCTCGGGCAAAGCGGGGATGGCCTCGGCTATCACCGCGGGCTCAACCCCAAGCCGCAGCGCCGCGCCAACCGCTGCCAGCAAGTTAGACACGTTGTAGCGACCGGGATGATTCAACCGTGCCTTTAGCGCCTGTTCGCGCCAACGGATGCGCACATCGGTATACCACGGACGGGAGTCAAGGATCTCCGCGGTCACGTCTGCCTGGTACAACCCGTAAGTCACCACGGGCGCCGTCAGCCTCCGCTGCACCGCTTCCCGGTAGGGATCATCGGCGTTGAGCATCGCCCCCGCACTGTTCTCCGGCAGTTCCTCAAAAAGTAAAGCCTTGGCGGCGACATAATTTGCCATCGTTTTGTGAAAGTCCAAGTGCTCGCGGGTAATGTTGGTCAAAATGGCCATCTCGAAGCGCACCCCGTCAATCCGGTGCTGGACAATGCCGTGCGACGACACCTCGACCACCGCATAACGATAGCCAAAGTCGCGTATGGCGGCCAGGTAGCGTTGCAAGTCCGGACTTTCCGGGGTGGTCAGGGTAGCTGCCAGGCGCTGCTGGCCGAGATCATTCACCACACTCGAAAGCATTCCCGTGCCCCGCCCGGCAAACCGCAACAAGTGGGTCAACCAGAAAACGACCGAAGTTTTCCCGTTGGTGCCGGTCACCCCCACCACGGTGAGGTCATGGGAGGGATCGTTATACAATCGGCAAGCGAGTTTAGCCGCCTCTACGCGCCCCGACGGGACGCAAAAGTAAGGTACCGGCAACGCCGCCACGGGTCGACGCTCGCCGACCACCGCCACCGCTCCCCGCGAAACCGCCTCGCCAACAAAATCGTGCCCATCGTAGGCTTGTCCATGGGTAGCCACAAAAATATAGCCCGGCCTCACCTGGCGGGAATCGATCGTCACCCCGGTTACCGAAGCGTCCAACTGCCATCCTTGCTCCGTCCACCGCAGCGGAGGCATCGCCAACCCCCCCTTCTGGCTAGACTGCCGCACCAACATAATAATCACCCGAGAAATAGGTCAGTCTCTCCATGGGTACGATTTTACCTCATTTTGACCGCCGGTTAGAACCTCCGCGAGGACATCTTGCGCCGAATCCAGCGTCATCACCGGCTAGGCCGCTTAACCGGGGTCTGCGGCCAGGGGTAGTCGGCCCGCTTGATCCCAATGTGTATGGAGGCAGGCTGCAGGTCCGCCGCCCGCAAACAGCCGCGGCGGCGCCTAGGAGGGGCACCGCCGGGACAGAACTAGCTGTCGGCATGGCCTGGGCCTCCCAAGGGCCTTCGCCCTCAGTACCACCAGCGCAGGACAGGGGGACCACCGTGTTCGAAATGGGAACGGGTCGTGCCTGACCGCTCTACACACCGACAAG
>JAJZXC010000271.1 GCA_021846365.1 Bacillota bacterium | reverse complement strand
AGCACAATATCTGGTACCGGGGCGATTATAAGCCGCCCTATATATCGATTGCTGGTCTATACCTATGCCGACCGCGACCTCCATTTTTCATTCTGGGGGTGCCCCGAACTCGGGGCATGGGCGTCTCTTAAGGTTATCGAATTCCGCATGCCGCGAACAATAGCTCATTGTCTGCACATTTCAGAGTCGATTTCTTCCCCCGGGGTGTCGAGTCGAGGTGAGGTAAGAATCATGGGACGGATAGAAAATCGATAATTGGGAAGCGTTCTCAGGGATTTTAGCCCTGCCGTGGCGAACTTTCCGCCTGATCTCCGGGCGACCGGGGCGAAAACCGGCGGTATACATGGTGCCGACAGTCGAAGCCGGTTCATACCGCTTACAGACGGAACCTATCGGAGCCTTGCCGCTTCTCAACCATTTCGGCCTTGAGCATCTCGGCCCGCGGTGCCGTCCCCTGCCCGGCCCGCACCGTGCGATGAAGCCAGGGCCAGTGGCGAATTATCAGGCAACGCAAGCGCGATCTGCTGGCTATTCGACATAGAGAAACCGTTGCGTTCCGATAATTTCCCGGCGCAGGCCAGGAATAATCCGAGTGGGATCCACCAGATCCACAGGGCGCCTCCACAACTCACGAAGTGTACCCATCAATGCGGCATTATCCCACAAGGAGATCTTGGCCTGGATCTCAGGCAAATAGGTGACGAGGACATCAATATCGCTGTGCGGTCCAAAGTCGTCACGCAAGGCGGATCCAAACACCGCCAGCTACTGCACGCCAAAACGCTGACAAATCGCGCCAAGTCGGGGCTTTCCACCGACCTAGCGGTGATTGCAGCCAGGATCGCGCGGACTAATCCGATTTGGCCCTAGATACGCGATTTTCGGGCCAATAAGGCGAGAACATCGAAAAACCAGCTAGTTTAGGCTACAATTGACATGGTTGGAGGGGATCGCTAAGATCTGCTCTAACCTTACTGGTTGAGTGGAGATCAATTTGCCGCGGATCGGGAGGCTTGGGGTTGGACATTAAGTTGGTCAACATTGGGTTCGGGAATATCGTGTCTGCCAATCGCATCGTGGCCATCGTCAGTCCGGATTCGGCTCCGATTAAGCGGATCATCACCGAGGCACGGGACCGGGGCGTACTGGTAGACGCCACCTATGGACGACGGACGCGAGCGGTCATTATCACCGATAGTGACCATGTGATTTTGTCGGCCGTACAGCCGGAAACGGTGGCCAATCGTCTTACCAGCCGTGAGACTCCAGCTATCGATACGGAGGCGGACGACGACGAAAAAGATGCGGCTGCGGGCGGCAACGACGACTAGACACACGGAGGCTGAAAGGTGAGCGACGCGTATCGCATAGGGCAACTCGCTCAACAGACCGGGAGCAAGTATGCTCTGGTGGTGGCAGCGGCCAAGCGAGGGCGCGCAATTATGGACGGCGCCCCGCCGTTAACCGAGGGTGAAGCCGTCAAGCCGGTCACCATTGCCTTGCAAGAAATTTGGACGGGTGCCATCCGCCTGGTGGTTCCGCAGGCGGGGATAAAATAACAAATGCACGTAGTGCTCGGGGTGGCCGGAGGGATTGCTGCCTATAAGGTGGCGGAGGTGGCGAGCCGGCTGGTGCAAGCGGGCCACGAGGTGGAGACGGTCATGAGCGAGGCGGCGACCCAGTTCGTGGGACCGTTGACGTTTGCCGGCTTAACAGGTCGACCGGTGGGAGTCTCAGCGACAAATGGCGCTCGGGGACCTCTTAGCCATGTTACGCTCGCCCGTTGGGCCGACGTGATGATCGTGGCTCCGGCCACCGCCGACCGCATTGCCCGGATGGCTGTGGGATCTGCCGATGACTTGCTGAGTTTGGTTTATGTAGGCTTTCACGGCCGCTGCTTGGTCGCCCCGGCGATGGAACCGCATATGTGGGCTCATCCAGCCGTGCAGCGGAACGTTCAGCAACTAACGGCCGACGGCGTGGCCTGGGTGGGACCGGCCTTTGGGAGAACGGCGTCGGGCACAGAGGGCAATGGCCGGATGGCTGAGCCGGAAGACATCGTGAATGCGCTCGACGATCTAGCGGTGGCCAAAGATTTGGCCGGACGGAGGGTTCTGATCACGGCGGGTCCCACTTGGGAGCATTTTGACCCGGTGCGCGTGCTGACTAATCCTTCCAGCGGAACCATGGGGTTGACGTTGGCGCGCGAGGCACTCCGGAGAGGGGCCAGGGTTAGCCTTTTGGCTGGCCCCGGCGTCGATTTGTCGGCAGGATGGCTGGCCTCGGCGGAGGTCGTTCGCATTGTCAGCGCGGAGGACTTGTTGGCCGCCTTGCTGTCGAGAGCGCAGAAGACGGACGCCATGATTGCCGCCGCCGCGGTGAGTGATTTTCGGCCCAAACGGCGGATGGCTGAAAAGCAGCACAAGGCAAACGTGGGGCTCTTATGGGAAATGGAGAGGAATCCCGACACGGTCCGCGAATTTCGCCGGGCCCAAGCCGAGCGCACGGTGATGGTGGGATTTGCCGCGGAAACCGACGCGGCAGTGGAGTCAGCTGGGCGCAAGCTGCGGGAAAAGGGTTTGGATTGGGTGGTTGCCAATACGGTCGGTCCCGGCGCGGGATTTTCCAACCTTCCCTATCACGGCGTTATTGTAGGTCCGACAGGCCCCGAGGAGTCGGTAAGCAGCAAACCAGAAGCGGCCTCAAAGGTCTTGGATCGTGTGGCCCGAAGGCTTGCCGAATTGGACTGAAATGGCAAGTCCTAAAAGCCCCGCCTGGCAAGATGGGGCCACCACTGGCTCCGCGCGGTCATCCATGCTACTGAGTGATGCTGGGGATGGTTAATTGTGCCAGGACTCCGGTATTCGGTAGCTGTGCGGGATCGATGCTGCCGGTGGCTTTCCGATTGGGGAACGATGGTGT
>JAJZXC010000046.1 GCA_021846365.1 Bacillota bacterium | reverse complement strand
CTGGCTTCGGCGAAGGATTGCTTGGTATACGAGGTCTTGGCGGCTGATTCGGGCAGGAACTCTTCGCGATAGCGGTTGAGTTCGATCTGAGTTGTCAATCGGATCTGATTGATGACGATGGCCATCACGTCGACAAATCCGACCTTGCGGTGCCTGGTAAAATCGCTCGGCAGTTCCTTGGCTTCCTCGCAGAACTCCGGTTGATGGAGCAAGCTAAACACTGTCTTGGGTTATTTCCGGCACGCTTCGTCAGTCGAAAATTGATCTTGCCACTCCAGGCGGGTCATAAGCTCAACCTCCACTGGAACGTCTAATTACCCTAATGATATCACATCATTCTGGGATGCCTAAATTTTCCCTGACCTAAATTACGATGTATGTTTGGATACAGCCACGATGAAGATCCATCTCAAGTCCTGACGCAACGAATCGCGGGCCACAGCCACTCTGCGGAACTCGGCGATGTTAAGTCCCAGGCGATTGTGGGAGGAGTGGCCTTTGAGTATACTGAAGACATGTTGACGAGTATGCGCGGTTTAAGGTGCGATGGGGTTGGACGGCCGGGAGCGTGAGTAGCCGGATTGAGGTTTTTGACCGATCGTGAGAGGGAAACGGTCGCCAAAATGATGGCACAGATGAAGCGACCGGTGGAATGGCTGTTAATCGGCCAAGAGGATGATGAGCGTTCGGTGCTCAGCCTGAGGCTGGCCGAAGAATTGCATGCCTTGATGCCCGAACTGATTCGTCTTTCCGTGCTATGGACACCGGCCGAAGAGTCTGCCCGGCTTACGCGAGTTCCGGCTTGGGCGTTGTTAAACCATCGCCGCCGGGCAAGCGGTTGGCGATTTCTTGGTCTGCCTAGCGGTTACCAGTTCGGCGTCCTGTTGAATGCGATGCTTGATGTATCGCGGCAAAGGCTGCTGGTTGAGCCGCAAACTTACTTTTGGTGTCAATCCGTTCGTCGACGGATTGATCTGCGCCTGATGGTGACGCCCACCTGTCCGCACAGCCCGCGGATGGCTAATCTGGTCCAACGCTTGGCGTTTGCCAATCCGGCCAAGATCACCGCCACCGCAGTTGACGCCACCGCGTTTCCGGACTGGGCGGAAGCGTGCCGAGTGCAGGAGGTGCCCTGGTTGCAGGTGGCCTGCTCCGGGCGCCAAGACCCTGGCCTGGCGGTGATGGGAACTGTCGGCGAGCGCGAATTGGTCAGTCGGCTAAAGCGCTGGCAGGAGGAAACGGAGGCAGCGGGGTCGGTGCTGACCGACCAAGGACGTTCATGCGGATAATTGAAACCATAGCGGAAATGCGTAAACTTCGGCGGCAAAGTGGTCTGGTTTGCTTGGTGCCGACCATGGGCTCCCTCCATCAAGGACACCGGCGATTGATTGAGGCGGCTGCCGAACGAGGCGGCTTGACCGTGGTCAGCATATTTGTCAATCCGCTGCAGTTTGGCCTCGGCGAGGACTATGACCTGTATCCTCGGGACCTAGCCCAAGACGTTGCCGCCTCGCGCGCCGCCGGGGCGGACGTAGTTTTTGCCCCCGCGGTAAGCGAGATTTATCCGCCCGGATCCGAGGCTACGCGGATTGAGCTGGGGCCAATCACCCAGGTA
Organism: Bacillota bacterium; assembly: GCA_021846365.1. Taxonomy (GTDB): domain Bacteria; phylum Bacillota; class Sulfobacillia; order Sulfobacillales; family Sulfobacillaceae; genus JAJZXC01. Next base: position 15,124 of record JAJZXC010000046.1, on the reverse strand, counting down.
TTGTGTGGGCGGACGCGCCCGATTCACTTTTCCGGCGTGGCCACGGTAGTTGCCAAACTGTTTCACATCGTCGAGCCGAACTTCGCCTTTTTTGGTGCCAAAGACGCGCAGCAGGTGGCGGTGATCCGCAGGATGGTGCGGGATCTGAACTTTGACGTTGACCTGGTCAGGGTTCCCACTGTGCGGGAAGCCAATGGCTTGGCCTGCTCCTCGCGCAACCGGTATTTGACTGACCAGGAACGTGAACGGGCGGGAGCCTTGCGTCGGGCCCTAACGGCGGCGCAAGGGTTGTATGCACGGGGGGAACGGCGGCAGGCAGCGCTCATCGCCCAGGTGTCAGCCATTCTGAAGACGGCAGACATCACGCCAGAATACGTGGAGGTCCGGAGCTGGGACGGCCTCACCAGTCTCGGCGACACGCTCGACGAGAGTCCGGCTCTCTTGGCCTTGGCGGCATGGATGGGGAAGGCGCGGTTGATTGACAATGTTCTTTTGGGAGCGGACCGAGAAGAGCAAGCCGCGGTGAGAGACCAAAGCGGAGAGGGACCGGTTGCCCGCGGCCAATCGGTTCAGAGGAGAGGATAAGCGTGGATTCCATTGCAGATCGGATTCGGGCGATGGGCCTCACCCTGCCACAGACGCCTAAGGCGGTCGCCAACTATGTACCAGCCATCGTCCACGGTGGCCTGTGCTTTACGTCGGGCCAGCTCCCGTTTGTTGAGGGACGCTTGCTGGCCACGGGGAGCGTAGGGGATCAGGTCGGATTAGACGAGGCCAAGCAAGCGGCCAGGGTTGCCGCCCTCAACGCACTCAGCGCGGCCGCTGCGGCAGTGGGCGGGCTGGAGGCGCTCGGCGGCGTCGTCCGGGTGACGGGCTACGTTCAGGTGGCGCCCCGGTTTCATCGCGAACCTCAGGTAATCGACGGAGCATCGGAACTCTACCGTCAACTGTTCGGGGAAGCCGGCCAGCATGCGCGGTCGGCGGTGGGCGTGGCGTCGTTGCCCTTAAATGCACCGGTGGAAATCGAGTGCGTATTCCGACTGGCGGCGGATCGCGATGACTGACCGTAACCATCATCAGGATCAGAATCGCGATCATGAGTCAGGCATTCGGGTGCAACGTGTGCTCCAGCAGGCTGGACTGGCGTCGCGGCGCACGGCCGAAGAGTGGGTGCAAAAGGGACGCGTCAGCGTCAACGGAAGCACTGCCGTCGTGGGTCAGATGGTTCGTCCCGGGCATGACCGGATTCTGGTGGACGGGCGTCAGCTGCCGACCACCGAAGCGAAGGCTTATTGGATGGTCTATAAGCCGGTTGGGTACACCTCAAGCCTTAAGGACCGCCATGCTGAGCACCTAATCGGCGAACTGCTGCCGAAAGAGGCAGGCCGGTTGTATCCGGTGGGCCGTCTCGACCGCGATAGCAGCGGGCTGGTGATTATGACCAACGACGGAGCGCTGGCCTATCGGTTAAGCCATCCCAAATTCCAGGTGCCCAAAGTGTATGAAGTATGGGTGCAAGGAGTGCCTCGGCAGCATCGGCTCAATCGCATCGAGCGGGGAATTCAACTCGATGACGGGCTGGCTCGGCCCGCCAGCGTAGAACTATTGCGCGTGGAGGGCCATCGTGCCCAGTTGCGCCTGGTGCTGACCGAGGGAAGAAAGCGGGAGATTAGGCGTCTGCTGCAGACGGTAGGGCATCCCGTACTGGAACTGACGCGGGTGCAGTATGGGGGCCTAGCTTTGGGGGGAATGCAGCCGGGCGGTGCCAGGGCTCTAGCCTCTGGGGAAATTCGGGCTCTGCAGCAGGCGGCCCACCGTCCCTCAATGGCTCGGACAGCTCGGGGCGGTGTGATTTCTCCGCCGCAGGGGCGGCAGAACCGACCGCGCCGACCGCCAGCCGCCTCGGGTCCAGGTACCGGTCGGCGGGGTTAACGGAAAGACAACAACCCGCGCGGTGGCGCGGGCAGGACAAGGAGGGAGCCGGCTCTAGGCTCCCACCCGGGCGGCGGCCTGCGATGCTAGTTCCACGGGCAAGGCGCCAGCTCTAGGGAGTTGCCGGCGGTTACAGGTGGCCAAGAATTTTATCGACAATATCGAGGCAGTATGGGCGTATCAACCGCCGGAACGCGGTATCCGCTCCGCGACCCCAGGCGAGATTGCCGGTGGACTGACGGCGGACTCCTATTTTGTGGGAACCCGTCAAATATTGGATGATTTGGGCCTTACGGAGATGGTGGTGACGGCGGAGGTGTTCGCCAACCGCGACGGGGTGCTGGCCGGTATTGACGAAGCGGTGAGCCTGTTGGCTGGCAAGGGCGTGGAGGTGGAAGCGGCCGAGGACGGCCGCCAAGTCACGGCAAAGACGGTTGTGCTCAGAATTCGCGGTCCCTACCGGGCGTTCGGCTTGTATGAGACCGCCTTGCTGGGGATGCTGGCGTCGGCGTCTGGTTGGGCCACGGCCGCTCGGGTGGCAGTGAGATCCGCGGGTGGAGTGCCCGTCTATTCATTTGGCGCGCGTCACGTTCACCCGGCGGTTGCACCCGTGTTGGACCGCGCCGCTCTGCTAGGAGGATGCCAGGGAGCCAGTTCGATTTTGGGGGCCCGGCAAGCCGGACAGTTGCCGTCGGGCACGATGCCGCACGCCCTGCTGTTGATGCTGGGTGACACCCTGAAAGCGGCCTCGGCCTATGACCGGGTGATGCCTGAGGCGGCGCCGCGAGTGGTCTTGGTGGACACATTTCATGATGAGGTCGAAGAGGCTCTGCGAGTGGCCGGTGAACTGGGCGAGCGGCTGCAGGCAGTGCGCCTGGACACGCCCAAAGAGCGGGGCGGGGTGACGGTGGATTTGGTGCGCGAATTGCGGTTTCGCTTGGATCAAGCGGGTCATCGCCACGTCGGCATCTTTGTCTCCGGCGGGCTGACTCCGGAACGGATGGCTGAGCTCGGCGAAGCCGGAGCGACCGGATTTGGGGTGGGGAGTTATATCGCGGCCGCTCCCCCCTTGGACATGACCATGGACTTGAAGGAGGTAGATGGACGGCCGGTGGCCAAACGGGGCCGCTTGCCCGGGATTACCCCGACGGCAAATCTGGTGCGTCGGATTTAAGCCCGGGGAACTGGCGCAAGAATTCTTCTGCCGCCATCGGCGACAGGGATTGCAAGAGCGACTGGCGCTTGGCCGGGCTGGGATTTTCCAGGGTGTCCGCTACCTGGTGGGCCAAGCGTTCGTCACCCTCGGTCCAGGCGATTAACAGCGTTCGATAGGGTGCGCGCAGCGTGCGCTCGGCGGGGAGATGACGCTCAAGCAGGCGGACCGCATCGGTGGTTTGGCCGGTGCGGTGCAGGAACTTGGCTCGCTCCAGCCCGCCGGGATCGGCCCAGGCAAAGCTTTCGCGCAGGGCCCGCAAGGGTGCCCGCTGATCGGCCGCTTCATCGAAGCCGACTTCAAGGAGATTGAGCATGGTTTGGACTCTGAGCCGGGTAAGGGGAGAATCGTCAGCCGGGCTGATTTGCCACAGTCGCTGTTGAATCGAGTAGGTGGCCTGGCGGATTTGGCCAGCAGCCTTTTCCCACAAGGGGGCGAGGGGAATTTCGGGGCCGCGCCAAGCCAGGTCAATCCAGGCCGGGAAATGTTTCAAGGCTCGGGCAACGAGGGCGGTTTGTTGCCAGATGGCGAGATATGGGTCGAGAAACTCGGGGCAGGTCCACCATGAAGGGTGAACCAGAGCGAGCTGATTCAGCAAGTCTTCATGTTGTTGGGACGGCGCTGGTGCGGCCCAGGGCCAGTCGCCCGACCCGGCCGCGGAGCGTGCCGAGCGGGGTCGCATGTAAACGCCGGCCCGACGGGGAATAGTGTTCCAGTCGAAGGAAGTGCCCGCCATCCAGGGCCACCAGGACGGTACCATCATCGGAACCCGAACCCTGGTAACGTCGAAAAAGGCCTCAGGATCCTCATCGCGCACCAGCAACAGGGCGGCAGCGTGCGCACATATGCGGTTGGCCGTACACGAGCAGGTAACCACCAGGCCAGCGTCGGTGTCGTATGCAGTCGTCACATAGTCGGCCTGATACCCTTCGACGCGGGCGGCGGCAGCCCCGCGTGGCGCATCAACCAAAAGCGGTCCCACTCGTTCCTGGTACAGATAATCGCGGCCATGCATCAAGAGACGGCTTGATATGGGCAGATCCCGGCGGCCTATGTCTGCCCAGTGAAATTCCGCCAGCCTTGGCAAATTTGCATGTGCCCTTGCGGAGCGGGATTCAGGCAAAGCCCCAAGGCTTCCGACTCTAGGCGTCGGCAGGTTGGTCAGCAACGGCGCCACCTCGTTTTGGCTTGACCTATCTCTAGCTGGATACCAAACTCTAGGCGCTTAGGGCCGCTGCCGGCAGTGTCCCGACTGAGCCTCAAGCGGCCAGAACCGAATCAAGAATTCGAAATGCATAATTCGACCACCCTGAAGGCCTTGGCTGATTGTATTATAATGCAATAGAACTTTCGCCGGAATGGAGTGCGAGGCGCGATGACCCCGCTGTCCGCGATCCCGTTGGCGGCGGCGTAAAATTCAGCTAAGGAGATCAGGTCACATGATTCGGGGGATTCGTGGTGCCACGACAGTCGAGCACGACGATGCGGAAGCGATTATCTGCGCGACCATGGAACTGTTGGAACAGATGGCCCGGGAAAACGGGATTGACCCCGAGGAGATGGCGAGCATATTCTTCAGCTTAACGCCAGATCTCAGCGCGGCATTTCCGGCCGAAGCGGCTCGAAAACTGGGGTGGAAGTACGTGCCGGTGATCTGCATGCGGGAGCTCGCGGTTCCCAATGCCTTGCCCAAGGCTATCAGAATCATTATGATGGCGGAAACGGCGGTGTCTCAGCGCGCGGTTCGTCACATATATCTGCGCAGAGCTGAAAGCTTGCGCACCGATCTCGAGGCGGCCGAGGGCGATCAACATGTCATTTAGGCGACGACCCATTATCGCCTTCGATGGCCCAGCGGGGGCGGGGAAAAGCACGGTGGCACGCCAAGTTGCGGTGGAACTGGGCTATCGCTATCTGGATACCGGCGCCATGTATCGGGCATTGGCGCTCGCGGCCTTGCACTCGGGAGTTGACCTGCGTGACGAACAGGAAGTGCTGACGCTGTTGAAGACATTGGTTATTGACGTCACCGGAGATCCCGCCGCGCTGACGCGAGTGTTCGTCGGCGGGGAAGAGGTGACCGACTTGTTGCGTACGCCGGAAGTCAACGCCAGCGTTTCGTTGGTGGCCGAATTCTTGTCGGTGCGCGATGAGATGGTCCAACGGCAGCGAGAAATCGTCAGGGAGGGTGGCGTGGTGGTTGACGGCCGGGACGTGGGTACGGTGATCGTTCCCGAAGCGGAGGTTAAGTTTTTCTTAACCGCTTCGCTTACCGCGCGGGCTCAGCGCCGCCAACGCGATCTGGCGCGCATCGGCTATCACGTGGACCTCACGGGATTGGCGGAAGACATTTCCCGGCGGGACAATTTGGATTCTACCCGCGTCTATGCGCCGCTGCGCCAGGCGGCGGACGCGGTGCTGATTGACACTAGCAATCAAGATGTGGAGGATGTGGTGGCCGAGGTCATCGCACATTGTCGGGAACATGTTCGCTGATTGGTTGTATCGAGGGCTTCAGATAGTGCTGCGTCCGTTGTTCATCGGATTCTTTGCGATTAGGCCTATGGGTTTCGAATCTATCCCCGCTCAGGGCCCGCTTATCATCATTTGCAATCACGTCAGCGGATTTGATCCGCCGGTGGTAGGGACGTTGGTGGCTAGGCCACTGTACTACATGACCAAGGAGGAACTCTTTCGCTTTCGGCCGCTGGGCTTTCTGATCCGCAATCTGCATGCGTATCCGGTCAAACGGGGCAAGCCTGATCGGCAGGCATTGCGCACCTCCCTAGACCTGCTGACCGCTGGTCACGCCCTGCTCATCTTTCCGGAAGGGCACCGGACGCCCACTGGCGAATTGCAACCCGCGCGCTCGGGCAGCGTTTTTTTGAGCAGGCGAACGGGGGCCAGAATTGTGCCGATCGGGATCGTCGGCGAGTATGGATTTCGCCGGGGAACTCGATACTATGTGGGCGAAGCCTTTGCCATCCCGGATGGAATGCGAACTGAGGAGGCCCAGTACCTATTGGCGAAAAAAATTCGCGAGCAAATTGAGCGGGGGCGAAATCGCGACGAGATTGAAAAGTCCTAGCTTGCACTAGGATTACGGTGTAATATGTAAAAGAAATTCCCTTCTTTGTGCAGCTCTTTATCCCGAGGATGGACGAGAGGAAGGCTCGAGAAGGCAACTTTTGAGGGGGTCGGCGGTATGGATGATCGGCACGACGAAGAACGGGACCCAATGACACAGCAAGATCCACACCAAGGCGATGCGGACCACGAAATGGGAATGGAAGAGTCCATGTCGTACGCGATGTTGGAAGAAGTGCACCCAGGGGAGATTGTGGAAGGGAAGGTGGTCCACATTTCCAACGATGGGGTCTTGGTGGATGTTGGGGCCAAATCGGAAGGCATCATTCATCTGCAAGACCTAAGTCATCGGCGGGTCGAGCGTCCCGAAGACGTGGTGAGTCTCGGAGATACGATTCGGGTTTACGTGGTGAGCTACGAGGGCGAGGAAGGAATCCTGCGCTTGTCAAAACGGCGGGCCGACGAGCAGGAAGCGTGGACTCGGTTAGAATCGTTGATGAACGAAGGCGAAGTGATCGAAGCCACGGTGACCGAAGTGGTCAAGGGTGGCCTGGTGGTCGACGTAGGATTGCGCGGATTTGTGCCGGCTTCCCATGTGGCCAAGGGCTTCGTCAACGATTTAAATCCATTCCTGGGACAAACCGTTAGAGTTAGGGTCATTGAAATCGACCGCAACAAGCGTCGCGCTATCTTATCGCGCAAGCGGGTGTTGGAGGAAGAATCGCGGGTTTCTCACGATGCCCTCTGGTCTAATATCGAAGAAGGGCAGGTTCGGTCGGGGACGGTTAAAAGCCTGACCGACTTCGGGGCCTTCATCGACTTAGGCGGCGTAGATGGGCTTTTGCACATTAGCGAAATGTCGTGGGGAAGGATTAAGCACCCATCGGAAATCATCAAGGTGGGCGAAGTGATCTCAGTCAAAGTGTTGCGTCTTGACCGGGAAAAAGAAAAGATCTCCTTGGGGCTGCGCCAAGTCCGTCCCAATCCGTGGGACACGGTGGCCGAGCGATATGTTCCCGAGCAGATTTGCCGGGGCAAGGTGGTCCGTTTGGCCGCTTTCGGTGCCTTTGTTGAGTTGGAGCCAGGAATTGACGGGTTGGTGCATATCTCCCAACTGGCCGACCGCAGAATTCAGGTGCCGGCAGAGGAAGTAACCGTAGGCGACAGCATTTATGTCAAGGTACTCTACGTGGATCCAGAACAGCGGCGAATCTCGCTTTCCAAGCACCAGGCGGACGTGGATATCATAGCCGGGGATTTTGTTCCCGACCAAGAAGGGGAGCACACGGCGGAGCTGGGTGAAGATGCTGAGGAACCAAGACTGAACGCCTACCACGCCGGCGACTGGGAGGATGAGCAACCGGAACTTGCGGACGAAGGGGAAGAGGAAGGTGACGCGCCGTCGGATTCCCCCCATTCCTGACCGGGCATCGTCGGAGTTAACGCGTTGAACGCTCAGCGTAGCGGCGGACGCGCATTGTTCGCGGCGCATAACCTGCCGTGGCTTGGGCCAGCCTCCAAATGGAGGGATGGCCATGGACCGGGTGTGGGCGTTCAGCGCGTATCTCGGCACTTCCGCACTTTGGTGGGGCGGGATTGGCGAGCAATGGTGGCGGCGCCACCGGATTTCCCCGCGAATTGCGGCTGGGGTTGCCGGTTTGGTGGGGGCGAGCGGATGGCTGCCCAGCCCCGACGGGTGTGCTTTAGGTAGCGTTGTCTTGGCTGTCGGCGGCCTGGCGGTGCTGATGCGCGAGCGCAGCTTTCGCGGCTGGTTGACCTGGGTTATATGCGGGGGGCTGTGGTGGATGATCCAGGCGCGGCCGGATCCCGTCTTTGGATCGTGCCCGGGATTTTGGCTGACGGCGGCCGGGGTGGGTTTGGTCGGCAAGCTGATGGCGGCCGATCCGGTCACTGCGCTGGTCGCCGTCACCGGCGCCGGTGCGGTGGCGACCTGGGCGCGTTGGGTATGGTCGGGCAGCGAGGCCTTGGCCATGGGGCGATCACAGTTGGCGTTGGTTGCGGTTAGCGGCATGGTGGCGTGGGTGATGGTGACGCTGGGAATCGAGGCTACACGTTGGCGATATCGAAGGCGCCAGCCGTCCTAATCTTTCTTTGTTCGGGGGGGAATGGCGGTGGGATTGGTGGCGTTGGTGGGGCGGCCCAACGTGGGCAAGTCGGCCTTGTTTAACCGGATCACCGAAAGCCGTCGAGCCATCGTGGAGCCGGTTGCGGGCGTAACTCGGGACCGGCTTTATGAATGGACGGAATGGAACGGCGTGGAATTCACCGTGGTGGACACCGGCGGCATTTGGGTGGACTCCGAGGCGTCCCTAATGACCATGACCCGCCGTCAGACGGAAATCGCCATTGAAGAGGCCGACGTCTTGGTGTTGGTGATTGATGGACAGTCGGGGCCGACCGCCGCCGACGAAATGGTCGTCAGCCTGTTGCGCAAAGCCAACCGGCCAGTGATTGTGGCCGTAAACAAGGCCGAGAGTCCGCGGGTTAGCGGCGTCGAGTATTACGCGTACGGCTTTGGCCAACCGGTGCTGGTGTCGGCTCTGCATGGAGAGGGAGTGGGCGACTTGCTGGATCGCGTCGTCGAATGCCTGCCCGAGGCGAGCGAACCGGCAGCCGACGGAGAAATGGACGAACCTGTTCGGCTTGCGCTGGCGGGGCGGCCAAACGTGGGTAAGTCGTCATTGCTGAACCAGTTAGCTGGTGAGGAGCGCGCATTGGTCACCCCGCTTGCGGGCACCACGCGGGATGTGGTAGACACCCGCATCGAGGTCGGCGACCGCCGCTTCATCCTGCTCGACACCGCTGGCCTTCGGCGTCCCAACCGCGTCGAAGACGATCTGGAACAAAAAACCGTGGGCCGCACGTTAGACGCCATCCGCCGGAGCGACGTCGTGTTACTGGTGACGGCGGGCAATGAAGCGCTGAGCGCTCAAGATCTGCGCATCGCCGGTCAGGTGCTCAAGGCTCACCGCGCTTGCGTGATCGTGATCAATAAGGCGGATTTGATCAAAGGTAGTACCGTTGGCACCGTGGCCGCCGTGCGCGAGGCCACCCAGTTCATGTCATGGGCCGCGGTGGTCACGGTATCGGCCGTGAGCGGGTGGCGTCTTGAGACCATTTGGCCAGCCGTCGAGGAAGCCTATCAATCGTACACTCGGCGACTTACTACCCATCACTTGAATCAGTTTATCCAGGAAGCCGTGCATGTCAACCCGCCGCCGACCGACCGCGGCAAGGACTTGAAGTTTTATTACGCCACCCAAGTGGCTAGCCGCCCGCCCCACTTCGTGCTTTTCGTCAATGATCCCGACCGCGTGCACTTTAGCTATCACCGCTATCTGGAGAACCGGCTACGGGAGAAGTTTGGGTTTGGGGGCAGTCCTCTTTTGCTTTCCTTTCGACCGCGTCGTCGGCACGGTGAGGAAGCGAGTGCGGAATAGCGCCGGGGAACAACGCCCAGGCCGCCGGCGTCTGGCTGACGGCGGCCCAGCGATTGCGGTTACCAGGCGTAGCCTTCGGGAGCCTGCCGGTAGCCGGGAAAAATCTCGTCAATGCGCTGCAAGACCTCAGCTGACAAAGTGATCTCCAACGCGCGCAGGCTTTCATCGAGCTGACCGACGGTTCGCGGGCCGATAATGGGTGCGGTCACCGTCGGATTTTGGAGAAGCCAGGCCAAGGCGGTGTCGGCCGGGCGCTCCCCAATTTCGCGGCATAGCGCTTCCCATGCTTCAATCTTAGGCCGCGCTTTTTCCAGTTGCCGCTGTACATTTTCACTTGCCCGCCGGCCTTGTTCTACCTTGGCCAAGATGCCTCCCAACAAGCCGCCGGCGAGCGGACTCCACGGAATGAGCCCCAAGCCGTAATGACGGCAACTAGGGATGACCTCGAGTTCGATCATGCGAGCGTTGAGATTGTATAGACTCTGCTCCGAGACCAGGCCCATGAAATGGCGCTGAGCGGCCAGTTCTTGAGCTTGGGCGATGTTCCAGCCAGCGAAGTTACTGCTACCCACATATAAAATCTTGCCTTCCCGGTATAGCTGTTCCATCGCCTGCCAGATTTCTTCCCATGGGGTGTCGCGATCGATGTGATGCATCTGATAAAGGTCGATATGGTCGGTTTGCAGCCGTCTAAGACTGCCTTCACACGCTTGCCGAATATGTAATGCCGAAAGCCGAGACTGGTTGGGCCACGTCCCCATGTCACCGTACACCTTGGTGGCAATGACGACCTTATCCCGTCGCCCGCCTTGGGCAAACCAGCGGCCTACGATCTGTTCGGTAACGCCCTCACCTTTTTTCCAGCCGTAGACGTTGGCGGTGTCGAAAAAATTAATCCCGTGCTCCAACGCCTGATCCATGATGCCAAAACTGTCGGCTTCCGAGGTGAGCGGGCCGAAATTCATCGTTCCCAGGCACAATCGACTGACCTTAAGACCGGTTCGGCCAAGATGAGTGTATTGCATGGCTAACCTCCTGAGTACTCCCTAGACGGAGCGGTACCGATCGCCGTTCTACTCTTTGCTTTGCGCCTTGGATGTCTGGATGATCGGCCGCGGACGACATCCACGCTAGCGGCACGACCATATCATACACAATTGGGCCCCAGATAAATCGGCCGATCATAACTCTCCCTCGGCCTAACCCGGGTTGAGGCGGAGGTTTCCGGGATCGCTCCCAGAAGTGCCTGGTTCCTCGACGATTGCGTCGCGCCATTCGGCATGGTCCGTCTTACAAGGTCTCCCCAGGCATCGATTCGGACCACTACGGCCCAATTGTATTTATGATAACACAAGTGTTTGGATGCGTCTAGCCCTTTGGCCTCATCTGCTTGACCCCCTGTTGGCCGTTGGCCTAAGCGAGTCAAGCGGAAATTATGTTCAAGCTCTCGGCGCGCGGGTGGCCGGTGAGGGGAGATTGTTGCGTTTGGGGCCTACCCCATTGGCGGTCCATGGCTTATCTTGTAAAGAGACGCATTCTGAAGGCGAGAAGCGAGGGAATCGAGTGAAAATTATCGGAAGTACGGTAGACATCGTCCGTTTGCCGTTGACGACGCCGTTTCGCACCGCTCTCCGTCAGATTTCTACGGTGCAAGAAATTCGTGTGACGATTCGCACCGACAGCGGCCTTCAAGGTGTGGGCTCGGCGGCACCTACGGCAAGAGTGACCGGAGATACGCTGGGGGCCATTCAGAGCGCGGTCACCGAGTACATCTTGCCCCACTTAGCGGAGGGTGTTGACCTCCGCCAGCACCATCGCGCTTTTGCAGTGATTGAAAAGGCCCTGGTACACAATACGGCGGCCAAAGCCGCCGTCGACATCGCGGTGCACGATGTTCTGGCCCGATCGCTGGACCAGCCGCTGGTAGAGTGGCTCGGTGGCTCCCGGTGTGCTTTGACGACCGATGCCACGGTGAGTTTGGACGCGCCCGAGATGATGGCAAGTCAGGCGGGCGAGCTGTTGGAACAGGGATTTGCAACCTTGAAGGTGAAATTGGGGGGGCGTGATGGACGCGATCCGGAAAGAATTGAGGCTGTGCGCGAAAAGGTGGGCGTCCAGACCAGACTCCTGGTGGACGCCAATCAGGCCTGGACGGTTCGCGAGGTGCTAGACTACGAACCTACTTTAATCGCCTGCCAAGTTCAATGGCTGGAACAGCCTGTAGAGGCCAGGGACATCGATGGCTTGGCCGAGGTTAGTCGACGCGGGAGACTGCCGGTGATAGCTGATGAATCGGTTTATGGAATCGATGACCTCCTGGCCGTGATTCAGCGCCGAGCCGCCGACATGGTCAACATCAAGTTGATGAAGACGGGGGGGCTTTACGTGGCGATGGTTTTGGCTGCGCTGGCGCGGGCACGCGGGATCAAGATCATGGTGGGCAGCATGATGGAGGGAATCGCCTCGGTGACCGCAGCGGCGGCGCTGGCAGCCGCCGTCGATGCCGATCATCTGGACCTCGACGCCGGGTATTTCTTGCAGTCCAGCTTGGTGAAGGGTGGCATTCGTTATCAGGGCCCGCGGATCGAACTGCCCGACGGCCCCGGGTTGGGAACCAGCTTTGTCGTGGCCGAGAAGGGGTCGGCATGACAGGTCTGCCACAAGTTCAGCCGGCGATGCGGAAGGCGGAATTCTGGCTGACCTTGGATGATCGTTTAGCCGAGCCGCAGGATGCCGAGATCGGGCAACGTTCGGTGCAAACCGGCCTCTTCGACATGCGCCGGGAGAGTCGATTCAACCCCGAGATGCCGCCCGCCGAAACACCGGAAGGATTCACCCAAGACGGCGTGCCCTGGTCAGCAGAGGCGTGGATGACGGTGATGGACAATATTCACCGGGCTCGCCCCTTGTCGGTGCGCGGGGTCACCGTCAAGCGAGCCAATGTACGCCGATGGCCAACGGCCAGCGCGTACTTTCGGACGGCGAACGACCGGGAATTTGATCAATTTCAAGAAACACGTCTGCATTTATTTGAGCCGGTGTATGTGCTCGGTGAAAGCCAGGACCAAGCCTGGTGGTGGATACGCTCCCGAGTCGTGGGCGGCTGGATTCGACGTCAACATGTCGCCTTGGCCGACGAAGGCACATGGACGGCTGTGCAGGACGAGGCACGTCCTCGACTACTGATTGCGGCCAACGGCGTGACCACCGAGCCGCAGCCTTACGATTGGGCGGTGTCCGCAAAGCCGCTGGAGTTTGCCGCCTACCTGCCTTTGTGGCCCGATGTAATTTCGGTGGGCGGACAGACTCCCGCCGGCCACAGGGTAGTGGGTTATCCGGTGCGGACGGCGGACGGCGGGCTGGATGCGCGTCCTGCACTGGTCAAGGATACGGACCAGGTTCACCAGGGGCCGTTGCCTTGTACCCGGGCCGAGGTAATAGCGTCGGCGTTTCGATTGTTGGGCGACCGCTATGCCTGGGGCGACAAATTAGGAACCCACGACTGTTCCAGCTTGGTTATGGATGCCTACCGGACGGTAGGTATCCAACTGCCGCGCAACAGTGCCGTTCAGGCTCGTGGGCTGCCGGCGGTTACCGTCTGGCGCGAGGGAACTCCCTATGCGCGTCGGGTGGAGGACCTCAGGACGTTGGCCCGACCGGGCGACCTGTTGATGATGCCGGGACACGTGATGATGTATCTTGGGGTTTGGGATGACACCGCCTACGCCATTCACGCTTTTGTTGGCTATGCCGAGCGCATCGGCGGGCATCTCTACACGTTTGCGGTAAATTCAGTAGAGGTCTCCAGCTTGGCGACGTTGACACGTGACGGGACAATTTACCTGGAAGCATGCACGCGCGTGGTTCGGGTCCTCTGACGGGAGGAGGATGCGCCGTGTTTCACACGGTACGGTTCAATGCCGAGGTTTAATGATTTGGAGCATCTGCGCCAGTTTGTCAGCGGCTGTCGCCTGTGTGTCCTGCGGGAACAGGCGGGTACGGTCGTGTTCGGAGAAGGGGTTGCCAACAGCCGAATTGTGTTTTGCGGAGAAGGGCCGGGAGCCGACGAGGACCGTCTGGGCCGTCCATTTGTCGGCCGGGCGGGCAAACTGTTGGATCAGATGCTGGAAGCAATGGGTTTTGATCGACGGCAAAACGCCTACATCCTCAACGTGGTCAAATGCCGTCCGCCCGATAACCGCACGCCCACCGTCGACGAACGGATGACCTGCTACCCGCACTTGCAAGCACAGCTAGCCCTTATCCGACCCCAGATCTTGGTGCTCTTGGGGGCTTCTGCGGTGAAAACATTTGTCGGTGAGCAGGCTCAGGTCGGTAAACTGCGCGGAGTCTGGCAACTTCTCGACGGAGGGGTGTGGGCCATGCCGACCTATCATCCGGCGGCGCTCTTGCGCAATCCGGCGTGGAAAGCCGCGGCGTGGGAGGATTTGAAACAGGTAATCGATAAATATCGTGAATTGGTGGACCCTGAACATGATGCTCCGGCCCACCCGCGTTGAAGGTGAGGGGGCCAACGCCGAGGAGCGGAGGACAGGCGGTGAACCCGGTCGATCGAGGATGGGAACGAGGAAGGGACAGATATTGGGGATTTGTTGAGCCGTTTTTTACGCGGCCAAAGACCCGGCGCACGATTTTCGCCATATACTGCGCATGATGGGTGCGGGCGTTGTCGGCTTGACATATTCGGTGGACTTTGCGGTTTTCCCCCCTAAAGCCGTTGCGGCTTATCCCGCCTCCGATAAGATCCGGATAATTTCGGGGGTAATTTTCGAGGAAATGGGGCTGGACGCCGCTTCCCTCAAAATTCGTTCGACCCATATGGTCGTCCGCAGTGACGCTAGGGCATCGATGAACGAGGGTAGATTTGGTACCACAACTGTTTTTCGAGGAACGTGTGATGATCCCTTGAGTGAGCTGATACCAGAGCCATACCAGGGGCCGTGCGTCAAAAAGGCCAGCGTATGCGTTCAGGGCCAAACCGGGCCCAACTCTGGGGCATTTCACCGCGCAATTGTTGCTTTACCGGGCGAAAGGTTTCCTCAACGATCCAACGGCCGCCGGGGCAGGCCCCTCGAAACCGCTCTGCAGGGGGAGGTTTCAAACCACCATCAGCGGCTGAGGTCAAAAGCCTTGGTCGTGAGCTTGACGGAAAAGGCGCAGCTCGACTGCGTCAGGTACGTGCTTAAGGAACTGAATGTAATTGAACGGCTGAGGACGTGTCGAAAGCATAGGGACGTCATCAAAACCGGGGGGGTAATCGTTAACCCGGGACAAATCTGGCGGCAACCTGCTTACTCAAACATTAAGCCCCACGCTATGCGTGGGAGAACTGAATAGGAGAAGCCGTGAGGCATGATGTTAAAGTCCTCCATTGCTATACTGAGAAATGGTTTCGCCAGCCAATTCTCAA
>JAJZXC010000045.1 GCA_021846365.1 Bacillota bacterium | reverse complement strand
TTCCAGCGTCTTTTCGTAACGCGCCTTGGGCCGTACCCGAGGATACAGCCGCGGCACCGTTTCCGTATTGTGATTGTAAATATCCGGCCGGGCCCGCACGATGGTGGCCAGAGCCTCCCAATTCCCCATCAGGTCGGGAGTCAGCACTTCTATCCCGCACCCGGGAACCTCGCCGCGAATCGCTTCGATGGTGGCGGCAAAGATTTCCGCTCCCCCGTCCTGCAGATCGTCGCGGGTAACCGAGGTAATCACCACGTGGCGAAGACCCATCCGTTTGACGCTGGTCGCTACCCGCGCCGGTTCCTGCCGATCCAAGTGGGTCGGCCGACCCGTGGTGATGGCGCAAAACCCGCAATTGCGCGTGCAGATGTCGCCCAAAATCAGGAAGGTGGCCGTACGCGCTTCCCAACACTCGAAGATGTTGGGACAGCGCGCCTCCTCACACACCGTATGCAGCACCTGCGAGCGCATCAGCGCTTTGAGTTCGGTGTAGTTTTCCCCCTGGGTCAGCCGAACCCGAATCCACGAGGGCACTTTGGGTCCCGGGTCGCCCCGCTTGCCCGGTTCCAACATCGGTATGGCGGAATCTGCCACGCGGCTCCTCCCTTTCTGCTTGCTCAAATATGACGGCCTAGAGCTCCGTGTCCGGCCCGTACGCCTCCAGGCTGCGCTTCAGCTCGCGCAGGAAGCGGGCGGCGTCCGCTCCGTCGACCACGCGGTGGTCGAAGGAAATGCAGCAATTGACCATGGAACGAATGGCGATCATGTCGTCGACCACCATAGGACGACGCACCACCGCCTCCATGGTAACGATGGCGACCTCGGGGGCATTGATGATCGGGTAGGTGAGTATGGTCCCCACCGCACCCGTGTTGTCGACGGTAAACGTGCCCGGCCCGAGGTCGTCCATCGTCAGCCGCCCTGCCCGCGCACGCTGGGCCAGGTCCTGGGTCGACGCCGCAAGGCCGACGATGCTGAGCCGATCGGCATCGCGGATCACCGGCACCACCAGCCCCCGTTCGGTATCCATGGCGACGCCCAGATTTATCCGCTTCTTCATCACGATGGAATCGCCATTCCATTGCGCATTAATAATGGGAACCTTGCGCAGTGCCGAAGTGACCGATTTGAGCATAAACGGGAGATAGGTCAACGACATCCCTTCGCGGGCCTTAAACCCCTCTTTGGCTCGGTTGCGCAGCAATGCCAGGTTGGTCACGTCAATCTCCATCATCAACCAGGCATGAGGAACCGTCGCCTTGGAACGCACCATGCGCTCGGCGATAATGCTCCGCACCGGCGTAAGCGGCAGTACCTCGTCGCCTTCGGCGATGACCGCAGGGGCGCCCGCTACCGGCACCGAGCCGGCTGGCGCTGCGCTGGCCGCCGGCTTCGCCTTGTCCGCGGCAGTCTCTGCTTCAAGCGCCCGCAATACGTCATTGCGGGTGATGCGGCCGCCAGACCCGGTTCCCGTCAAGGTGCCCGGATCGATGCCGTTTTCCGCAGCCAAACGCCGCACCGCGGGTGAATACCGGCCGCGTTCCGAGCCCGCCGTTTTCGCCGCCGCGGGTTCTTGGGTCGGCGCTGGCGGGGGGGACGGCGCCGTGGTCGCCTCCGCCCTCTCCGGGCTCGCCTCCTCGCCTGCTTGTGCACCCGCCTCTACCGCGATTTCACAGATCGGGGTGCCAACTGCGACCATTTTGCCCTCTTCGACCAAAATCTTGCTCAAAGTCCCCCCCACCGGGGACGGCACCTCGGCATTGACTTTGTCGGTCAGCACCTCCAACAGCGATTCATATTCCTCGACCGGATCGCCGACCTTTTTCAACCATTGGCCGATGGTACCCTCGGTCACCGATTCCCCCAATTGGGGCATAACTACCGTGTGAGCCATTTTCCTCCTCCCCCTGCCTTAAAACCTTGCCAGCTCGCGTGCGGCTTCGGTAATTTTTTCCGCTGTGACCATAAACGCGTGCTCCAGCGGCGGGCTGAATCCCATCGCCGGAACGTCGAGACCCGTCAAGCGGACGATGGGAGCGTCGAGGTAGAATAGGGCCTCTTCGGCGATGACCGCGCTGATTTCGGCACCGAATCCCCCGGTTTTGTTGTCTTCATGCACGACCATGACTTTCCCCGTCTTTCGGACCGACTCCACGATCGCCTCGCGGTCAAGTGGGCGGATGGACCTGAGGTCCACCACCTCCAGCGAAATCCCTTCATTAGCCAGGGTTTCCGCGGCCTTAAGGGCAAAACCGACCATCAATCCGTAACAGATTACGGTCACGTCGGTGCCCTCCCGCTTGCGCTCGGCCTTGCCCAACTGAATCAGGTAGCGCTCGTCGGGAACCTCGCCCCGAATCGAGCGGTAGAGCGCCTTATGTTCCAAAAAGAGCACCGGATCGGGCTGATCAATCGCCGCCGCCAGCAACCCCTTGGCGTCATAGGGGGTGGAGGGGATGACCACACTCATCCCGGGCACGTGGGCAAAGAAAGCCTCCACGCTCTGCGAGTGGTAAAGCCCACCGCGGACACCTCCGCCGAACGGCGCCCGGATGACGATGGGCACCTCAAAATCGTTGTTCGACCGGTAGCGCATCCGCGCCGCCTCTTGGACGATTTGATTGAATGCCGGAAAAATAAAGTCGGCAAACTGAATCTCGGGAACCGGCCGGAGACCGTTGACCGCCGCACCGACGGCCGTACCTACAATGGCCGCCTCCGCCAATGGGGAATCAATCACCCGGTCAGCTCCGAACTCCGCCAGCAGACCCTCGGTCACTCGAAACACGCCGCCGCGCACTGCCACGTCTTCCCCGTAAATAATGACTCGGGCGTCGCGCGCCATCTCTTGCCGCAAACCCTCGCGGATTGCTTCTAAAAACGTCTTTACCGCCATCTTCTGCCCGTCACCGTCGGCTCGGGCCTTCCCTCCTTAGAAAATCAGAAGTCCCGGGATTCCGGGCGATCTCAGGCTAATGCGCCACCGTATACGTACTGACCAATCGTCGCCGGATCCGGCATCGCCGCTTTGTCCGCGTAGTTGGTGGCGTCGTCCACCACCTGCTTGATTTTGGCGGCCATTTCCGTCTTTTCGGCCTCGGTCAAAATCTTGTCCTTGAGCAAACGTTCGGCAAACGTTATCAACGGATCGTGCTTTTTTTGTTCCTGCACCTCTTCCCGTGAACGATAGACGCGATCGTCGTCATCGCTGGAATGGGGCACAAAACGGTAGGTCTTGGCCTCGATCAAGGTCGGACCCTCTCCCCGGCGCGCCCGGTCGGCGGCTGCCTTGGTCACCTCGTACACCTTGACCGGATCGTTGCCGTCGACCATAATCCCCGGAACACCGTACGCGGCGGCGCGGGCACTGATATCCTGAACCACCGTCTGCTTGTTCAGCGGCACCGAAATCGCGTAGCCGTTGTTTTCGTTGAAAAAGATGACGGGCAGCTTGTTCACGGCGGCGAAGTTCAACGCCTCGTGAAACTCCCCCTGACTGGCCGAACCGTCCCCAAAAAAACAGGCGGAAACCCGGCCGTCCTTGAGAATCTTGGAAGCCAAAGCTAGTCCCGCGGCATGCGCATTCTGAGTGGCCACCACCGCCCCCGTGCTCAACATGTGCAACCGCCGCGAACCCCAATGGGCCATCATCTGCCGACCCCCCGAGTTGGGATCCTCGGCCTTGGCGAAGAAGTGCAACATCACCTCGCGGGGTGTCATACCCCACGCCAGCACCAGTGTCATGTCGCGATAGTAGGGGACAATCCAGTCCTCTCCTCGACGGAGGGCGAACGCCGACCCCACCTGAGTCGCTTCGTGGCCGTTCGATGAATACACGGTGGGGCCGCGACCCTGCCGATTCAACACCCACAAACGGTCGTCCAAGGCCCGCGAAAGCGCCATCACGTAGTACATATCTTTCATCAATTCAGGGGTCAAACCGCTCTCCGGCAACCCGAATCTCCCCTTTCTGTTCTCCTGCCTATACCGTTCGCCGGTCGCTTGGACCGGGCGGAAGTCCTTTCCCGATAGCGTATCCCTCAAGACCGAGGCCCACACCCGCGGCCGACCTACATGTGAATGGCACGCCCGTCGACCGCCAGCGCGGCCTCGTGCAGCACTTCGGAGACGGTGGGGTGAGCATGCACGCTTTCCCCGATTTCCCACCCGGTTGCCTCCAAGAACCGCGCCAAAGCCATTTCGTTGATGAGTTCGGAGGCATTCGGACCCACGATATGGGCGCCCAGCAAGGCATCGGTTTTCGCGTCGGCCACCAGTTTCACCATACCCTCCGCTTCGCCCAGGATCAGCGAACGGCCGTTGGCCTTAAACGGAAATGTCCCCACCTTCACCGCGTGCCCCTGCTCCTCGGCCTCCGCCGCCGTCAGGCCCAACGACGCCACTTCCGGTCGCGAATAGGTCACCCGCGGCACGCGTTCGGGATGCAACCGTTCCGGAGTTTCGCCGGCAATGGTTTCCACCGCAATAATCCCCTCGTGGGTGGCCACATGGGCCAACAGGTATCCGCCGATAAGATCCCCAATCGCATACAGATGAGGAATGTTGGTGCGATAGTGGTCGTCCACCGCCACAAATCCCCGATCCAAGTGGACTCCAACCTCTTCCAGGCCGATGTGATCGCTCAGCGGACTCCTGCCCACGGCCACCAGCAACACGTCTCCGGCCACCTTGACGGTGGTCTTGCCGTCCGCCGCCGCAACCACCCCTTCGACCCCGTGCTCGCCGACCTTTGCCTGATCCAAGGCAAACTTGGCGCCGGCATGGATCGCAATTCCGCGCCGCGTCAGCAGCCGGGCAAGTTCCGCCGCAATCTCTTCGTCGTCCTGGGGCAAAATGTGAGGCAACATTTCGACCAAGGTTACTTGGCTGCCAAAGTCATTATACATGGAGGCAAACTCTACTCCGATGGCCCCCGCCCCCAAAACCAGCACCGACTTCGGCACCTCGGTCATCTGCAGCACGTGGTCGGAGTTGATGACCCGCTTTCCGTCGAAAGGCAAGCTCGGTAGGCCTCGTGGCACCGAACCGGTGGCCAAAATCACATCCTTGCCGGTCAGCGTGGTCTTGGTGCCGTTCTCGGCTTCTACCTCTACCGTGGTCGGTCCCGTCAAGCGCCCACGCCCTTCATACACGGTAGCCTTGTTCTTCTTCAGCAGAAACTGTACGCCACGGTACAATTGCTGGACTACCCGGTCCTTTTTGCCTACCGCCCCCGCGTAATTCAAGGCCACCTTGCCGCTTAAGCCGAAGTCTTCCGCATGGTGAAAGGTGTTCAGCAACTCCGCGGTATGCAGGAGGGCCTTGGTTGGAATACAGCCTTGGTGCAGGCACGTGCCGCCCACTTTGGCCGCCTCCACCACCGCCGTCTTCAACCCGAGCTGGCCGGCGCGAATGGCGGCCACATAGCCTCCGGTCCCGCCGCCCAAGATTATGATGTCATAGGTTGTCTCTGCCATCTCGTCCCATCCTCCCGCTTGTTCGCCCTAAAACCCTAACGTCTGACCCATGCCGCGAGGGTCGGAGGCACCCACCCAACCCGTCGGCCGACGCTGCAGGACGTGTGCCGCCCCGCCTCCCTCAAAGGGACCCACTACCCTGACTTGGTGCCCCCGGCGTCCCAGTTCAGCCCAAATTCGGGAACTGAACCGTGACTCCAGCACCACCCGCTCGGATTCCCCCAAACTGTGCGCGTCCGCCCCCGGCGAAATTGTAAGCCGGGGCAATGACACGGCTTCATGCGGCGTCCGCCCGGCCCATAACAAATCCGTCAAAATGCTGAGATTCCATTGTGCTTGGCCATCCCCACCAGGAGTGTTGCCCACTACCACCGTCTGTCCCTCCGTTTGGACTACATACGTATGCGACGCCTGCAGGGGGCGCTTTTTGGGTAGTGCCTGATTAGGGTGTCCATTCACACGGTTGAACGACCGTCCCCCGCGGTTATTCAAGAAAAATCCGCCTTCGGCCACGTACACCAATGAACCGAATTCCAAGCCGAGACTGTGAATGAGGCCAACCGCTCCCCCTTCGGCATCGGCCGCCACCAGCGAGGCGGTGTCTCCGTCCATGATTGAGATCCCGCCGTCAAAGGGTTCCGGAAGCGGCGACCTATCTTCGCGGATGGCGCTTCGCCGCCGTTCAAGGTGGTCCGCGGCCAGCAAATTGCTGGCCGGGTTACCCTCAAAATCGGGATCGCCGAGATCCCGTCGCAGGTCATAAAAGCTCCAGCGGAGCGCTTCAATCATCCGATGCACTGCTTCGGGCCGACTTCGCCAGGCGTAGTCCCAGGAGTCACCCGCCAGCAAGGCCAGGGCCTCCAGGAGCACAACCCCCGATGACGGCGGCGGGGGCACCATCACCGTGTAGGCGCCGACCCGATGGGTGAGCGGCCGCTCCACCCGGGTGCTATGGCGGGCTAGGTCCGCTTGGGTCAAAAAACCTCCGCCTGCCGCAACTCGGCGTTCGATGGCGCGTGCCACGGCGCCCCGATAAAAAGCATCGGCGTCTCCCGCCGCCAGGGTGCGCAACAGGTTGGCCAGTTCCGGCTGACGGAGGACATCGCCGATGCCGAGGGGGGTCCCGGCGGGATAAAAGCGCTCTTGGAGGGCCGGATCCGCCGTCAACGCTTCGGCATACAAAGCGAGCGACGCGGCCAAGGCATCATCCACCAGAAATCCATCACAAGCCAGACGGATTGCCGCCGCCATCACCTCGGGCAGGCCCAAACGGCCAAACCGTCTATGCAAAGTCAAATACGCTCCCACCGCCCCCGGAACCGTCACCGATTGCGCTCCGCGCAATGGCAGGAGCCGGTCTTGAACCGTATGCAGGCGGTCTTCCGTGTACGTCGCGGGCAAGGCTCCGCTTCCCATCACGGCGGTTACCGAGCCGTCGGGGGCACTGTAGAGCGCATACGCGTCTCCGCCCGCCCCGCACTGCCCAGGCAGAACCACGATTGCGGCGAAAGCCATGGCCAGCGCCGCGTCTACAGAGTTTCCGCCACGGTTCAGAACACATAACCCCGCCTGGCTAGCCAAGGGGTGGCCCGAGCTGACCATCCCCTGACTTGCCCACACATTCGCCATCGGCTCTGGACTTCCTTCCTGCCCACGCCCTCTGCCGTCGCTGCACCAACCGGTGGTTTCATGCGGCCCCGGGGTTTAGGATCCTTGGGACAAGACACCCTCATCCCATCAACCGTACCTTACCGCTTTTGGGATCAACTAGCAAGGCGGTCCACAGATCCTGCCATGCATTGTCCACAAGCTGACAAAATCACGCCCGACGATCAACCAATCTGTCATGAATGCTTGCGTGTCCAGCGGTCGGCGTCGCGGGTTTGAAACTTCTCCATCACCGCCATAAACGCGTCGTCTAGTCGGATGTCGAGCGAGTTGGCCAGAGAAATAAGAACAAACAGGCAGTCTCCCAGTTCAATCTCCACCGACCCTTCGGCTTCGTCCGGTCGTTTCGGCTTCATGCCGAAGCGATGGTTGATTTCGCGGGCCAGTTCACCGACTTCTTCGGCCAACCGCAACATAATGATCGCGGGCGGAAAGTATCCCTCTTCGAACTGGTCAATCCACCCGTCGACCCGCCCTTGCATCTCCTGAACATCCATATTCTCAGCCGGCGAGGCCTCACCTGGAGGACGCCTCAGCCGCCCGTCTCCTTCCTGGTAGCCGGCCGCCCCGGGCCGTCTACGCGCTCAAACCGAGCTCCGGTCTACGACCCTTGAATCGGGGCCCCGTGCGTGAGCGCCTGCCGCCTTGAACCCGTCCCCAGCGGGCGGCACTCTTGACCCGAACCGAGTTGATTCACCATCGATCATAACATGCCGGAAGTCGATGATGAAGCCCTCCTCCCCATCCGGGACGGGCGGCCTGGTCGCCTCAACCCCCTCTTCGCGGACTTTACGATCCATGGCAACCCAATCTATAATCAAGCAAGACTTGCTTGCAGGAGACACCGATGCATCATCCCGAAGAAACCAAGCAGAGAATTCTCAAGGCCGTACGAGCGCTTTGGGAGGAAGGCGGCTTTGCCGCGATTACCACCCGCGCCGTGGCGTCGACCGCCGAAGTTAACGAAGTAACCCTGTTTCGCCACTTTGGCAGCAAGGACGGGCTTATCCGGGCCATGATCGACGACGCGATCGGCCGCCTCGACAGCCGCAACTTAATCGCGGCCGACGGGGCACCCACGCTGGACGCCGACCTTGAGCGCTGGGCGCGTACGTATGTGGAGCAAACCCTGCCGCTGGCCGACGTGATACTATTGAACTTGGTCGAAGCGGCCCGGGATCCCGAGAGCAATCTATGGCTGCACGAGATCGCCAGCCGGCTTCCCCAAGCCCTTGGCCGCCATTTGGAATCCCTCCAGGCAGCGGGAAAGGTCCGCGCGGTACCCTGCGAGGAGGTCGCGCGGTACTTTTACGCCGCGCTGTTTGCCCATATCTTGAGCGCCCGCGCCCGACCGGACTTCCACGCCGATCAGCTGACAGCCGATATCGCGCGAACGTTTGCTGCTCTGTTGGAGCCTTCGGCGGCGGACGATGGCGACGGCAAACGTCTTTAGGACCTGGATACTCAATTCGGTTCCGATGTAGTCCGCTGACTGGTTGATTGGCCGGGGCTATGGCCTGGGAGGAGTGGGTATGGCGAGAATGGTAACCCCCGAGGCGAGAGATCGCCGCGTCGTACTGGTTGGCGTTTTTCTTTGCATCTTTTTGAGTGCCCTGGACCAAACCATTGTGTCTACGGCCTTGCCGCGCATCGTACAGGATTTGGGCGGAACCAACCTGTACGCTTGGGTGGCGACCAGCTATCTGCTGGCTTCGACGGTTGCCCTGCCGATTAGCGGCCGGCTCGCCGACCAAGTCTCCCCCAAGTACATTCTCTTGGTCGCGGCGACCTTGTTCTTGGTGGGTTCCGCGCTATCCGGACTGTCTCATTCCATGGAGCAGTTAATTATCTTCCGCGGCATTCAGGGACTAGGCGGCGGCGCCATCTTTGCCGTCGCCTCCACCGTGATTGGGCTCTTGTTTCCACCCCGGGAGCGCGGGCGGGTGCAAGGCTTGTTCGGTGCCGTCTTCGGCTTGGCCAGCGTGGTCGGCCCCTATCTGGGCGGGCTCCTGACCGACAGCTTTTCCTGGCGGTATGTCTTTTATGTCAACATGCCTTTCGGACTAGCCGCTCTGTACGTCCTCTTGGTGCACATGCCGCTCTTGCGGGTCTCCCGCCGGCAGCCGTTCGACGCGGCCGGCGTCGCTACCTTGATCGCCTGGACCGTGCCTCTGCTGTTGGCCCTGTCTTGGGCCGGCACCCGTTACGCCTGGCTCTCTTACCAGATTCTAGGCCTGTTGACCTTCGCTGCCGTCGTCTTGGTGCTGTTCTATCGCATCGAACGGCGTTCGCCCGCCCCCTTGTTTCACATCGACCTGCTCGCCAATCCGACCTTTACCTGGGCCGGCATCGGCACACTGTTTTTCGGAGCCTCGTTCTTGGGATCGGTCCTCTTTCTGCCCTTTTATCTCGTGATGGCCAAGAACGTGTCGCCGCTGCACGCCGGTCTGGTGATGACCCCGCTGACCGGCGGCGTGGTCGTGGGCAGCATGCTGGGCGGCATCTTGGCGTCGCGACTGGGCCGGGTCAAGGTGCTCCTCTTGGTCGGCAACGTATGGGCGATGACCGTCTTTTTCGTCCTCTATGAGACGTTGCGGCCCGCGCTGCCGATGAGTCACTTGGTTCTGCTCATGATTCTGCTCGGTGTGGGCATTGGTCCCGGCTTCCCCCTTTATACGCTGGCCGTCCAGAACGTGGTGCAGAGGGATCAGATGGGCGTGGCTTCGAGCGGCAATCAGTTTTTCCGGCAGATCGGCTCGTCGATAGGCGCCGCGGTAATGGGAGTCTTGGTCGTCACCACGCTAAAGACTGAGATCCCGCAGCATCTGCCGTCCACCCTGCGGGGCAAGGCCGCCGCATTTTCGGTCCACTCCAACGCTCTCGCCGACCAAACCCAGACTCGCCAGCGCATCATGCGCCACTTTCGCCAAACCGCCAGCGAGGTGGCCGCCGCCATTCGCGGCAATCCCACCGCCTATCGCGACCTCATGGTGAATCATCAGTTGCCACCTCGCTTCGCCCGCCAGCTCCCGCCGGGCGGCGCCCCCGCCCTGGTCCGAGCGTCGACCGCACGGACCCTTAACTTGGTGTCGACCGCCATGGCGGGCAGCCCGGCCGCCCGCCGCGCGATTGCCGCCGACCACACGCTGCCGCCGCCGGTTAAGGATCTGGCCTTGCATCCGCCCAACACTCCCTCCGCGCGCCGGGTAGCGGTGGCGCGGGTGCGAACCGCGCTCGCTCGAAGAGAACCCGTGCTCGTTCGCCAAATTGAGCAGCGGGCCATCGCGTCTTCCCGCCGGGCCCTGCTCGGGGCAGGGGCCAAGACGTCCGCTCAGATCGTGAGGGCCTTAACCCTCAGCATCAGCAACGCGGTCAAACACGTCATGGGCATGGCTGGTATCCTGGCCATGATGGCCCTGGCCGCCAGTCTGCTTTTACCCAATCTAGCACTCCGGCGCAAGGCTGCCGGCCCGGACCAAGCCTCTCAACGGGCGCGAGGGGCGCTGCTCCAGCTCGCCTTGCTGGCGGTGGTGCACCACCGCCGTGGCGCTCTGCCCGACGCCGCGGCTCACGATCGCCAACGGATGGAACGGGCGTTGCAACTGTTGACCGGCGTTCTCGCCGGGTCGGGCCGAGGCCGGCCCGACCAATCCGACGACGCACCCTAACGCTTCGGCCGCTCAGCCTTTGTCCTCGGCAAAGGCCCGATGATATTGACGGGGCACCTGCACCCTCTCACCCAGGCTGAGCGCGGCGGAATTGGCCCAGTAGGGGTCGGCCAGCATCCCGCGGCCGATGGCCACCAAGTCCGCCTCGCCCCGGCTCAGAACCGATTCGGCAACGCGACAGTCTTCAAGCATACCCACCGCAATAACCGGCACCTTGAGGTCCCGTTTGATGCGGGCGGCATACGGCACCTGATACCCGGGATAGACGCGGTCCGCCCCGACCACCGAATTCCCCCCCGAGGACACATCAAACCCGTCGACCCCGGCATCGCTAAGTCGTCGCGCCATCTGCACCATCTGGTCGAGATCGTAGCCGCGGGGATCGTACTCCACTGCGGAAATACGCATCCAAAGCGGCATCTGGGCTGGAATTGCCGACCGCACGGCCTGAATAACTTCGATGGCAAATTGGGGCCGGTCCCCGAAGCGGTCGTCACGGCGATTGGACAGCGGTGACAAGAACTGATGAATCAAATAGCCGTGAGCACCGTGCAATTCAATGGTGTCCGCGCCAGCTGCAACCGCCCGCCGCGCCCCGTGATGAAACGCTTCCACCACCGCCTCGACCTCAGCCGTGGTCAATGCCTTCGGCACGCGGTAGGGTTCGGCAAACCGTATCGCCGAGGGCGCCACCGGCCGCAATTCGGCCGATTCCGCTTTGCGTCCGGCATGGGCGATTTGAATCCCCACTTTGGCTCCATACTCGTGAATCTGGTCGATGATGCTCCGAAACGCGGGCACCTGCCCATCATCCCAAATTCCCAAGTCTTGTACCGATATCCGCCCATCTGCCAAGACGTCGGTCATTTCCATCATAATCAGGCCGGCTCCACCTACGGCACGGCTGATATAGTGGGTCTGGTGCCAGGCGTTGGGCCGACCGTCGCCCTCAGAGACCGAGTACTGGCACATGGGCGACATCATGATACGGTTCTTTAAATGAAGGCCCTTATAGACGAAAGGCTCAAACAATTGAGTCATGTGCTTGCTCCCCCTAGCTAGGTGTCTTGGCGCACGTCTCGCTGGCGTAAGGCCTGCGACTCCCGATCACTTTATACCATGGCGCTCCATCCAGGCGAAGCCACCGCTCTCTCATTCCTCAGCCAGGGCGGGCACCGCGCTTTGGATT
Organism: Bacillota bacterium; assembly: GCA_021846365.1. Classification (GTDB taxonomy): domain Bacteria; phylum Bacillota; class Sulfobacillia; order Sulfobacillales; family Sulfobacillaceae; genus JAJZXC01. The sequence goes on along the minus strand of JAJZXC010000045.1, from coordinate 4,808 downwards.
CCAAAGCCAAAAAGGAATCGGCCGGCCGCGCGCTCCACCCTGCACCTACGCCTTATGGTACGGGTGGTGGGCCTCAATCATCGCTATTCGATACAGTTGTTCGGCGACCAAGAGCTGGGCCAGGGCGTGGGGCAGGGTAAGCCGCGACAACGACCAGCTGACGTCCGCGCGCTGCTTGACCGCGTCGTCGACCCCCAGGCTTCCCCCCACGACGAATACCAGCGGGCGACCGAACCCGCGCCAACGCCCGACTTCGACCAGAAGTTCTTCGGTAGTCCACTCTTGGCCCAACACATCGAGCAAGACGGCGAACGCCCGCGGGGGAATTTTGGCCAAAATCCGCTCGCCCTCCTGCCGACGGGCCATCTCTTGCTGACCCCGGCGATACCCCACTTCACCGACCACCGTCCAGGTCAACTCCCAAAACGGCGGCTGCAGACGGTGCACGTATTCTCCCACCGCCTTGGCGATGGCACGTTCGGAGGGCGTTCCCACCGTGAGCAGATAAAGCCTGGGCATCCGCCCACCTCCCCAAAATCCGGTGATAAGCCGCGGTGGCTCGCCATAGATTGTACTGCAAGACCGGGCCCGTCGTTCCGTCGCGACGGGATTTAGGCGTGACCAGCCTGAGCGAGGAGGTAGAACATGGACAAGCCTAGCGGACGCTGGCCGCGGATGGTTGCCGCCGGTATCTCTTGGACCCTGACCGCAGCCACCGACACCGCTACCGGCGGCATCTTGATCGGCCTCGCCTGGGCCGGCCTGTCCCGCCCCATTCCCGTCCTGATTATCCTCACCTTAACCACGCTCGCCGCTACCTTGCTGTTTTGGATCCTCTGGCCCTGGCGACCCCAGTTGACTTGGTCGCTGGCCGAATGGTTAGGCTTCGCTGGCGGAGCGTTGATCACTCTGTGGTTGTTGAATGGATGGGGCTTACCGTGGTTCTTCCATTGCTTGCAGGGCTTCGCCCAATCGTGAGCGATAGCCGTTTGTCCCCTTTCTAAAACCGCGCCGGTTGCCAAGCATCCTCCGGGCAGAGCCGCCAGCTCCCTTACGATCCCGCCCCAAGCAGGGATTTGGTGGTACAATAGAGAACTCTGGGTCGAAACCACCTCCCTCCCGGGGGGGGAAATGCTGTGGGTTGGAGGAACCGCCGTAGGATGCTGGCAGCGTTAGAAAAGGTGTCGTTTGGATATGGCGACCATCAGGTGTTGGATGAAGCGAATCTCGCTTTGGGGCGGGGACAGGTGGTCGGCTTACTGGGACTAAACGGTTCCGGCAAAACCACCACCATGCGGCTCATCGCCAATATCTTACAGCCCGTGAAAGGCAGCGTACGCCGTGAGTTTCGAAAGCTCGGCTATCTGCCCGAAGAGCGCGGACTCTATCGCAAGATGGTGGTAGGCCGCTATCTCGAGTTCATCGCCGCACTTGACGGCCTGCGCGGCCGCGCCCCGCGCCTGGAGGCGGTCGAATGGATGGAACGCTTTGGCCTGCAAGTATACGCCAAAAGCCGCATTGACGTGCTCTCCAAGGGGAATCAACAAAAGGTGCAATTGGTGTCCACGCTCATGGGGCATCCCGACTTATTGCTGTGGGACGAGCCGTTTTCCGGACTCGACGCCCTCAACCAAGAGCTCCTGGTTGAGGTGCTGAAAGACAGCCGTGAGCGCGGGGTAACCATTTTGCTGTCGACCCATCGCATCGAGGACCTTGAGTCGTGGGCCGACTCCCACTACATGTTGGTGGACGGGCATTTTTATTCGTATCGTCCGCCTGAGCGTCCTGCCCACTATTCCATCGACACCGCCCAGGGCACCACCACGGTAGCCGCCGCCGACCTTTCCCAAGCAGTCGCCCGGCTGACGGCGAGCGGTCAGGTCGTCCGCCAAGTACGGGCGGAAAGTGGCTTGGCCCAAACATTCAAGACCTTGCTAGAGGAGAAAACTTCCCATGGCGCGCAGTAACGCAAGGGTGATTGCGTTTCGTGAATTCGGCGAACGCGCGGGTCGGCCCGCCTTTTGGCTGACCACCCTTTTCGGTGTCCTGCTCATGATTGCGCTCATCATCGGTCCCGGACTCCTTCAACAACTGACCCACCCGGCGGTCACCGTAGGGAGCGTGGGCGTGCCGCCGGTTCAACTTGAGCGCCTTTACCAAGGTATTCCCCATCAGGGCAAACTGGTGGTGAAGCCCTTCTCGTCTAACCGCTTGGCGCGTTCCCAGGTTGCCTCCGGCCACCTGCCCGGATATTTTGTTCGAACCAATGGCCGCTTGGCCTTTGTTGGGAGACCCAACTCCACCATCGACACGCTCATCGCCCAAATAAACCGTAGAGCGCTGTTGAGACGGGTCGCGCCGGCCGCGCTGGCGGCGATCGCCCGAGCCCAGAGGGCGACCCAAGTCTTGCTAGTGCCGCTGTCGCCCACCACCTCTTTCATCGTCCGCTCTGCCTCGATATATGTATTGGGTTTGGTGCTCTTCATGCTGGTTTTAATGTACGGCATGTTAATTGGCATGTCGGTGGTGGAGGAAAAGGAAACCCGCCATGCCGAGACCCTGTTGACTCGGGTAACGGCCGACGGACTGCTCGCTGGCAAGATTATTGGGGTGGGCGCGCTCGCCTTCCTGCAACTCTTTATTTGGGGTGTTGCCGCCTCAGCGACCTTCGCCGCCAACGGCGGCCATTTGCCCTTCAACGCCCTGCCAGCCTCGGATCTTGGGCTGTTCTTGCTGTGCGCGATTATCGGCTATGCACAGTATGGGTCGATCTTTGCCGGTTTGGCCGCGCGCGCATCTCGCACCAGTGAGTTGAATCAAGCCACCACGCCTCTGGCCATGATCGTCATGGTGGGCTATGTTGGCTCCGCGCTAGCGGCTAGCCATCCCACCGGCGTGATGGCCGAAGTCTTGCACGTGATGGCCTTCATCCCTTTTTGGGCGCCTATTTTGGCCTTCGCCCTGCTCCAACTGGGCGGGCTTCCCTGGTGGCAACTGCTCCTCGACATTGCCCTGCAGTTGGCCGTCATCGTGTGGATTATCCGCTTTTCCGCCGACATCTTTCGCCGTCGCCTGCTCGACTATCGAGCCCTTGCTCACCCGCGGCGCTGGGGAAGGCGCTCGGGCAAATTGTCGCCGCCCTAAACGGTCGGACTTTACCGCCACGTATGCTAAAAAAGCCGACAATCCAGAAGGGGCCCCGGTAATCAAGGCCTCTGCATTCCGCTTACGCCCATGTAGCAAAACTTTATAGGCTTGGCGGCGATGTTGGCTGATCCTTGCGCGGCAGTTCCACAGCCCGCAACCAATCCAATCAGGACCACCGATACGGCTACGAGCTTAGGGCTCCCATGCACCTGGCTTCTACTGTTGACGCTCGTGTTCATCCGGTTTTTTCGTATCTCATGCTGTGTCTGGTCGCTACGCGGCGGCTTTGGCATAGGAATCGCCTCCATCAAAAAGGCTCCTAGACAACGTGCCCTAAGGACTTTCACCAACGCGGGAAAATTCGGGACCAAGACGGACGAGCTTGCCATGAAAGCTCGTTCGTGAAAGCGCCATGGCAAGACCAACTCAACCTGAATCGCGGGGTGAACGACGCTCCTTCCAGCAGCAATAAAGGTACTCGCCGTATAATATTCGTACTGCGGAGTCCGATTGTGGGGGACCTGGTTCGATTGGCGCGGACGGATCTGCATCGCCGCAAAATGGAAAGAAACAGACGGGGAAATGGCCCCAACTGAACCGTTACACATTGTCGCCGGGGAAGAAGTTCACCGCGGAAGATGATGCCCGCGCCGTTCGCCTGACGTTGCCACTTGCTCGACCGCATCGGCCGACGGTATGCGCGCCGTCGGGCTGGCCGCGGCGCCGAGCTCGACGGTCGAGGTCTATAGACGGGTCTGGTCGGCGGTCAGATGATGGTGGGGGGCCACCCACTTCATCACCTTGATGGCGTTGACAAAACTCAGCTCGTTTTCGTCCCACTCCTCGTCAGGGATGGTGGAATATACCAAGGCCATACGCTCTTCCAACTGATCCGGCATCACCACCCGCACCTTGACGTCGGTGGTCAGTTTCTGCACGGCTTCCTCGAGTTTGGGGGGCGGAGCAATAAAGCACCAAATCTCGTAGCAAGGTGACGAATGCCTGGTGGCCATCGCCATGCGCTGCAAGATATCCACTGTGTCGTTCAACCTGCGCAATATGGTAGAGGTCTTCATGTTGTCCGCATAATAGGTCGAAAACTGCATACCAAAGTAATCCTCGGCACTGGACGCCAGGGCCACAAACGCGAAGGGGTGATCGGAAGGCAAGAGGGAGACTTCTGCCGCTTGCACGTACCGATAGTAGGCTCATATGAATCCGCGTTCCGGGTCGAGTCGGATCCACTGAGGAAAGCGGTCAGCCTTCGCCATCGCTGAACCTCCTCGTATAAAGATATTGGGCTTGGACCTACTTCTTAGGAAGCAAGTCCCATGGGGTTTCGGTGGGGGCCCTGGCCAGGGCCCCCACCGAAACCGGGCCCGATCTGGAAATATCTGTCTTGCTTGGCAAGACCCGGTCGATGATCCTGGATCTGATCCGGACGACTGCCGCGCCTCCTGCCTCGACACCCGAAAGGGTGCAGAAGGCTTCAAAAGACTGCGAGGTCGACCGACGGATGGGAAGCTAACGCGCTGGTTGCCGCCCTCCCCCGAGAGCACCGTTGGCACCGGTGCCGTCGCACAACTCGACGGAGCGTGACGGCTGATGACGAGGTGGCATGGCCCATCCGTAGGCGTCGACCGGTTCCCTTTCCGGATCGC
>JAJZXC010000270.1 GCA_021846365.1 Bacillota bacterium | reverse complement strand
GACCACCTGATGCAAATGGGCCATGCGTTCCGCGGCGGTCCAGCCGATGAAGTGGTCCCGGGCGGCCAGCTTCAGCGCCGCAGAGCCAAAGCCTAAGGCGGCCAAGATGCGGTCGCCAGCGATCGCCAGATAGCGCAGTTGGGCACCGGCCATGTGGGCACTGTGCAGCGGATGATACCGCCGCATCAATTCATTCCATACCTTGGTGTGGGCGCTCCGCGACGGGACCAAGATCCACACGAGTTGCGGAAAGTCTCCCCGCGATCCCGCCACCGGCGCTTGCGGCGCGGAGGCATCCGTCCAGTCTCGCGGACTGGCGGCCGGTGCGGCGATCGTCGGCAGCGGAAGCCAAATCACCCCGTCGGCTTCCATCGCTTGCAGCGCCTGGTTACAGGTCCCGAGGTTGCCCATTGGGCGTCGTCCAGTCGAGGGCGGTGCACACCGCCCGGGCGATGGCCTGGCGGGGTGTGGTACACCACGGGTCGTCGGTAATCTGACGAATGCGGTCGATCTCGGCCTCAGAAAAATCCCGCCCGCCATACCGAAAGGGCGTTCCTCCGGGGTTGCGACGAATGTTGGTCATGGGGCTACGATAACGGATGATCGGAGTTGTGTCTAGGACCGTCAACGGCGGTGACAGCCCATAATCGGCGGAATATAGCGGCTTATCTTAGCAAGATACGTTGGGATACGGCATAGCGACCTCAGACGGAGCTATTGGTGGTTAAAATCGTTCCTCTAAAAGAGCCACACCCGATCTAAATTTAGAAGGCTCCGGATTCGCTACCCGGCCAAACCAGCGGCTGCAGTCGATAGGTGTTGAGCAGTGGGCAGCGGTCATTTCTGTATCGGCCCCGCGTCAACGGCGGCTGGCTCCAAAGCGACCAGTCGCCGTTGACCATGTTCTTTGGGTCGGCCTACCGCTTGCCTCCCCGACTTGGCGGCATTCCGGCCTCGGTTGGCTTAGCCGCTTTCAGGTGCCGGCGGATCGGCGGCCACCGTTTCACTGCAGTGTCGAACCCGATCTACGGGGCAAGGTGATGCTGAAGCGCAAATTGATGATAGGCCGTGGATACGGCCCGCGCATATTGGGTCTTGGCCGCCGACAACGACAAATGCCCGCCCACGTATTCCTGGAAAATGTTGCGGATGGTCGTATATTCCGCGCTGGTCAGGAACTGACCGCCATCACACTGGTACCACGGTCTGCTCAGCTGGGCCTTCACCGAGGTCAGAGCCGGCGTCGGCTGGGTACCCTTGAAGGTCGGCACGAAACTCCCCAGCTGGTTGACGATCATCTGATCGTGCTTGGGCGTGGCAATAAAGCGCAGCCAATCCAGCACCGCTTGGAACTTGCCCGGCTGGCCCATTGAGGTGTCGGCCTTGGGCGTCGAGATCGCATACTGAAACGCCGCCTGCGGACCACCGGCGTCGCCCGCGCTGTTGTAGCCGGTGGCGAACTTCGAAGTTCGGCTCAGCACCGGCATCGGAAACGAGCCGATGGGGAACTTGCCTCCAGAAAATTTCACCGTGTTGGGCACCCAGGTCCCGCCAAATACCATGGCCACCTTGCCGGCGGCAAACAGCACCTGCCCGGTTTGCGCTCCGGTAGGCTGGTTATTCCAGGGAATGACGGTCGCATTTTTGTTCCAGTAGGTGTAGAGTTGCTTGACCACGGGCCACCAGGCCATAATTCTGGGATTCTTGGCCGGATTCAAAATGCCCTTGGCGTAGGCAATCGCGTCATCATATTCCGAGATACCAGGCTGGCGCGAAAAACCGGCAATCTTGCGCATGGTCGGCAGGCCCAAGTAATTGCCCAAAAAGTCCCGCACCCACCAGTCGTAAGTGGGAACGTCGGCTCCCGGCATGATGTGGTGCGCCTTGAGTTTCTTGGCGTCGGCCAACAGGGCCGCCCAGGTCTTGGGCGGCCCGGCAATCCCCGCCCGGTGAAAGAGCGTCTTGTTATAAAAGAACTGAATTCCCAAGTAGTCGCCGTTGATTTCATAAATCTGCCCGCCGGGGGCTCGGGTTTCGGCCACGATCTTGGGATTCATCACGCTCGCCCAGTGCTTGTTACCCGCAATGTAAGGATCGGGCTGACGGAAATAGGGTGCCAAATTATAGACGATTCCTTGGGGAAACACCGTGTTCCAGTTCTCGTATTGGTTGAAATAGACGTCATACATGGTGCCTCCGGCCGCCTTGGTTTCAACCTGCTGATTGGTATCCTGAAACGTGGGATTGACGAAATGGATGTGAATGCCGGGATACAGGCGTTCAAATTGCCGAGCTAACGTTTCTAGCGCCGTCAACCGCGGCGAATTCTTGGGCAGCTTTACCCCGGGCGCGATCGGAGTATATGACTGGGCGAACATGGTGATGGTGCCCTTCCACTTTAGGTGGGGAAGAGCACGATGGGCCGCTGGACGCGGCGTAAACGCAGTCGCAGTGGTGAGTACCATGGCCGCGCTCAGCCCTATCAACCCCGCCTGTCGGTATCTTGCCGTTGATGCGGTGGACGCACTCAACCTCATCATTCAGTCTTCCCTCCCAATATCGACCTTACCGCGAGTCTAGTCCGTTGCAGAGTAGACCCACCGCAGGATTTTCATAAGTCACATATAGAATACTTCGGATGATATATCACGTCAATTTAATTCTTTGACAGAATGCCCGGTTGATCCCCCTATTTTTCCTAACTTGCAGACGAATCCTTAAATGAGCGTCCTCTCAAACGAAGAGGGCTTAGCTATACTGCTCGCTGGTCAACTTTTCTTAACATACATATGTGTGGCGTGATCAACATGGAGATCTGCGCCGGTTTTCGGGTGTTTGAGTGAACCAAACGACGCAAAGAATGCACCGTGGATAAAATCACGCAATCCATTACGATGGTCAAGCGTGCGATCAAACACGGCTTTCGGGCGAAATACGTGCTGACCGATAGTTGGTTTAGCAGTAAAGG
>JAJZXC010000269.1 GCA_021846365.1 Bacillota bacterium | reverse complement strand
CCTCGGAAATCCCCGTAGGGGGACGACCGGTCCTTGAGACCCTAAGCAGCCGCGGCGCGATGAACCAGGAAGGTGGCGACAAATTGGGTCAGCAATGATCACATTTGGATAAGTCCATCAGAACGGTTAGGCTCAGGTGACGGCCGGAGGCGATCGTCCCAGCAGGTGGGTGGTGGGGTGCCAGACCGAACGGAATTGATCCCATTGGGTTCCCGATACCGTGTCCAAAAAGGCCGCCACCGAATGTTCGAAGGTGGTAAATTGCTCGTCACTCCACCAGCCCCGATGCAGGGCATAGCGGCTGTAGATTAAGGCGGTGGTCAGCACGTCCGTTTCGCAGTAAGCGCGAATGGTCGGGAGATCCCCCTCCGCATAGAGTGACGCCACCTCATCGCCCGCCACCCCAATCTTGCCGGGAATTTCGAGCGCCAGGGCGACTTCGTCCAATTTGGCCCGACGGCTGGCTCCGTAGAACGAGAGCAGGTCCATGAGGTCGATGTGGCTTGCCTCGTCGAAACGCTTGCGGTAGCCGTGGTATGGCTCGCCGTGCTGGTAAAACCCAGGGGCAGCGATGCCGTGGGCCATTGCCCGGTAGACCAAAACCGGAAGGTCAAACCCTCCCGAGTTCCACCCCACCAACTGAGGGTGCCGGTCACCGACGATGCGGAAAAACTCTTGGACTAGGTCGGCTTCCGACCAGGTGCGTTCTCCGAACGCTGCAAGCCGGAGAAGCGCACCGTTAGGGGCAATCCAGGCACCCGCAATGGCCACCACCCGTTGCAACACCGGTTTGACCGGGGCATCCTCGTCGACGGTTGTGATGGCAACCGTTTCACAGTCAAAAACCAAGACGTTAACGTTCAAAAGGGCCTCCCTGCTTGGCTGGGGTTGGTAGACAGCGGACCATGCAGGCGGTAACCGCGACCGCCCCTGGCTACGCTGCCAATCCGTCCGTTTTCCGGTGGGGACAAGGGGATGCATCCGCGGCTCGAGGGCGGTCCTCGCGCCAGGCCACCGTCGGATTGCCGACCAAACCCGGTTGTCGCAACGTACTCCATCAATCCTGTTATTCTCCAAGCCTTAGTCGATTCCTGCCGCAATGTTGTGGCCAGATAACAAACGGGGTCCGGCGTGGTGCTGAAAGGATGCGGTGGTACCGTGCCTACGGATCCGATCCACGTTGGAAGCGGGGCGGTCGGCCCATTGAGCCGCATAACGGGGGGGGCGTGGAGCCCACCGAGGGGGAACCAATGGCGAGCCGAACTAGGGCCATGTGACCGATATCACAATCTCAAATAGCGCGGTATGGTAGCGACAGATGGAAGTGGGAGCGACGTCAGGCTATAGCGCCGATATGGCGGAGGAGGATGAAGCCATAGCTTGATCCGAAAGCAGGGAGGAAAAATCATGAAACCCTGGCGGGTGGCGTTGGTGGATGATCATGAGATTGTTCGCCTCGGTCTGAGAGACTTGGTCAACCATCAGTCCGACATGCGGGTGACGTGCGAATGTTCCACGGTTGCCGAAGCCATCAGCATTATTCCTCAGAACGCCGAAGTGGCGGTGGTGGATATTCGATTGCCGGACGGGTCGGGACTGGAAGTGTGCCGCGAATTGCTGGCCCGTGACCCCGGCATACACGTTATTATCTTGACTGCATTCGGGATGGATGACCTGGTTGGTGAGGCGCTGGATAGCGGGGCAACGGGATATATTCTCAAAGGCGAGCGGCGGTGGATGGTCATTGAAGGCATTCGGACTGTAGCCCAGGGAGGGTCGATCTTCAGTTCCGACGTCACCCGGGCCGTTTTGCACCACATGGTACACCCAGATGCCGCCACCGATCCCATCGCCGAATTGACACCGCAGGAGTGGCGCGTGTTGCAATTGATAGCTGAAGGTAAGACCAACCGCGAAATTGGTTGCCAAATGACGCTAAGTGAAAAGACGGTAAAACACTATGTAAGCAGACTCCTCAGCAAGCTCGGGCATTCGCGAAGATCGGAAGCGGCGGCGCATTATGCCCGCTATCAATCCACCCAAAATTCGCCGCATTAAGGTGTGCCACGGAAGCGGGTCCCGCCGATGCCAAGATCGCGATCGAACCGCGACGCCGGCGAGTCCCTGCCGACAATTGGCGGGGTCCTACATCCTACAAGCTCAAATGTCAACTTCCCATTCGGCCACATAGCAAATCGCGCATCGGGACGGGGTGAATCACTCAGTAGGTTGACCGGTGGGTGGTCCAGGCGCGTCCTCCGGTGGGGGCGTCTCGCGGCCGTGCCGAGTCCTCCCTAGTCGTAGCCGAGGCCGCCGACCGGAGCACAGTACCCCTCCGCGTTCACCATCAGCGGGCGGTTGTTAAGCGGATAGTCACTGAACCTCCCCACGGCTAAAGCCGGGGGGTTCTATTTGCGAATTCCTGCAGCCTCTTCTTGGCTCTCACAACCTCTTGTCCCGAAGGGCACGAGATGGCTACAACATCCAAGATCTTAGTCGCTGGATTACCCACGATACCGACCGTGGCGCAGTCGTCGGCAGCGGGAACCAAATCACCCCGTCGGCTTCCATCGCTTGCAGTGCTTTCCTACAGGTCCCGATTTTAGGCTGCCTCTTTTGTCGGGCCGCCCGTCGAGCCAAGAAGATGTGACAGGCAGGCCTTCGGTGTTTTTTCCGCGATCAGCGACTAGCCTGCTTCCCATCCAGCCAACGCCCCAACCAAGCGATGGCGCCAGTCTGCCACCTTGCCATGGCAGCCTGGATCGCGCGTCAAGTGGCGTTGTTCCTTCGGATCTTGGGCACGCCGGGTATATTCTCTATGCGCAGGATTTTGTCAAACACCTGGCAACGCATCGGCCAGAGTACGGGACGGGGGCGGCTGGTGCCGCAACCGATCCGCGACATTTGGGTGTATCCGCTCCATCCTCGGTTTCGCGCTGTGTTGACCGACGACCGCTGCACCGACGCGGCCCCCTCCCCGCAAGGAAGATCCTTGCGATGACGCCTA
>JAJZXC010000044.1 GCA_021846365.1 Bacillota bacterium | reverse complement strand
TCCAGTGAATCGTCGGGCCGATCCCCTTGGCCTGCACGGTCGGCCATAGGGCGACCTGGTGTAACGCCAAGGTGTTCAACAGATGGGCCAGACGCATCAGGGTGTGAAACCCTTTCATCGCATTCCATTGACGTGAGTAGAGGTGGGGGTAATGATACCCGTAGTGCTTTTCCTGCAGTATATGTGGTTCTTCGATGTCCCAGCCGGTGACGGGCCATGCGGTTGCATCGTGTCACTACCGTCTTGTTCGAGAAGGGACGGGCCGACACCCACGCCCACTTGCTGACCTGACGGTCTCCATTCGTCTTGCGGCAATCGATGCGGGATGGGGCAACGGTGTCCGAAGAGAATGCTGGGGTTTAGAGCCAGTTGGCCATCGTATAACGCCAGTTGGCGACCGCTCGGTAGGAGCGCACCCGTCTGATGGACGCCTATCAGGCGGGGCTGCTCGAACTGGCGGACCTCCAACGCCGTCTAGAGGGGTTGGACCTGCGGGCGCAACAATGGGCCACCGAGGCCGATCGCTTAACCCAACTCCAACAAGCCGCGGCCGGGGAAGAGGACTTGTTGCACCGCCTCGACACCCTGGCCGACCGGATGCGCCGTCAACTCGAACAGTTGGACTTTGCTGGCCGTCAGGCGCTGCTCCGAGAAGTATTCGACCGGATCGAGGTCAGTCTGGAAGAGATGACGCTCTACTTTGCCATTCGGTTGCCACCAGAAGATTCGCTCCCACCGTCTGAGGCCGATGTGTCAAGCAAATTGCATTTGCGATCGGCCCGTGGAACAGGGCTTTCGATGGACCAAATCGCCCATTCAGCTAGGGGTGTTTTGGCTGGAAAAGCCAGCCCGTGTCACCGGTCTAGGCTACTTGTTGCTCTTGGCGTTGCAATTCGCCCGCTTTATGCGGGCGATGGTCGGGGCGGAGCTTAAAGATCAACCAGCACTCGAATTACCTCACCGCAAGGTGACGCGACCATCCGAAACCTTCATTCTCGATGCGCTGCGTGATTTGGACATCCGCCTCCAGTCGAACGAGACGCTGACCTGGTATCAGGGGACGGCGGTCCTGCCATATTAGCGCAGGATCTTAGAAGCGCTGGGCGTAGCTGTCGACCGAGGATTTGTGTGGGAGCCGTCCCGATAGCGGCCACAAAAAAATCGGCGATTTTGCGTTTGCTGACTTGCGGAACGTCGGGCAAAAAGTCGTAATTACTGTCTACATGCAATAGGTCACTCAATACTGGTGGGGTCTTGATGTCCTTTGGTAGAGGCACGCCCAACTTCAACGCTGCTCTAATATACGCACGCCCGATGCGTCAGAATCCATAGACCGCAATCCTGGCCAAAGTAATTCTCCTCCTGTCTGATGATCACATCCATTATAACCCAGGGGCAAATATCACAGTTGACTGGCTTGTCTTTCCAACCTGACATCTTGATTTTCGAGGGGTAATGAAAGCGGTCAACCTAACGCAGGCGGGGACGGCGGCGGGCGCATTCACCGCCCGCCACGCTTCCTAACGGTTCAGCCCGCGCTGTTCGACCGCGTCGGCGACTTCCTCCGGCGTCATTCCGTCGGCGTCGATGACGGGGGCCAGGGTCATCGCGTCCTGGATACCCAACCCGTCGTCATCCATGCCGTCGAGGACGATGGCGTCCGCCTCGTCCAAGGCTGCCTCGATCAATGGAATCACGCGAAAGCCGCGCGCTTTCAACGCATCACGGTACGAATCCAATTGGCCCGCAACGGCCACCGTCTTGGTCATGGTTATCATCCTCCCCGCCTAGCCTGTCCGACGGTGCCCAGATTCTTTCATCGCCTTGGCATTACCAACGCCGATAAGCTTGTCAGCCTGACCAAGGGTTTTCTATACTGTGGGTACGGTCGGTGAGAGGAAGCATGGTAGCCGACCAGCAAATTCCAGGAGGTGTACGGTGTCCACCATCTTCAGCCGAATTATTCGCCAGGAGATCCCGAGCTTCAAAATTGCCGAAAACGATCGCTTCTACGCATTCTTGGACATCCGCCCGATCAACCCCGGTCATACGTTGGTGGTGCCGAAGATTGAGATCGACGACGTGTTTGACCTTCCCGCCGAATGGCTGGCCGAAATGTTGCCGTTTGCCCAACCTGTCGCCAAGGCCCTGGGCCAGGCGACGGGTCAGCGCGTTGGCATGCTGGTCGCGGGCTTTGAGGTTCCGCACGCCCACTTGCACCTCATCCCGATTGCCAGCGAAGCCGATTTGACTTTCGCCCGCGCCAGGCCGGCAACGGCTGAGGAGCTAAGGGCGATGCAAATCAGGGTGCGGCAGATATTGGACGCTAGATGGTGAGGGGGGTACCCGCGCATCCTTTCGTTCCGGGATGGGCGGTCAGCGACGGGTTGGACCAAACCCCACGGTTGTAAGTTTTCCCAGGTTGGCACAGTAAATTGCGCATAGAGGCGGGGACAGAACGTGCAACCGATACTTTTTATTTTCACCGGACCTTCCGGGGTCGGCAAGGGATCCCTGATGCGGGCTCTGTTGAAACGGGACCCTCGGCTGCGCAAAGTGGTGACCTACACCACGCGACCACCGCGGGAGGGGGAGGTTGAGGGATTCGACTACCGCTTCGTCAACAGCCAAACCTTTCAACGGCTGGTGGCGGACGGCACCGTATACGAGTATGAAAAGGTGTACCAAGACTACTTTTACGGTTCGCCGCGCGAACTGTTCGTTGACGGCAAGGATGGAATCATCGAACTGGACTACAAGGGCCGAATGAAATACCAACTTCGGCACCGTGCGGTGGTGTCGGTATTTTTGCTCCCGCCCAATTTACATGAGCTTAGACGCCGGATTGTATCCCGGTCAGAGGTTTCCAATCTCGAGGCGCGTTTAGCCAATGCCGTCGAACAAATTCGACGCGCCCGCACTTATGACTATGTCGTTAAGAACGAGGACTTTGAAACCTGTGTGGCCCGGGTGCAGAAGATCGTGGAGGTAGAGCGCCTCAGGCGTCGGGGAACCGCTGACCTAGCGGATATTGAACGTGAAATCGCCGATCTTGACCTCGGTTCGCGGGAGGCTCAGGATGAGTAACCAGTTTGTGCCCGCCGCGCCGGTGGCGCGCTGCTCCGCGACCGGTGAGGGCGGGGGGCAGGCGGAACATACCACCACAGCCGTTGCAGTGGTTGGCCGCTAGCGCCTTGACCACCGCCTACCCACAGGCGGTGGTCAAGGACGAAGGCGTTGGCTCCCGCTACCGCCATTGGCAACCGCGGACCCGAGGCTATAGTGTGCGGTCCCTGAATCACCCATGTATGCCGGGTCGGTCCCTGCGGTGTCTTGCCACCCAAAATCCACAGTCGTCCGTTGAATTGGGCGACGGCAGCGTGAGCGGTGGGGACGGGCAGGGTAGCCACCCGGGTTGCCCGCCCGGATCGCAGGTTCACCGCGTAGATTGCGTCAGCATAGCCCAGCTGAGGGGTGAATCCGCCCACCACCCAGAGCGTCCCGTGAAAGATGGCAGCCGCGGGATGAATTAACGCCCGGGGAAGGTGAGCCCAAAGCCGGGGACTGCCGGTAGCGTGCCAACGATAGATCAGGTTGCTGGCACCTTGGGGTAGACGGCCGCCGACGGCGAACGCCGCGCCGCCGCCGACAGCGGTGGCCATGGCCGCCAGGGGGCGGGAAAGTGATTGGTATTTCCCGGGCGCCGAACGGTTCGCCGCAATCCACTCCACGGGCTGAATTCGCGCAGAAAGCATTCCCGGACGATGGCTGCCGCCCACGTAAAGCACCTCTGAGCCCAGCTTAACCGCCCCGCCGTTGGCGTGTGGACGGGACATCCGCGCCTCGGCGACCACACCGTGCCCGGTGAGGTCGTAGATGAGCGGGTTAATCCGTCCGCCTCTGGTATACCCCCCAATTATTGCCTCCGCCCCCGGCTGGGCGACGGCAGCAAAGTCGTTCAGTGGAAGCGGCAGTTGACTCGGCGCTCGCTGAAACGTCCCTTCAACTTTGGTATATTGTGCGCGAGGAGGAACCACAGGCCCGGATCCGCGCCGGGACGAAGGCGGGCGATGGGAAACCCGAGGGCCGTGCCCCAACACCGTCCAGCCGACATAGGTCAGGCCTGCCGCCGCCACAGCAAGCACCAGATAAAAACGTGGGCGCACGCGAAGGTGCCGGCTCACCGGGAAGGGACTTCCGAAACGGCTAGGATGCGCTGAAAGTAAATGGTGACCAGTTGCGGCGTGCTGACCAGCTTGCCTTGGATCCAGCCGTTTTCCATTCGGTATGGGATTAGCTTTTGTTCCACCACGCTACCAAGTCCCGGGGGCGCGTGGCGGACGGAGATCGGGCGGCCATGGCGGATAGCCGTGGAGACGATGCCCTGGATGCTCTGATAGTCGGGCAGTTCGGGGGTGAGCCCAATGAGGTGGGCCGCCATCGGCTGGCGCCCGTTTTCCATCGTCAGCCCACTAGGTTCGGAATAGACAGCCCAGGCCTCGCTGGAGGACGCGGCGGGATAGCCGGGACGTTCGATGCGGTTACGCATATCAATTCCTGCCTTATTCAAACTGCGGATCACGGTCGGCCCCGATCCGGGCGCGATCACCAGGTCGGTGCTTGATAGCCGAAACAGCACCTTCGACCCTAGAGCACGTTCGACTTGGCTCGAATCCGCGGCGGATTGGCTGTGCACCAGGGTGGCTTCCAGGATGCGGTGGCGCGTCAACTGGCGGAGCCAATCCTCAAGGTTGCTGCGTACATTGGGGGGGATGGGGGATTTGCTCAGGTTACCCATCAGGGTGAGCACCTTCTGGTGTTGCCAATCCAGGTCCAGTGCGCGTTCCAACCCCGCTTTAGAGATCCGGTAGACCGTCATCCGGTCACAGCGGACCAACTCGGCTACGGCGTCCCATGCCCATCGCTCCTCCCACGGTGATTCGGGCGGCACCATGACTTCACCCGTCGGCTGCACCAGCGCCTGGCCGGGCACGGGATCCACATAGCGTCCGTTGGCGGCGAAATAGGCGGCGTCGGTCAATCGCCCGCGCCGACGATCCCCTTCCCAAAGCTCGACTTCCCGCAACCTTGCTAGATGGGCGTCAAGGTTGACATGGGTTTCGCGGGCAAGCACACCGCGGGCGGATAGCCAGGCTCTCAACTTTTCCAGATCCAGCCATTGCTCGGGTGCCAGGCATGCCGCGGTCGCCGCCAACAGTTGCGGCAAGTGGGAATAGGAGATTGACTCAAATCCGTAATCAAACCAGGCCTGATGGCGCTCGGCCGGCCGCTTGGAGAAAAAAATCCCAGCCTGATCTTCGTCTACCACCAGGCCTCTGGTGTCTGTGGTGTAGGTCAATAGAGCCTGGTGGCGGGCAAACCACTCAAGATGGCGGAGTCTTTGCAGACCACTCTCACCATCAGCCGACCAGAACTTTTGCACCATCTTGGTCTCTACCCGTTTGAAGATGCTGCCTTGGCGGGTGAGCGGGAGCGGCTCCACACGTGCATAGCTGAGCAGCTGAAATAAATCCTGGAAGAACGGTGAGGCGTCGTAGACCGCTTCCTCCCGGCGTGAGGTGGTCGTTGTCGCCGCCAGTTCCTGGCTCTCGCGGGCCAAAAGCCGTGTCCACAGAATATCTGCAAATTCCCGCGGCAGGGCAATCTGACGCGTTAAATAGCGATCTTCGATATGATAGATGAACCCGGTGCGGTCCAGTTCGGCGAGCACTCGCCTGGGGGTGGGCCGCTTGGCGGCCTTCTCCCAGGAGAGATATCCCGCGCTTAAAAGGAGGTCGCTCAAAAAGTGGCGACTGTCGGTGCTAAGCAGATCCAGTTGATGATCAATCCGCTCAAGATCGGTTAGCTGCTCAAAGGCCGAAGAAAAGCTGGACGGATCGGGGGGCAGGCCAAACTCCGCCAACAGGACTCGGCGCTCTTCCTCCGGGAGCAGGCGCAACACCTGCCAGAGACTTGGTCCCATCGACAGCATTATACGTGGTCCTCGGATGCGACGCGGGGAAAGGGAATAACCCGCGGCATGGACTGCTCCAACGGCTGACCGTTGGCGTCGGCGTGGGCCACGTCGTAGCGATAGCCTTGCTCGCACAAGAAGAGCTGCCGCTTTTGCGAAAAATCCTGTTCTCGGGTTTCCCCGCTGACCAGGGTGTAAAAAGTGGCACGTTTGCCTTCGGCCTTTGGGCGCAAGATGCGTCCCAGCCGCTGAGCCTCCTCCTGGCGGGAGCCGA
Organism: Bacillota bacterium; assembly: GCA_021846365.1. Classification (GTDB taxonomy): domain Bacteria; phylum Bacillota; class Sulfobacillia; order Sulfobacillales; family Sulfobacillaceae; genus JAJZXC01. Next base: position 11,018 of record JAJZXC010000044.1, on the reverse strand, counting down.
AGGTCCCGCTGACTTGAATGGCGACATTGGCATCCGGCAAGTCAATGGCGAAGTTGGCCACTTTGGAGACTACCAACACGCGGATCTCTCCCTCTCGAAATGCCTTATACAGGCGTTCGCGCTCCTTGGGTGGGGTCTTGCCGGTGATAAGCGGTGCCTGCAGGCGTTGACTCAATTGCTCCAACTGCCCCAGGTACTGCCCAATGACCAGCACGTGATCTTCGGCATGCTCAGCTACCAGCGTCTCAACGATGGATAATTTGGCCGGGTTTTCGGACGCAATCCGGATGCGCTCGGGGTCGTCGGCCGCGGCATAGCGCTCGCGGTGTGCACGCTCCAGGCTAACCCGAATTTCGTGGCAGGCGGCGGAGGCGATCCAACCCTCGGCTTCGAGCTGTTTCCAGGCCATGTCAAACCGCTTGGGGCCTATCAAGGCGAAGACCTCATCGGCCCGCCCGTCTTCGCGGATCAGGGTGGCGGTAAGCCCGAGCCGCCGCCGAGCCTGCAGGCTGGCCGTCAACCGGAATACGGGGGCGGGCAGCAGATGGACCTCATCGTAAATGATTAGCCCCCAGTCATGCGCGTCTAGGGCCGAGAAGTGGCTAAATTGGCCGCGAGTGCGATGGCTGAGGAGTTGATAGGTGGTGAGGGTGATCGGACCGATCTCCTTCTTTTGGGCCGAGTATTCCGCGATGTCGTCTTGGTTTAGATGGGTCTTGTCCAAAATCTCGTCACGCCACTGGTGCAGTGCGGCTAAAGAGGTGGTTAGGATGAGCGTGTGGGCCTGGGTGCGTTCCATGGCTCCCAGGCCTACCACCGTCTTGCCGGCACCACAGGGCAGTACCACGATACCGTGCCCGTGCAAAGATTGGCCATCGCCCCAAAAGGCCCGCACCGCTTGAGCTTGGTAGTCGCGAAGGGAAAAGGGGCGGCCGCATCGGGTGGTGGCGCGCAGGGCGATGGGCAGGTGGACGCCAGCCCGGAACCCGGCTTGGTCGGCCACCGGCCAGCCGATCTTGGTCAGCGCCTGTTTCAACAAGCCGCGCATTTCAGGTGCAATGCGAAAGCCCGGTGCCAGCATGGGGCCGAGATACGGCGCCACCGTCTTGTGGCTGGCGATCAGGGTGAGCAGGGTGGAGTCGTTGCCGGTGAGCCACAGACCGTCGCCGTCCGGGGCCACCTGTAGCACCAAGCGACCGTAACGGCGTCCTTGGTCGGCGATGAAGGTTTCGACCTCGGGTGGCACGGCATATTGAGAGTACTGGGCGAGTCGCTGCAGGATCGTGCCGGCGGTCAGCCCAGACGCCACCGCGTTCCAAATGGAAAGGTTGGACAAACGATACGTATGGATATGTTCCGGACTTTTGACTAACTCGGCGAAGCCGACCAGGGCGTCGCGAGCCTCCTCAAAAAGAGGGTTGTCGACTTCCAGCAACAGCGTGAGGTCGCTCTGGACCACTAGCGGCAGGCGGCTCAAGGTCATTATCCCTCCAAGTGATGTTAAGGGCATTGTATCGTATTTTCTTGAAATCGACATTGGCGAGATTTGCCGTCGCCGCCCAGCCAACCCGGAGTGCCGACCCCATGACGGTCGACGGTCCGTGGTAGAATAAAGCCAGGTCGGAACCAAGGACAGTGCTCATTGGCCACGGGGAGATTCGGATGATTTTATCCCGACTCATAACGTTCGTGCGAATTATTGACGCGGGGGGCATTACGCGGGCTTCGGAGCAAGTTTCGCTGACGCAGCCAGCGGTAAGCAAGCAGTTGCGCGCGCTTGAGGCCGAGGTGGGGGCGCAACTGATCGTACGCAAGGGACGCCGTGTGGTACCGACTCCGGCGGGTGAGGTATTGTACCATTACGCCAAGCGCATCCAACAGCTCATCGACCAGGCCCACGAGGCGGTGTCTGAAGTAGGCCGGCCGGGCCAGGGGGAAATTCATGTGGGGGCGGTGTCGACGGTTGCGGTTTTCACCCTCCCTCAGGTTTTGTCGACCTTTACGGCGCAATTTCCCGGCGTGCGTGTGCACGTCCGAATTGGGGAGATTCAACAGACGCTGGAGGGCGTGATTCGCGAAGAGCTGGCGGTGGCAGTGGTGACGGTGCCAGTGGCCCATCCGCAAGTCGACTCGGTTCCGCTGTTCTCCGACCCGGTTCGGCTGGTGGTTGCGCCCGCTCGGATGAAGACTCTGGTCTTGCCGTTGGATCTGGCCGATCTGGCCAATCTCGACTTTATTTCTTATCAATATCCATCGCGCTTTCGCTCCTTTGTCGACGGTGTCTTGGAGCAACAAGGCGTGATTCCCAAGGTGCGGATGGAGTTTAACAGTCATGAGGTCGTCAAGAGTATGGTTAAAGTCGGCTTGGGGGTCGCGATGGTGCCGGATTCGGTGGTTCGCGACGATATCGCCGCCGGCGAGTTGGTGGCGCTAGCCGTCCGCGGGCTCCCGGCGATTGAGCGCACCACATCGCTGGTGGTCGCCAAGGCACCGCACCGAACCCACCCGCTGGTTGCGTTGATGCGAACATTTTTTGAGCATTACCGGGTGAGCGCCGACGTGTTTCCCGAATGGTATCGGACCTGGAACGTTGGCAGTACGGACGCCAAACCGGGGGAGGGGTTGTAATGCGAATTGGATTGATTGCGCACGATCGGAAGAAAGAGGAACTGATCGCCTTCGTGGGGCGGCATCGGGACGTGTTTGGCCGTCACCTTCTCTATGCGACTGGCCATACTGGGCGCCTGTTGGAAGCCGAACTCGGACTCACCGTGCATTGTTTCATGGCCGGACCGGAAGGCGGCGATCAGCAAATGGGGAGCCAAATAGCGCAAGGAGAGATGGACTGGCTGTTCTTCCTGCGCGACCCTCTGTTTGCTCACCCGCATGAACCGGACGTTTCCGCCCTGCTGCGCATTTCCGACGTGCGCAGCATCCCGGTGGCGACCAACTTGGCCACGGCGGAAGCTATGATCTCTAGCTTGGCGGCGGTGTCGCAGGGGGATGGTCGGTGACGGGAAAGGGTTTTTCTTTGGCGGCCAGACGTTGACGGAAACGTTCTTGGTTCACCAGCGCGGAATGGACAAAGCCTTGGGCGATGACTTCATATTCATCTCGCGCCACCATCCGCCATTGCGTGCGGTTGCCGTCTTGGTGCTCCAAGGTGGCGGTAATCGTCACGTCATGGCCAGGGGGTGTGGGCCGCAGGTGATCAATTTCGATGTGTGCACCCAAGATCAACCAGTCCGCCGACAGGTAGGGAAGCAACGCCCAAGACACCGCCACTTCGAACCAGGCAACCAGGACGGGCGTGGCCAGGACCCCGGCAGGAGTCGGGTTGCCCAGCCGATCGGCCAGCGTAGCGGCGGTGGCGTTGCGCACGATGGTGGCCTGGATGCCGATCGGTATCACCGGAAGCGGATTATCCATGTGAGGAGGCCACCGGTTCGGAGGTTACCGTGTGCACATAGAGCGGAGCCAAATGGGTAATCATGTTGATGCTTTTGGCCACTAACTGGGCCGAGGCGACGACCGCCTGGTCGCGGGCGAGCGCCATGCCGACGGCGAATCCTCTCGACTTTTTGGCGGTGGCGTCAGCGATGGTGGCCACCGCCTGATCGTCGAGGCGGGAAATAGCTTGGAAGGACTGACCATGGTCGTCCCGGTACCAGTAGATGGGCTCGGGATCGCTGAGCCGAAACGCGTCGGCGCCGGCTTGGCGGAGATAGGCGAGGAGGTGGGGTTTGTCGTCGACGCCTTCGGGTTTGACCACGAACCGCACAAAGACCTGATGCCGGTCGATACCAATCTCGAAATGGGCAAAGCGTTTGTAGCCACGCGGCGAACGGGAGAAGGCAACCCACGTGTCATTAGGCGGATTGACCCGCCGACGGGCATGCGATGCGGTGTGCGGATACAACGGATGATCGCTAAAGAGCAAGGCGGGCGCGATATCGTCGCCAAGTTGGGCTAATTTAGGCCGTAATCGACTGCGGATGCGAAACATGCGTTCATGAAAGTCGGGAATCAAGAAAATGTCAAAATCATCCGGACTAAATCCCGGAAATTGCACCATGGCCGTTCCTCCTGCCTGGGACTTGAAGTCGACGCGTTGTTTCCTTTCATGTTCCATGATACCTAAGACCTGTTCCTGGGCCAAGCCAATCTTGGCGAATGGTCGGCATGCAGGAGACGGGATCAAGGCAGCAAGTCATTTAGGCGCTTGATGAGCCAGGGTGATGCAGTATGGTAAAGTAAGAAGACACGGGCACAAGCGGACGTTTTATGTCGATTGAGGAGCGGCGAACGGTGGATTATGCGCGGTGGCGAGAGGAAATGTATCGGACTTGGGTGCTAGAGCGTTCACGCGCCATGGCCCCCGCAGTGCGGGCCGCATTGGCGGAACTGCCGACAGCCGAGGCGGCGCAGTGGCTGACCGCGTTGGAGAGTCCGGGTCAACCGGCAGCCAACCTGATAGCCGGTTGGTGCCTCAAGCCGTTGGTCGGCTGGCGGTGCGCGGCCGGCTTGGACTGGAAATGGGCCAAGACCTCGTCCTTGGTGCTCTTGGCCTACCCTGGACCCTTGTCCTGGGACCCGGTGGCGATGGCCGCCATTTTGCCCTTCTGGGCCATGCAAACGGGAGCGGGATGGTCGTCGGCGGTAGCCCGACTCGGACCGGCGCTCGCACCGGTGGCCTATTACGGCGGGATCCGAGAGGGACTGGAGCCCGTGGTGGGCGATTGGTTTCGTCAATTTGGCCGCCTGGCCGCCCGCGCCGGCCTAGAGGCCGTGGTCGAATGGGCGGAAAGCTTTGGCCTGCCCAACACCACAAAGTGGGATTGGCCGCCGTGGCCGGAGGCGGCAGGCCGCTACCGGAGCCAGTTGGAGTTCGGGGTGGTTCCCCATGGCTCCCGTGGTGCCAGCGTCAACGATGTGAGTGCCTTGCTCTTGGCCTTAGCGGGAATTGGCGCCGGGGTGGAACGCGAAGCGGCTGCTCAGCTGGCACAAAAGGCGGTTCTGGGCTGGGTCGTCGCGCAAAGATGGCTGGCCATGGGAAATAAGGAGGATGAATAGGCCGTGGTGCTGGGCGAGCAGGAATTATGGGAGCGCATGGATCGCCGACTGGAAGAGCGTCTGCTGGTGACCCCGCTGTTAAGTGCCAAGCAGGTCAGCGGGGGATCAGTTGACGTGCGCCTGGGAACGGAATTCATCGTCCTCAAACGCTCGACGCGCGGCCCCATCAATCCGATGACGATGAGCGAGGACGCGGCTGACTATCAAGAACGGGTGGTGCTGGATGTAGGCGAGCGCATGGTATTGCATCCCAACCAGCTCGTCTTGGGTGCCACCTTGGAATTTCTGCAGATCCCCGCCGATCTGACGGCCTATGTGATCGGGCGGTCTTCCTGGGGACGCTTGGGGCTGATCGTCGCCACCGCCATCATGGTGCAGCCCGGATACCGCGGCAGCTTGACCCTGGAACTGGCCAACCTGGGCGACACCCCCATATATCTATATCCTGGCACCCGCATCGCGCAGTTGGTTTTTCATACCGTATCTTCGTTGACGGCCAGCTATGCTGAGCAAGGCAAATACAGCGGGCCGGTCGGACCCGAGTTTTCCAAGTTGGCCCAGGACCCCGACTGGAAAAATATTCGGGGACTGGCCCTGCCTTCCGACGATGAATAAGCGCTTTTGGGCGATGGTCGCCTTTTGGCTAGCCAGCACGGCCCTATGTCTTTGGATCCGTCCCAGTGACGTTCGTGAATATCAAATGTACGCAGTGGGGGCGCTGAGGTCGCCCCTGCTCCACGTCTGGCCGCGAGAGTACCCCATGCTCTCGTTGGCGCTGTTTGTGCTTCCCCGCTTATTGCCGTTGCCGTATCGATGGGCGTTCGCCGTATTGACGGGTGCCGCGCTTTGGTGGCTTTGGGCTACCGGTCGGCCGCATCCGGCATGGCAACGTCGGCTCCTGGTCTACTTGGCGGTGGGCACCGCGGGGTTGTTTGCGGGACGTTATGACGCGGTGCCGGCTATGCTGTTATATTTGGCGGTCGAAGCCGGCCGCGCCGGCCGCTACCGGTCGGCCTGGGCCTGGAGCATTTTCGGCTTCTTGCTAAAATTGTTTCCGGCCGTGGTCTGGCCGGCGCTGATCATTGCGGAATGGCGGGCAACCGGCCGCTGGCGCTGGGATCGCGGAGCCTTAGCCGTATTGTCCGGCTTGGCCTCGATCGCCCTGCAGGCCGCATTTTCCCAGCGGGCTGCCTTTTCCTCCTACCGCTATTTGTTTCACCGCCCCTTGCAGTTCGCCTCTCTGCCGGGAGGCTTGGCGGCGCTGACCCAAGTCGACCGGGTGCGCCTGATTACCGGCTTCGGTTCGATTAATGTGGCCGGACCGCCTGCGGGCGCGATAGACCTCGCCGTCGTTGCCGCAGCCATCCTCGCCTTGCTGGCGGTATGGAAGCTGGCGATCGACGGGCGAATCGACTTCGTCACCATTGTTTTGGCCTCTCTGACCATCTTGGTGCTGGGATCTAAGGTGTTTTCCGCCCAATATTTAATCTGGCTCGCTCCCCTATGGGCGAAGTATCCCTTGCGGTGGCAATGGGTGACTTCGGCCGCCTTGACCACGCTGGGATATCCGGTAGGATTCATCTTGGCGCGGCATTTTGGCCCGGAATGGCTCTATTTTTCGCTATGGATCGATCTGGCACGAAACATGATTTTGCTCTGGGGCACCGCAACCTGGTTTCGGACACGCGGCTACTGGTCTGCACCAGACCGTAGGCTTGCGACCTAGCCGTGGTCAGGAGTCTCAGCGCCACGATTCGAACGGTGGTTCCGCCACCACCACCTGCGTAATCCGATTAGTTTGATCCACATAGACTAGGCGAGGTCGGGCGAGGTGTGCCTCTTCTTCCGCATAGTAACCATAGGCCATGATGATGACGGGATCGCCGACCAAGAAGTGGCGGGCGGCCGTCCCGTTAAGACAGACCGTGGCCGGTGCGTTGGGGTCGATGATAACGTAGGTTACCCAGTGGGTCCCGTTGTTTATATTGGTGATATGCACGAATTCGTGGGGCGAGATATCGGCCGCCTGAGCGAGCTTAGCCCCCAAGGTCAAACTCCCCGTATAATCCAGCCTGGCTTGGGTGACGATGGCGCGATGGATTTTCGACTTCAATAGCTGGCGTTGCATCGTGTTCCTCCTCCGATCTCGGCAAATTCAGTAGATATCCTATGCCTCCCCGGCCCGGGAGTGACCTGCCGGCCGGAGAAACCTGGGCAGGGATGTCATGAATTGGGCCGGATGGCGTACAAGTATGGGGTAGGGCCAAAAAGGGGGCTGGAAGGATGCGCCGTTTGGGGCTGACTCCAGACTTGAGCTGGCTCACCTTGTCGATGGGCCTGTGGGGGCTAGGTTACGGCCTGTACGGATTCTTGTGGCCCCTTTACGTGGAACACCTGGGAGGCGGGGCAATTGCGGTGGGGCTGTTGTCGACCGTGGCCGGAATTGCTACCGCCTTGGTCGTGTTTCCTGGCGGCTACCTAGCCGACCGGGTTGAACGCAGGACTATTTTGATCTGGGGCTGGGCGGTGGCAATTCCGGTGCCTTTTATGTTTGCCTGGGCTCCGGACTGGCATTGGCTCCTGCCGGGCGTCTTGCTCTACTTTGGCTCGGCCTTTTCCACTCCGGCGGTGCAGGCGGTAGTGCTCGACGAAGCGTCGCTGCGCAACCTGTCTACCGCATACAACGTGGTCATGAACGTATTTGGCATGGGCATGGTGATTGGCCCCGCCGCGGGGGGGTTGCTGACCACAAATTTCAGTTACCGATTGGTATTTGTAATCAGCGGAGTCCTCTATGGTTTGTCTACCCTATGCCTGTTGCCCATCCGACGCCACCCACCGTCAACTTCGGCTTTGACCCGGGTGCGGTGGCATCCGCGTACGCGCCCGCGCTATTTTCAATGGGTGGTGCTTTCCGGCGCCATTGCCGTAACCCAAGGCATCACCTGGCCGTTTGTCGTGCCCTACTTGAAAGAAGTGGGCCACCTTTCCCTGGACACCATCGGCGTCTTGAGCTCGGTCGGCGTTTTGTTCGCTACGGTTACCGCCCCCCTGTGGGGGAGGCTCGGCGATCGGGTGGGGCTTCCACGGAGCCTAGGTTACGGCCTGGGCATCGTGGCCATGGGCTGGGTGGCGTTGTTATGGAACCCGGCGTCGTTCGGATGGGCGCTGTCCTCGGGTGTGTTGCGCGGTTTCGGGGAAGGCGTCAAGGGCATACCCGGGGTAGCCATCGGCAGGACGGTTCGGCGCGACGAGGCCGGGACGGCCTATGGCTTCTACAACTTGGTCACTGAACTGGCGGGGGCGCTGGCGCCGCTGCCCGGTGGCTATCTCTACAGTCGTACCCGCTACCTGCCCATTGTCTTGACCGCTTTCATGACTGCCGTGGTTGCTTGGTGGCTGGTGCAGGGAATTCCGCCGCCCGGCCCGCGGTCATTTTTCAAGCGTGCGCTTTGACCGCCGAGCCGTCGCCCCGGCTGTGGTAAGCTAGGAGGAGACGAACGGGATAAGGGCGATAGCATGTTCAAGAAATTGTTGCTGATTTTCTTGCTGGTTCCTTTGGCTGAGGTGTGTGCGCTGCTGGTCTTGGCACACTTTCTGGGCTGGGAGTTTGCTCTCGGCCTGAGTGTGGTGTCGTCTGTGACCGGATTTATCTTGGCGCGGTTTTCGATTCGTCAATGGTGGCGCACGGTGCGCTCGGAATGGCAGGACCAAGGCTTTCCCATGCACCGAATCGGCGAGGGCGCCGTGTTGTTGGTCTCGATGGCATTTTTAATCACTCCGGGCCCTCTCACCGGTTTGGTCGGATTTGCATTTTTGATTCCGAACGTACGCGCGGTGGTTGCCCGTTGGGTATTTGGCTGGGCATCCACCGCGTTCATGGATCGCTTTTTGCTCTAACGCGGAGTTAGCGGCAGCCAGTTAGCCGTGCTGCAAGGTGACCCGAGTGGCGATTCCGGCTGCCTTTAGGAGTCCGCTGACCGGACATCTGGCCTCCACCGCTTGACCGAGGGTTACGAGCTGAGCATCGGTTGGCTCTTGCACACTTAGCACCGCCGCAGCTTCAGAGAAGTAGGGTGAAACCCCAGGATGGCCCATGAATCCCCGCGGATCGAACTCACCGCGGGTATCCGTGGTGACGGTACCTACCGTCCATCCGTTTTCGGCCGCCACCATGCGGGTCACAATCACCAGACAGCCGGCCCAGGCTCCCAACACTGCTTCCAGTGGATTGGGGCCAGTGTTGTCTCCGCCCATGGCCTGGGGTTCGTCGGTTATCCACTCCAGACCCGACGTTGTGCGATGACTGGCTGGCATGCCACGAAGCGATTCGGAAGCCACTTGAATTAGCATACGCTATCGTCCTTCCTCCAGGGGGGATTTAGGAGAGTATACACTAAAACTATTATAATGTATATGCCTTTGCTGGGCTTGTCGTTTGCTGTCGCCCGGTCGTGGTTAAGGGGAAGAGCAGGCCGGATAGCGGCTGCCTCACGGGGTCGTACGAAGAAAAAGGTGGCGAAAAAGAGGAGCTGGTAATATCTTGTCGAAGATGCGAACAAAATCGGCTAATGGTTAACCAGGAGGGAATCATATGCTTACCAAATCTTTGGCTATTTTCGACCGTGGACAGACCGTCGAACTGCCGAGTCCCATATTTGTCATGCCCAAGCCCAAACGGCGAGGCCGTCAAATGCGCTCTGAACTACGCTTTCCCAACGGGGATCCGATTCCCGATCGTTCCGCCCTGATTGCCTACATATTGCAACATGTCTTGTACCAGATTGACGAAACCGTCGACGGCCCGATTTTTTGCAAGCACCTGATTAAGTGTAACCGTGAACGAAATCGGCAAAGCATGTATCATGTAGTGATGGGGGCGCATGAGTGGACCGGTGTATGGGAAGTGACCGGCAACCGACGGATGTTTGACCTGCGAGCGGTGTGGCTGCCCGACGACAAGGCGTGGGTGCCTCAGATTATGCTTTCGCCCGGCAACTACATAGGCGTGAGCCGGTTTAACGGTTTTGAGATGAGTTCCAAGGAATTGCGACACGCCATGATTAAGCATGGGTTCGCAAGTCCAGAGGAATTCGATTGCTTTGCCAGTCCAAGTCGGACGATGCGGTATCAAGCCATTACCAGAGCTACCCGTGGAATTTGGATGTAAGCATGGCGGCGGATTGAGCGGCCAACAGTGACCCGCCGGAAGGGATCTGGACCGTATATACGTTAAATACGGCGGGAAAACCGCCACCCCCGAGGTGATGGCGGTAGTGAGTCTTTTACCCAACATGATTATCGAATTGGTCTTAGGCAGGCGTTCGGTGCGCACCAGGGTTTTGCGCTGCCTGGATCAAGACGTCTATTTGGAGGCCTTGGCTGATATTGAATCGGAACTTACGCCGCTGCCAGGGCAGTCGTTTCAAATTGTGTGGTCGGCCGACGACATTCGCTGGGGGCAGGTGGCACGTATGATCAACGTGCTGGAAACCTTGCCCATCATGCGGGTGAGCCTGGAAGGCAAACCTTTTCCGGTGGAACAGCGCATGGTTCCCCGAATCCGGGTGACAGTGCCGGTGGAGTATGGGATCCCGCATCGGGAGCGATATCTTACCACCACGATGGACCTGTCGGTGGCCGGGCTGCGGTTTCCCAGCGCGATTGCGCTCTGGCCGGATCTGGGTTTGACGCTAGGGTTGCGTCTGGGCAATGACACGTTGCAAGTTAAGGCAACGGTCGTACGCGTCGACAAACACCCCCGAGACTTTCGAGGTCGGTTGGGATGGGAAACGGCGGTGCGATTCGTAGGCATCAGCTATGAAGATCGTTGCACTCTAGAGCGCTTTGTTGTACGGCACCTGCAGGTAGCGGAACCTAGGCGAAGGAAAGGTTGGGGAAAGATGCAATAGGGCTGACTCACCTGAGACACCTTTGGCGGAAAT
>JAJZXC010000268.1 GCA_021846365.1 Bacillota bacterium | reverse complement strand
CAGGTAGAGGGAGGGTTGCGCCAGACAGGGAACCATCTGCTGCCCCAGTTTGGCCAAGGCTCCCTGATTAACCCGGGGAGCCAGGGCGATTTCCCAGCCGATTTCCCGGGAAGCCTCCTCAACCCACTCGACAAATCCGGGGCTTTGGTTTAGGACGTCGGGAAAAGTGGCGTAGAGTACCATCTTTCCTTCGTCCGGGTAGATAGCGTAGCGCTCGATTGCCCACTCTGGGCGCGCTGTTTCCCGCAGTCGGCGGGCCGCCGCGTTCTGTTCCCATCGCTCCCTGGACACGCGGGCTTTGGTGGACTGCACTGCGATCTTTTCAAAGAGCGCTCGGCCGCCTGTTCGTTGGCTAATCAGCGCGGCCCAGGCAGACCGATCGGATTCCGAGCTTCCGTCAGAGGTGACCGGGACGATAATGCGACGTTCTTCGGGGTACACACGGGGCGAGCCGGTCTTAACCATATCCCCCACCACCTCGCGGATCAGCTCGACCAATGCGGGCACATAGATCTCTGGAGCCACCGAAAACGTCCAATCGCGGGCGGCCGCCATCGCCTGCAGACGGCCCAGCACTTGCTCCGGAATCGCCCAGGGAAAACGACACAACGCGGTGGCGCGGCGGGTTGCGGGATCCGCTTTCAGCCTACGGTAGCCGTACGGTTCGAGCAACTCGGCGACTTGGAGCTCGGCCGGCATGAGGTCGCCATGGTGCTCCGCAAGCGCGGAGGCGATCCGCTGCACCGGCTGCCGGCCGTAGAGCATGCCCCGTTCGTATGCGGCACGGGCCGCTGCCCCCAACTGGGCAAGGTAAGCTAGGCGCTCCTGCCCGGGGGGGAGCGGTCCTACGGTAAGGAGCACCTCGGCCGACGACACGGCAAAAACGATGCCTTGGGCATCTTGTACCTTTACCGCAGCGCCTTGCTGGCCAATTACCAATACCAAGGTGGGCGCAGCGTCGGCCCGGGCAACCAACAGCACCTTCCCGTTCCAGGTGGAACGGTCAACGGGTTCTTCGGTTTCGGGCAGGTACGGGCGGGACTGCGTGGCCAGGGCTTGGCAGATGACGGGTTCGCCCACCTCTGGCACCGACGCCGAAATCCCCATGGTTTCCCATTCCTTGGCCAGGGTGCGGCGGGCTTTGGCATCACCGTGGACCACCACCACCCTCTGCGGAGCAAGTGCACTCAAGGCGGTCACTATTTCCTGGCGGTCGGCATGGGCGGACATCGAATAAAACCCGAGCTGGCAGTCCAGGGTCAGCACGCGATCGCCCAGTATCCATTGGCGTTGGTCGGTTGGAGCGTCCGCCAAGTGCAACAAGGCGCGTCCGGGAGATTCTTCGTCTTGATAGCCGCAGAGCAATATGGCATTCGCCGAGTTCTTGGCCATTTCGGCGGCGTAAAACACTGAAGGGCCGCCATTTAACATGCCAGACGAAGCCACGATGCAAGCGGGCTTGCCTTGCAGCACCTGCCGCCGCTCTCCGGCGGAATGAATGGCGCGTACCACGTCGGGATCAAAGACATGGCCCTTTTGATGCAAAAGGCGTCGCATGGGTCCGTTCAACAGATGCGGATAACTGGCATAGATGGGGTTGATCGAACGGACCAGCCCGTCCACCACCAAGGGAAAGCGAGGCACCTCAGGATTGTGGCGGATGGCCTCTTGGAGGATGACCAGCACCTCTTGGGCACGTCCCACGGCGAAGGCGGGAATAAGCACAAAGCCGCCGCCGGCCACGACCGTGCTCACCCGTTCCACCAGACCACGTTCCTGTTCCGCGCGGTTGGGATGCAGCCGGTCGCCGTAGGTCGCCTCGGTCACCACCGTATCGAAGTGACACCCGCGAGGAAATCGCATCCCGCCAGGGAGCAACCGCCCGGAGCGTACAGAAAAATCTCCGGTCACCAAGAGACTGCCTTCCGGCGTTTCAAAGCCGAATGCCACCGCGCCCAGAATATGACCGGCTGAAAATGTCGACACCCGAATGTCCTCAAACCCTATAGCCCGATCCTGCCCCATGACCCGCACCCTGCCCAACATGTTCTCCAAATCCTGTTCGCCGAACAGCCGCGGCCCCACCCCTTGTTGGGCCAACTTTAAGGCGTCGGCCAACATGACACGGGTAATCGCCAAGGTTGGCTGAGTCATGAAGATGGGAGCCGCCGGGTACAGTCGCGAGAGCACGGGCAGGCTACCCGTATGATCCTGATGGGCATGGGTGACAAAAATGGCTTCGACCTTCGCCCCCAGTGTTTCCAGCAGAGCATAGCTCGGCAACGGATCCCGCTCCTCATAGCGGACCCCGGCATCGACTACAAAACCGCGCCCGTGAACCTCAATGAAGAGCGAGGAGGCCCCGATCTCGGTGCCTCCCAGAGCCACCACTTGCATATTTGCAGAACTCCTTTCGCCCAAGGCAAAGCGGTGCCCGCCATGTCATGGACGCATGATCTCACACCAGAGCCGGCTGTGACAAGAAGACCCAATGGACCACTTCGACACCCGCTCCTCTTTTCATGCTCCCGGACGCCGACAATCGGCGGAAGAACACACTACAATATCACGCCTGAGCATTCACCTGGGTTAGCCCAACGGTGAAAGAGGATGAACTTCGCTCCCGAAGAGCGGTGAGCGGCGGATCAGACGCAGGAAACTGGTCTTGTGAAAGTTGGTGGGTCAATTGGCTGATGATAGACTTCATCAATGGCACCAATTGGTTGCTCCGAGAGCCGGTCAGATCCAGGCTACGGCATTTCCCCCAAGACCGGCATGGGAGATGGGCAAGGCGCGACACGTGGATCTGCCAAGCGTAGTCGTACCATGCCGTCCGTTGACGTCCTGGACATAGATGGTGCTGTTCGCGGCGCGTCCCAGATCTTGGTGCCAGGTCTGGTTTATCTCGCGGTTGCCGAATATATCTAGGCTCTTGCACAGTCACTGGTATCGACGCCGACTGCCGGTTAGCTGTGTGGCCCAGCAAGGCACCAAGGCTTGCCTATCAGTTCGGTTCGCCCTCTCAATCCTCTTGCAAGCC
>JAJZXC010000267.1 GCA_021846365.1 Bacillota bacterium | reverse complement strand
CGGGTTGTGCCGCCAGCTAATGGCGAAACTCAGATCTAATTACTAGCGGGCAAACTTTGCTTACCGTACCTCAACTTGGCCTAAGTCCTTACTATACGAAATAGCGAGTGGTGAGCTAAACCGCCGCTCCTACCGGATATTCACGAGAAAAGGCAGGCGATGGGGGCATGATCGACGATGCTCAGGCGGGATCGTCGCCGGGCTTGGTTGGCGAGCCCCCGTCCAGACGGAAGCGCTGGCCGCTGACTGTCTCCAGTTTGGCCACCGATGCAATCAGCAGACGAAGGTTTACATAGAGCAGGTCAATATCGGCCAGCGAAATGACGATGTCTCCCTGCACGACGACCCCTTTGTTTATTACCCGCTCTAACAAGTCGAATAGGGTGAGATCGTCGGGCTGCCCAGGGACCTCCATATTCGCGGCCTGCCTTTCTACCCGTACTCAGCGTGGCGGTTTGCAGAACCCTAATCGGACGGGGCTAGCGCGGCAAAACTGTACGGCACCCACGGACCGGTGGGCACTAGGTCGAACGTCGGCGCTGAGGCATCCGCGAGCTCCGAGACCACTGCCAAGAAGTGGCGGCGGGCATCGCTGGTCACCAGGTAGGCAGTTTTCAAGAGCAGAACGGCGCCATTATCGAGGTGCTCCGGGGCTGGATTCTGACCCACGTCGGCCGGATAGCCTTCCTTCAGCAGACTTTCATGGATGCTCAGGGCTCGGGCCTGGATGGCATCGCGGACACGGGTTTGTAAAGTGGTGGCAAGCTTCTTCTTCATGAAGTGTAGCCGCCCGCCGCTGCCAGCGGCGTTGCCAAGCTCGGCCAGCGTGCGGGAGACCTCATCAGCCAAGTACCGGTCTACATGGGCGAATATCTTGAGCCCCCACTCCTCACGACCTTGCAGATGTTGCAAACGGTCGACCAAGGACGTTTCATCCGCGACCAGGACCTCAGCCAGGTGTTGTTGTGAACTAAAGACGGTGCCAAAGCGAGCCGGCAGAATGACCGTGTGTGCGAACACGTCGGCAACCGTGGCGGAAAACGCGAGTACGCGCGGCACCAGCCATGCTTGATCGTCCATATGGGGTTGCAGGTGGGATTCGTCGTATTCGTCGGCCGGAACCCGCGCGACCAGGGCGGCCAGTCGCGCTGTGCAAACCAGACGGTAGTTGAGCCGACCTTCCACATCGGCCACTTGGGGCAAGATGGCGCGCTCGTTCGGCATCACCCCGTATAACCAAAGAAGGGCGTGGTCTTCCTGCGCACCGCTCTGCCGTTCCACCTTGGACTGCACCGCCCCTGGGCTTAGGATTTTTTGGACGAGGTTAATGATTCTACTTGTGCCTTCAACGCCCGGTGGCTTTCCAGCAACTCGGCCATCTGATTATTCAGGTAGGGGTCGCCTTGCCACCAATTGACTCCAATTTCCATCGCTTTGTCGACGGAGGCAATGAGGAGCCGAATCTTGATGGTCAACAGCTCCACGTCGGCGATCAAGACCTTGACATCGCCCGCGATGACCACGCCCTTGTCTAAAATGCGGTCTAGCACATCGGCCAGGGAAGAGCTCTTAGGGGCTCCCATCACGCGCGTCTCGGCCATGCTTATTTCCTCCCGATCACAACAAGCGGCCCAACGGGCCAAGGTCAAGATTTAGCTCGACGTCCGTGAGGTCGAAGATGGCCTTCAACTCCCCCATACGTTCCTCCAAGCGCTCGAGCGCCAGCCCCAGCGCGTCAATCTCGGCGTCGGTCAAATTGCCCGCCTCGACTCGATCGATGGCGGTTTCCTCTAAGAGGCGGCGGAGAAGTTCAATGACCGTTAAGACGAGTCGAGCTAGGCCCTGGGCGCTGTCGCCGGCGTCGACAAGCGGTCCGGTCCGGTTGGCGTCCGACACCAGGGCTCGAAAGGCATCGCCGCTATCGGGGGAAACCAGCGGATGGTCGCCGTCCATCAGGCGTCCTCGACGGAGCTGAAGTGGTACGGCGGCCACGGACCTGTGCACAGCCAGCGATAGGTCGTGTTCTCATCCATCAAGAGCCGCACCATTTGCCGAAATGCAGTCGTTTGGTGCCGGGCGACCAGGTAATTTGCCGCCATCAGCAACTCTGGCACCGGCAAGATGGATTGTTGACGGCGGGCGGCCAAGCTGGCCAGCTGGCGGTCGATAGCGTCAGCCTGTTGTTTCGCAACTTCCCGCAGGCGCCTTTGATTAAGCCGTTTTGCCAGGTAGGGGGATACCGCTGTCGGCGCAGGCACGCTGATCGGCGGGGGGTTCCACAGAACTTTTATCGCCAGTTCCCCATAGCCGGCGAGTGTCTTGAGAAGGCCTTGCCACTGTTCATAGTGATTGGTCAGTTGCCGGAAAATGGCGTCAAGATCTGGCAGGACGGTGCCGAAGCGCAGTGGCAGAACGCGAGCTTCGGTAACCTCCGATAGATGCTCGATAACCCGGTGGTGATCCCATACAGCCGACGTGGTTGGGAGCACCCGGTGTCTGGCGACTTCGGCGACGACTGCCGTTAGGTCCCGGTAGGCAATCGGTGCCAACGCTACCGGTACGGGCGATCGTTCCGCTCGCAGCGGGAGACTGGGCACAATTGCGTACCAATAGTAGGGCACCGTTCCCACCTCACTTGAGAGAATTCTTTCCCTACGTGATATGTCCGATCCTGGGCGCATATGCCTCCATCGGCGAATGGTCAGCGAAGAGGGCGCCGGTCGCGATAATGAAATAAGGTTTCTTCAGCAACCGCGGTGTGCGCATTTTGGCCGCTTTCTCCGTAGCAATTGCGTTGGCTCAGCGTGTTCCAAAAAATGAGTACGAAAGTCTAGAGTTAGATTGACACGTCCATGCAGCTATTCGGATAATGAACACCGGTAAGCAATATTGAACATAATACCGCTTAACCCCCTCCTGGACTCCGGCCCAGCGTGGGGTGTAAGAGTCAAGCACTTTTTTTCTCGGCACGGCTAAGCAAACGAAACTCCCGGTACCCCCTCCGAATCTGGCGAAGTGCCAGTATTTGCCATCCCGCTAGGTCGGGAT
>JAJZXC010000043.1 GCA_021846365.1 Bacillota bacterium | reverse complement strand
GCTTTCCCCCCGAGGTCAAAGCGGGCCCCACTGGCTTCGGCGAAGTGATGGACAGAATCGTGGCGTATCTGACCGCTCCCGGCGTGGGCTGAGGATGCGGTGCGCGCGGCCGCCATCCCGCCGCAAGGGAGGGTTAGACCGTAAGCACAATCTTGCCGTACACCCGATTTTCCCGCATGTAGGCGTGCGCCCGGCCAGCTTCAAGCAACGGAAAGGTGGTGTCAACCAGCGGTTTCAGCCGCCCCTCGACCAATGTCGGCAGCACCCGGCGGATGAACCGCTGAACGAGGGCAAGGCGGAGTTCGAGCGGGCGGGAACGCAAGGCCGTGCCCCGCACCGTCAGCCGCCGACCTAACAGCATGCCCAAACTAGCCTCGACGCGGTCGCCAGCCAGCGTCCCCACCACCACCAAGACGCCGCCCGGCGCTAGACTCTGAAGATTGTCGTCCCAATACGTCTGCCCCACCAAATCCAGGACCGCGTCCATCCCCGGGGTGCGGGCGCGGACCACCTCCAAGAACTTCTGCCGGCGATAGTCGACCACGTGGTCCGCCCCCAGGCCGCGCACCCATGCCGCCTTTTCCGCCGACCCCACCGTAGCCACCACGTGTATCCCCATCCAAGTGGCAAGTTGCACCGCGGCCGAGCCTACCCCGCCCGCGGCGGCGTGGATCAGCACCCACTGCCCGGCCATCAGCCCCGCTTGTTCAGTCAGTGCATCATACCCGGTCAGGAACGCCTCGGGCACGGCGGCCGCTTCCGCCCAGGTCATTGCCGCCGGCACCGGCCAGGCCAGACGCTCATGAACCGCCACTTTTTCCGCGTAGGCGCCGCCGGTCACCAGCGCCGCCACCCGCTGACCAGGCTTAAACAGGCTCACCCGGGCGCCGACGGCGACCACCTCCCCCGCGCATTCCAGTCCCGGAATTTCCACCTTGGGGGCCGGAGCGGGCGGCGGGTACCGTCCTTCCCGCTGCAACAAGTCGGCACGGTTCACCCCCGCCGCGCGAACCCGAATCAGTACCTCTTCCGACCCGGGGACGGGATCGTCCACCTCCGACACTCGCAGCACCTCCGGGCCGCCGTATTCTGTCAATACGATTGCTTGCATTCATTTCGACCTCCCCCTACAGTCTAGACCTTGCCGACACCGAAATCCGAATAGGCGGACGAGATCCCGCCGGCTCGCCCTTTTGAAATCTTCGCCGCTCCCTTACAATAAATTGGCAGGCCGCAGAGCCGTCGCAACGCATCGCTAGGCCTTGTGCGATCATCGCCGGGGCAGGCCGCCCGGCCGAGGCCTGGAGGCATTGCATCTCGACGCCAGCACAATGGAGAACCACCTTTCCGTGGCAGCAAGGCAAGGAGTGAGCTCTATTCCTTCCCCGGGCGAAACCCCCAGCATTCCCGCGGACATTCACATGGAAGGTAGGGAAGTTCTTGCAACGTCCGATTACGATTACTGCCGTGGCAGCCATCGGCATGACGCTTTTTGGCGGCTGCGGATTAGCCGCCGCCAGCCATCATCACGCGGGGACAAAGGTCAGCGGCCGCCTCCTGCGCTGGAAAAGGCCTCCGGCGATGACCATCAACCCACAAAAGATCTATATTGCCGACTTCGTTACGTCGGCGGGACGTTTTCAGATGACCCTGTTCGCCAAAAGCGATCCACGGGCCACCAACAATTTCGTATTTTTGGCTAACCATCGCTTTTTCGACGGCGACACCTTCTTTCGCGTGATCAAACCCTTCATGATTCAGACCGGCGATCCGCTCAACCGCGGCACCGGAGGGCCGGGATATTCCTGGACGGGAAGCCGCCCCCATCTTCCGTATCAGCCGGGGATCGTGGCTATGGCCAATCAGGGTGCTCCCAACAGCAACGGCAGTCAATTCTTCATCTGCACCGGTCTCGCCAGCGAAAACCTCAACGTCACCCCCAATTACACCGAATTGGGCAGAATTACTCAGGGGATGAGCGTGGTCGAAAAGATCGCGGCGGGCAAAGTCCGGAAAAACCCCCAAACCCATGAAATCAGCCAACCGGTTCATCCGGTGGTCATTCGCCGGATCCGCATTCTGGTTCGATAGGAGATGACCATGGTGTTCACGCAGTCCAATATTCCCCCGCGTTCCGCCTCAACTTATCCTGGACCCTGGGCTCGGCTTTGGCTGACGAAGTCTTCCAAATCTGCGGCGGCAGCCGCTTTGACAAAGACTATGCCATTGCAGTCGACCTTGGCAAAGCTCCTTGAAAGTATTGCGCCACGATTTGGCTTCATTCTGCCAAAGGTGGGTCGGCATAGCAAACATGATAGAATAACGTATCTGACGAGTCACGGGAACGACTGCGTGCAAGCTTCCGGGCCGCGGCCTTTGCCGAGGCGGCATTTTTGGTTGGCACCGCTGATTCGCGTGAAGGCAAGCAAGTGCCCCCCGGGGACCGCACTAATCGCCCGTGGCCAAAACGGTCGCGATCTGGGGCCCCGCATTGCGCACTAGTTCGCGAGTCCCGGCTTCGGCACCGGCAGGCGCGTATTCGACTTGTCGTGGCCGTATGGGGGCGAAACGGTTCCGATTGCCGTTAATGAAGCTCATGCCGAGCGGACGGCGCGACCCGGCCCCGGAACCTTGAGTCCAGGCCTGAGCAGGCGGCGCTTGGGCAAGGGCAGGGTCGTTGATTGGAGCGGGATGCGGGTGAGACTGGAGGAAATCTTCTTCGGGGAAGGCGGACAATCCCCAAACCGGTTCGGCCCCATGAGGCCCGGCCCACGCGGATGGGGACTAGCTGAAAAGACCGAAAGGAAGTTGGATGACGCCTAAAAATCTGTCACCTACGGCCATGGGATTAGCCTTCCGTCAGCGGTTGCTGGCGGTTCTCGCACTCGCTGCCGGCGGGCTGATCTTCGCTGTGTCTCTCGTATTTCACGCCAAGATCACCACCCGTCGGGTGGTGATGCCAATTAGTCCGGTCAATCCGTTGGCAATTACCGTAATCGTGGACGGACCGTCCAGTCATCCCGGCCTGATCGGATTCTTGGCCACCGTACATCCGCGTGACGACAGGTTGACCGTTATCCCCATCCCTGGAAGGATACGATTGCGCCTGCCCAACGGGACCGGAGGCTACCTCCGGGTCCCCGCCTGGCAGGGGGTATCGATGGCTTCTCCGCAGATTGTGGCGGATGCCATCGACCGGTCGACGGGGTTTACCGCGACCCGTTACTTCTTCATGCCCGTCAGCGGTTTGAAAACTGTGTTGAGCGTGCTCATTAAGGACACCAAGACTTGGCCCGCCGAGGACAGCATCGCGCACTCGCTGCGGGTTCTGGGCTATCCCGGCGGCCGCGGCCATCCGGTCCAAGAGCTCGCCTTTTTGAACCAGTTGATGACCACTTTGCCCCAGCTCACGCCGTTGGAGGCGAGTTCGTTGGTAGGGGTGGCCACCGCCTCCTCCACCAACCTCACCCCCTACCAACTCTTCAAGTTGGGGAACTACGTGCGTGGAGACCGGCTCGCCCTTTCCCGGTTGTCGTCGCTGCAGGCCAAATCCCGGCGACCTCACCAATACGTCAGTCACCAGCATCTCAGGAGGCGCCATGGCTAAACAGTTCGACACCCGCCCGTCTGTCGCCGGCACCGACCTGGCGACCCGCTCGGTCAATCTTCGGCCCGCCTGGTCGGTCGTGGGCTGGGTCTACCTAGTGTCCCACCTGTTCTTCGCCGAAGTCGCCGGTCTGGCCTACATCTACCTGCCCCATGCGTGGGTAGAATCACCCCCAGGAGTCCTCCCGGTGCCGTCAAACCTCGTCTACCGCGCCCTCTTCGGACTTTGGTCGCACTGGGATGGTCAATGGTATCTGACCATCGCCCAACACGGTTATCGGACTCCGACCGCCACCGCCTTTTTTCCCCTCTATCCTCTGTCCATCCACTTGCTTGGGGCCTCGACAACCATCGGCGGCATTTTCGTATCTTGGGCGGCGATGGCTGTCGCCTGCTGGATGCTTTACAAGCTGACCATTGTCGACTTCGGACCACGGGTGGCATGGTTTACGGTCATCGCTTTTTCATTCTTCCCCACCGCCTTTTATACCCAAGCCGTCTATTCCGAGGCGCTTTTCCTAGCTCTGGCCATCAGCGCCATGTACACGCTGCGCGTCGGTCGCTATTGGTCAGCTGGCATTCTGGGCGGGTTTGCCTTGCTGGTCAGCATGTATGGCATTTTGCTCGCGGTTCCCCTGGTTTGGGTGATTTTCCGGCGGCACGGCCCCCAACTGCGCCGCTTTTGGCCAGCTGCGGTGATTCCCCTAGGTCTCATCCTGTACATGGTGTATCTTACGCCGCTCTTTCACTATCCCTTGGTCTTTGAACAAGCGCAGTCCAACTGGGGCCGCCAATTCGCCTTTTTTTGGCAAACCTTGTGGCAAGGGGTGGTGACCGCATACCAGTCTGTACCCATCGCCCTATCGCCGGCAGCGCTCTTTCACGGCGGCATCCCTCAGCCGGTGGCGATGAATTTCTATAATTTTTGGTTTGCCGTCTACGGAATCGTGGTGCTGGTCGCGTCGCTGCGCTGGATGCCAACCTATCTTTGGCTATACGGCGGTTTGGCACTGTTGGTGCCGTTGACCTATCCTGCCCAGGGGGTGCCGTTAATGTCGGTGCCACGCCTGCTCTTGGAGGCCTTCCCCGTTTTCATCGCCACGGGCATTCTGCTCGACCGCTATCCCCGCCTGCGGGTAACCTATTTCTCCGTCTCCCTGACCCTGGGTGCCCTGTTTGTCTCTCTGTTTGCCACCTCGCACTGGGTAGCTTGACAGGAGACGCCCATGCCCCGAGTTCGGGGCACCCCCATGAATGAAAAACGGGGGTCGCGGTCGGCATAGATAAAGACCAGTAATCGATATATAGTGCAGGTTATAACCGACCAAATACCAGATGTTGTGTTGGGCATCTATTTTCACAGGGGGCTGTAACTGCCAACCCAACCCCATTGTGTGGACTTTGTCGCTTGGGTGACGGCCTTCGTCGAAAGCCAGCTGGCCTCCCCCCAAAACCTGGATTATTTCGGTTGCCACTTTTGAGGAAAGCGCTCCTCGCCCGTTCCGCGGCCTCAAGGCGGCCAGCGTCCCGAGCAACGACGGGGTGGTATTCGTCGGATACCAGGGTTGCAATCCTCTCTGGATGTCCCCTTGCGCGCTAGTCACACCAGTCCGTAGGTTAGAAACGCGGCCATCACTTCGGCGGCGGTTGCACCCAACTCTGGGGGTCCTGCCCGCCCGGGTGTCGTTTGGTGGTGCGAAAGGGCTTCCGCGGCCGAGGCCAACCTCTCTAGGCTGGGTCCGCGGATGTTCACCGTCGTATGTCTCGATTCGCGATTGGCCCGCTGCTGGGTTGAGGAGCCGCTCGCCGTGCTTGCGCGGGCGCCTTCACCGTGCGCACCAACAGGCGCGCAGGCAAACCTGAAGGGCCTCGCCCTCCTGCCTAGCGGGCGGACGAGGCCTCGCGCGATGGCAACCCCTATCAATGGCTGCCGCAACTACAGCCCGAGGAAACACTGGGATTTTCGATGACAAACCCTTCTTGCATCTGTTCGCGACGGTAGTCGACACGGCCGCCGTGAAGATATTCCACGCTCTCCGGGCCAATAACCAAATCCAAGCCCCGTGTGGGAACGACGACGTCATCGGATGCCTTCGTCGGTTCCCATTGCATCTGATAACCGATGCGCCCGCATCCGCAGGCTTGGCCCGCGCTTAGGCGAACATACTCCGCCTTGCGCTCCGACAGCAACTGCTCCAACGCAGATAGGGCAGCTTCGGTGATTTCTAAGTTAACCGTTGGCATCACTCGTCTCCTTTCCTGACGTCCGCTCCGGCGTCAAGATCAAGTCCCCGCATCGCGTATATAATAATCCGGGGAATGCAATCATGCAACTGACGCGGATCGAGGCTTAGTTTCGACCAAGGGGGGAATGTCGGTGCGACTCGACCGGCGAGAGCTTGCCGGGGGCCGGCGCTTCGTGCGGAGCTTAGCTCGCCGGATGATACGTGACGACGCGGTTACTTACGCCGCCGCGCTGGCATACAACTTCCTGTTTGCTCTGGTGCCCCTATTGCTGTTTTTGAGCGCGCTGCTCGCCTTCTTGCATCTTTCCCCAGACGCCGGCGCGCTGGTCAAGGGCCCGCTGAGCCAGGTGTTGCCCCACCCTTTACTGGCCTTTATTGTTCACGTTTGGCAGCAGCTGGCGGTACGCAAGCATCCGGCCCTGCTGTCGGTGGGCGCGCTTGGTTTCGTGTGGGGAATGTCGGGTGCCTTCCGGCAGCTGATTGATGCCATCAACCACGCCTATGAGTTACCGTTGCCCAGGCGTCGGGCGTGGTGGAAGACATATGTGCTTGCCGCTCTGGCTGGCTTAAGCGTCGGCCTTGGGTTCGCCGCCGTCATCGTCCTGGTCGTGTTTGGGACGGCTGGACTCCGCTTCGTGCTCTGGGTTGTTTTCCACCGCACGTTCTCACCCGCCGTGCTGTCACCCCTGCGCTGGCTGTTTCTGCTGTCGGTGCTCTGGCCAACCCTGGCCGTTCTCTACGCCGTGCTGCCCGACCAACCGCTCAGCGTGCGCTGGGCAAACCCGGGAACGCTCGCCGCGCTTGGCCTGTGGTTTGCCGTGTCTTGGGGTTTTTCAGCCTACGTTAACCACTTCCCGACTTATAGCCGCATTTATGGCAGTCTGACCACCCTCATCTTGCTCATGCTCTACTTGTATTTTGCCGGCCTGGCCCTCGTGGTGGGGGCGGAAATCAATGCGATGGTGGATCTGACCCGGCGACGCTAGCCCAGGGGCGCTAGAGGCCCACATGCGTAAGGCGCAAGACCAGTTCCATAATCAGGCCCACAAACCCGCCAACCAGGGCGCCGTTGATCCTAATCCACTGCAAATCCCGGCCCACATACCATTCCAGCTTGTCGATCCATTCGCGCTCGTCCATCGACTGCAGGTTATCACGCACCAGACGTCCGACCAGGGGATGATACCGTTTCAACAGGCCGAACGCCAACTCTTTGACCAAAGATTCCAAATGTTCCCGTCTGGCGGGGTCGGTGACCAGTCCGTCGGCGATCTCGGACCCCCAGTGCCCAAGCTCGCGGGCCAACGACCCGTCGCGGGCCGCGGTTTTCAACTGATCGACCCCACGCCGGAGCAAACCCGCCCAGGGGATCTGGCGGACCAACTGCATCTTGATCTCTTCTGCGGTACGGCGAATTTTGGTTTCGTCCTTGAGCCCCAGGCGCACGCGGACCAACGCCAGCTCAAACTGCTCGAAGGCGTGCTCAGAATCTATCCACTCAATGAGATGGATGCGGATGCTTTCACTCAGTTCCTTATAGTCGATGGTTCCCATCGACTCCAAGACGCCCACCAAGAGTTTCTTGGTGGTGGTTTTACTGTAATGCTCAATCATCCCCTTCAACCGCTGCTCGATATCCTCGGTGAATTCAACCGTATTCAGCACCGACTCGGCCTCTCTACCCAAAAATCGAAACAGGTCGCGGTCTTTTTCGGATTGAATCAGCCACTTGATCCACTCCGCCAGCATGTCGGCCACTGACCAGTTACCGGCCTGGCGGTCCAAATATGAGGCCAATAGGTCGCCTAAGCGGTCCACCGGCAGCAAGTCCAACATTTCGGGCAGCAGCCGCCGGATCACCTCCGGCTCCGATTCTCCCTCCAGACGTAACCATTGTATCAAGAGGTCGATTACGTTGAAGTGATTCAAGGTGGCAGTGATGAATTCCAGCGACAGCAATTCATTCTGCACCAATACAACGATGGCATCAATAATGCGATCGCGATTCTTGGCAATAATAGAGGTATGGGGCAGCCAGGTGAGTCCCAGGGGATGCCGGAACAAGGCGGTTACCGCAAACCAGTCGGCGACCCCCCCAGCCAACGAAGCCAACGACCCCGCCAATACGTAGGGCGCAACCGGGTTATGCCGAAATGCCAACGACAGCAAAAAGAACACCAACGCGATCGCCAACGAAATATTTGCCCAACGACGCTGCACCCTTCGCTCCCCTCTCTTCCCCTCATATTATCGCACGCTTCCGAAGCTGGCAAAGTCTGCCGAATAAACTCTCCCCCCGCCTAGCCTCTACGAGGCCCTGTGGGGGTTTCCGGGGTCTCTCCCCATGTCGTCAGGTCAAGCACACATATATATGGCGAACAAAGACTGACTGCGCGCCGTGCTTTCCCTCTCGCCGGGGTACAACAAAGCTGCCCTCATTCACGCCTGACGAGAATCAACACTGCCGCGCTTGTTGCCGATAAGGTCGGGAGATGCCGAGCGTACTTTGGCCACATGCCCTAACATGTCCCCGCCAGACGAACTGGCGCGGTTGGTTGCAAAGGCCGATCATAGGCGGTCGGCATTGGGCAATGTACCCCGCCCGCCTACCGGTGACCACGCATGCCCCAAAACCGGTCAACCCCCGCTTGGCTAGCGCCCAAGGCAGGGGAATGCGCGGCTGTGGTGTTCAAGTTGGCCGCCCGCCGGGTTCAGTGTATGATGTAAGCGGTACTAGGGCTAAGCAACGACCGTAACCAAGACAACGAACTGAGGCAACGAACTAAGGAGGATTTCCGTGGCAGTAATTGACGTGGTGGTGGAAATTCCACGGGGCAGTCAAAATAAATACGAGGTCGACCACCATACCGGCCGAATTCGGCTGGACCGGGTGCTATTCTCCCCCTTTCACTACCCTACCGATTATGGATTCGTTCCTGATACGCTGGGTGAAGACGGCGACCCGCTGGATACTATGGTGCTAATCAGTCAGCCAACGTTCCCCGGGTGTACCCTGAGGGCACGCCTGGTCGGTATGCTCGAGATGAGCGACGAAAACGGGGTCGACCACAAGGTACTGGCCGTGTGCGAGGACGATCCCCGGTTTCTTCACGTGACGGAGTTAGATCACGTATCCCCTCACCAACTCAAAGAAATCGCCCATTTTTTCTCCGTGTACAAGACACTGGAAAACAAACCGACCACTGTCGGCAGTTGGGCTCCCAGAACCACAGCCGAGCGCATCCTCCAAGAAAGCGTTGACCGGTACCGAAGCCAAGCTTAGGCAATCCTTAGCTACTAAGGAATTCCTCCGTATCCGCCAGCAGACGGGTTGCAGTGGACGCCCATGCCCACACTTGCAGGCGATCAGGCGGTACCTCGGCGGGCAAGGAAGGGTCGGCGACGGTGGGCTCCGTCCGGCGGCTTCCATGCGGGCCCTCAAACCAAACACTCACGGCATCGAGGGCCCTGGCCGACCGATCCGCCAGGTCTGTCAACAGTTTCCAGTCTTCGCCACCCCAATGCGGGTCTCCTCGGTAAACCTCGTAGAGGATTCTCGCCAGGGAGCGAACCTGGCTAACGTTCTTCTCCACTAATTGCGCTCCCCGACTCAGGTCGCGCATCAGTCGCCGACCCGCGCCGCCCCACGGATTCCAGCGCAGTGATTCCCGGGCTCGGCGGATCATCGCCTTCGACGTTTCCAGACGCGCCAGCATCGAGCGTCCTGCTTGCAACCACTGCTCTGCCTCCGAAAGATCGCGCCGCCCGAGCGCGTTCGCCATACGGTGCTCGACCTCGGCCAACGCACGACTTAGTGCAGCAATCTCTTGCTGGGCGGGACGGGTCAAATCGGCAGGATAAAAGAGGCCGTTGACCAAAATGGCCACCACGGCCCCGATCACGGTATCCCAGAACCTGAGGCTGGCATAGCGCCATTCGCGGCCATGACCCATCGACCACACCAAGAGACCCGAGATGGCAATTTGGGGGGTACCCATAGGTCCCAAGCCCAGCCGCTGGCCCAACAGAAGACAGGCAAGCACCAAGAGCCCCACCGTCCACGCCTTCAGCCCCCACGTGGAAGCCAGCATCAAAGCCGCCGCGATCCCTGCCGTCACCCCTAAGATACGCTGCAGAGCGCGGGAGATCGAATCGGAGACGGTGACATTCAACGACAACACGGCCGCCAAAACCGCCATGTACGGCTTCGCGGTACCGATCAGCGCCCTCGCTACCCACCAGGCCAGCGCACTCGCCATAGCTGTTTTGACCGCTGGCTGACCCGTCAACTGCAACCCCGCACCCGGCGCCCGGCCCAATTTTTTCCACATGCGACTATCCTGCGACGCCCCACCTATTCCTATACGTCCGGCATTTTGAGGTGCCAATCGGTCAGGGCCTGGTACCCTTGCACGACCTCCAACAACCAGTCTTCCCGCCCCGGCGGGGCGATCCATTGCAAACTGACGGGCAATCCGTCGGCCATCCCCACTGGATGGGCGATGGCGGGAGCTCCGAGGGCGTTGACCGGCGCGGTGTATTTGACCAAACTCTGCCGTATGTCTTCGCTCGTGCCGGCCGGGGTGGCAACCGTCGTCTGGGTAAGCAGCGGTGCCGTAATCGGAACCGTCGGCATGGCGATAAGGTCGCATTGGTCCCACAGTGCAGAAAAAGCCGCCATCGACCGCCGCCGCTGGCGCAGCGCCTCCAGGTAGTGAATGGCGAGCAGTCCGCCCCGGGTCTGAAGCCGTTCGCGCACGTCGGGCTGATAATCGTCAGCCCGTTCCCGAAGCCAGGTCCAGTGAAAGGTTGACGCCTCGGCACTCAGCAGCACGTGCTGCACCGCGGCCAGCGCCTCCCATTGCGGCAGCGGGCCTTCATCCAGCTGAATCCAGCCCGCCTCCGATAGGTGACGCAAGGCTTGTCGCGCTAACCTGTCGATCATCGGGTGGTAGCTTTCGCCCACGTTGTCGGCCCAACGAACGCGAAAACGTCGGGGGCGGGCCGCCAGCGCGGTTCCCAGCCCATCGGCCACCGCCGCCCAGACGGCGCGAACATCGTCGGCCGTCCGCCCCAGAATCCCAACGTGATCAAGACTCCAGGCGAGTGGAATTACGCCCTCGACGGGAATCGCGCCATAGGTTGGCTTGAGCCCGGTGACACCCGAGAGGGCAGCGGGAATGCGCACCGATCCCCCGGTGTCAGTGCCCAAAGCGGCGCTGACCCAGTTTCGCTGCACTGCCAGCGCGCTCCCGCTGCTCGACCCGCCGGCCATCCGCACCGGATCCCAGGGATTTCTGGTCGGGCCGTAGAACGAACTGGTCCCGGTGGGGCCATAAGCAAATTCGTGTAGGTTAAGCTTGCCCAGGTAGTAGTTGGCCCCCACCGCTAGCAGGCGCTCGACGACGCGGGCGTCCGCCGTTGGGCGATAGTCGGCCAAAATCCGGGAACCGGCCGTGGTGGGCATTCCCCGTGTGGTAATGAGGTCCTTAAGACCAATCACGACGCCGTCCAGCGGCCCCAACGGCCTCCCCTCGAAGTAGCGGTTCTCGCTCTGGCGGGCCTGTTCCAAGAATTGCCGGCGGCAGCGCACGGTGAAACCGCCAAACCGATCGGCCTCGGATTCAACCCGCTGCCATACTCGCCGCGCCCACTCCAAAGGCGAGAAATCGCCCCGGCGAAAGGCAGCGGTCAGTTGGCCGATGGTGCGATATTCTTCCGTCATGCTTGTTCATGCGGCCTCCACGGACCCTCCAAGTCCATCGCTGGCGGCCTAATCGCGGAGCGGATCCAATCCCAGCGCGCCGCTTCAAACAGGTTGGTGGGGGTTGACACCGAAATCCCCAGCCATACTCGCAACAGCTCTCGCAAACCTTTGTCGTTCAACTTCTCTCGCCTCCCCTGCACTGGGTGAATCTGTTCCGCTATAACGTGCTTAAGCATATCAACGCATCTCTACTCAGACGCTCTACGAAGCCACGCATTCCCCAGCACGTCTGGAATTGTTCGCTCTTCCCAGGACGCAATATAATTCCGTGACGGTCTCCCGCCACATACTCCTCCGCAGGAGCGGGAGTGCAACCTGACAAGTCCTGCCGGTAGCCGGGTGCCATTTCCTTCATCGACAGGCTCAGAGGCAGCCCGTCTCCGTACTGTGGTTTCCTTCCGGCGACAGAGGGGATCCGGCCCCCAACCGCTACCTTCTTGCTTGTCCCCATGCTTATGGGTGATTCGGGGGAACTTGGGACCACGCATACCCCAATAACCGGTCATTCACTCCTAGCGTCGCTTGTCCCGTCCCCTTGCAGGTAAAGCGGGCCCCCACTCGAGTACTCCGGGCGACGCACGGCGGATTTTCCAGGGTGGTTTCCCCTTGGCCGGTCACGCAATCCGGTAGCTGACTTGCTCCGGCGGGGAGCATCCCCGCCACTAGCATACCTGCATTATACACTTTGTGATGCGAGTTACATATATATCATGGGATTTGTTTGAGTAGTTATCTGCCCCGACTCGCCCTCCCCGCTTAGATCTGGGCCACGTATAGCGCCTTTTGGAACCACCGCCAAGCGGCCGGGTGCGGACTTCCCGGGATATCTCCCCGCCGCCATGGTTGAAAACCTCCAGCGGCGTCTTGAGGCTATGCTAACCCAACCGAGCCTAGTCAAGGCACCGTGACGGCGAGCCCCCGATTTCTCGAAGACGCGCCGAGGGTGAGGGATAATCCGGCAAGAGCTCTCCCGCCACCCAACCCCACTGGGGTCGAGGTGAGGGTTTCCAAAGCTTCCTGGCTCATCGAACGCCGCGTGACAGTCTTCGGCCCTGCAGGTGTCTGGTGTCAATGTCCCCAGGCGTTGCTTTGGGCCGACCCTAGCTTCCGAAAAACGTTGGGGAAGCTTGGTGAGCGGATCTCCGCAGAGGAGCTTCTTGATGCCGCTGCGCGATCACGATTGTGGTCCGCATTATCCCGATGTCCGCCGCGTTGACAGACAAACCCGGCTTGGCTCAGCCGATTGTCCAGCTCCCCGGGGCGCACCAGCGCACGTCGGCAAACTGTACTGAGGCGCAATCGTGGCAACCAAGACATCCTCGAAAACGTACCCTCATATGCGTCGTCAGACGATGGCTCTCTCCGCCTATTCCTGGCCGACATGTTTCTAGTACTGCTGTTGTTTGACCGCTTTGCGATGGTCTTTCTTTTGGTTCCGAGAACCTTTTTTCGTCGGCATACCCGGTGCTGCCATTTCTGCTGCCGCCCCTTTTTTCGATGCCAATCTTTGGCACGGGCAGTGAATCGAACACCTGGCCATCCGAGGTGTTCAGATGCTTGGCTACCTCAAAGCCGGTCATACCCTATAACCGGCTAGATGCCCGCCAGTAGATGGACATGACCCCCCTATTGCCGCTAAAGTTGAGGGGGGTGGCGCCGATTCGCTGGAATTTCTACCAAGACTTCCCGAGGCGGGCCGGGGATCAGGGGAATCCGGGGAGTTAAAGTCTGACGTCGACATTTAGTCACGAGGAGTTTGTGTTCGTAGTCATCCAATCTGATAGCCCAAGCCAACCAAAAGGGTGAGCGCATGCAATAAAATGTCATTATTCCACCGGAACAACGTTCAACGACACCATCAAACCATAGTTTAACTCCCTCCGATCTGCTAGCATAAGAACTTAAAGGCCATCGTCCAAAGTCGACGTCACAACCCAAGGAGGAGTTTTATGACCGCCATCGCCCCACCACTCGGGCAGCCGAGCGCGCCGCGCACCTATGTCATCGATCCCGAATGGGTGCGTTCATTTCGTCGTGCAATCCCGGCCCTAGCCAAGAAATCGGATTCTCAAGGCGACCGTGAGATACCGCTTACCTTTCCCTTTGTCTTGCAGCCAAATCCCATTCCTGGCCTGAGGATGCCGGATTCCGGACTGGTCCATGGCACGCAGCGTTTTCGCTACGTTAGCCCCTTACGCATAGGGGAGACCGTCACCGTGGTGGCTGAGGTGAGCGGATACAAGGAGCGGGGGGGGACGGCGTTTGTTACCCTGACCACGCGCGCAATACATGCCGACGGCACCGACGCTTTTGAGGCCGAGTCCCTCCTGTTGTACCCGGCTGGCGACGAAGCATCTTCGCAAGTGACCCCGGACCCGTAGACCCGAGGCCCCCCTCCTGACGAGGAGCGATGGTTAAGCAGAGAAAGGGGGAAAGCTGGCGCCGCAGCGTCACCAGAACCACGCTGAAACGCCCGGCCATTCCGATGAAGAAGAGAACATTTCTCGAACCCGCCTATGTTATCCTCGAACAACCCGACCTCATTCGCTATGCGGCCGCGTCGGGGGACTATAACCCGATTCACTACGACCGCGAGGCGGCGAGGGCTGCCGGGCTGCCGGGCGTCGTCGTCCACGGCATGCTCAACATGGCCCTCTTGGCCGAGTACCTCGGGCCCTGGGTTGAAGACGGGTATCGGGTCGAGGAATTTCACGTGCGTTTCCGAAGTTTTGTACGCCCCGGCACCAAGCTGGCGATAGCTGGCACGGTCCAAAGCGAGACCGACGACGAGGTGAAGATAGCTCTGCAGATAACCGCCGAGGGCGCTCCGCACGCCGCCGTGACCGGCGAAGCTCTTCTGCGCCGCGACCATCCCGAGTAGCCTGAAGGATCAGCCCCCAACTTCCTTGTTTGGGGCGTTGTCTGATACTTCCATCTGTTGTGTACCTGACGTGAGCGAGTAATCTGGGATTCTGATGGCGGCAACAATTCCGTGAGCCTGGCAAGGCCCACGGCATGTCCTGGGACCAGGGCATTACTGGGGATGAGACCGAATCAGTCCCGCTCGGCGCTTACCGGGTGGTCGGGACCATTGAAGACGTCGGACTGGCTGAAGCGGAAAACGTAAGCGGTAGGCGGGATTAGCCGGATACCGCGAATCTTGCGGGTTGGGCGCAAGCAAGTCCGTGGCGACTTGAAACCGGCAGGCCGAACCAACGTGATGTGCAGGGTCTGCCCTTCCTGGGTAACGCGGATCGAGGCATAAACCCACAGATTATTGCTCAGCCACCGCCGTCCAACCGCAAGACTATCAATTTTCCGCCCGACCATCGGCAGTGCGCAAGCCTTCCACCTGGGCAAGGGGTCAAGCCCGTGCAAGCAACGACCTTCTCCGGGGGTTCACCGGCAATCAGCATCGTCTTGGCTACGGCGAGTTGGACCGCAAGTCGGCCCTCCTCACCGCCTTCCGACCGAGCGCGCGGCTCTCTGCGATGCCGTCTTGATAGAGTTCTTCTGCGATTTTCGACACCATTTTTAGCTCCATCGCACCGTTGCCAGCACTAACCTGCACACGGTTAACCGCTCCCAACTCAAGGGGTTGGGGTCAAAAATTCTCCAACTATCCTGGGGAGTTTTACTCGACTTTCGCCGTTAGACTTTTTAGAACGGCCAAATCCGGTGATGTGTTTGGCTTCTAGCCGTTGCCTGTGTGTAATGGTACGGTCGCCGAGGTGCGACTCGGTTCATACCGGCCGAGGCCCAGATCAGATTTACTGTTGGATGGTTGAGCGGGGCATGATCACTCGCCGAATATGACCCCGAGGACCCCGAGCCATTTCCAAGTAGATGGCCCCGATATCGGCGAGTTCCATGCGCAAAACGTCCGGGCTCATGTAGAGTTCGCTGGTGTCTAACGTTCTCGCAAGTAATTTCAAGACCTGAGGAATAACCCACAAACACGTATAGACCGGAATTTTGCTGTCGGTGTAAGGAGCCAGATCCAACGAAAGGGGCAGACCCTTTATCAAAAAAAGAAATGGCAGGCGGTTGGTAATTTCGGGAGTATGGCGGATGGTTTGGACAACTCGAACAGGGCCAGTCTTTGCTCGCGGGCGACCGACTGAATACCTTACACTCTGCAGAAGTTCATGTTACATCGTGCCCCCCGCCCCCCGGCTACCAAATCCTCCATAATCAACTCTCCCGTCACCCGCCCACCCCAATGGAGTTGAGGAGAGTTCGGGGTCGCCCCCAAAGCTGCCTGGCTCATCAAACGCTGCCTGAAAGCCTTCGGCTCTGCACGTCTGATGCCGATCTCCCCCTGGCGTTACTTCGGGCCGTTCCAGCCCTAGCTTCGGAAAAATCCGTGTGCTTTGATGAAGCCTCGTGAGCGGATCTCCACAGAGCTTCTTGATGCCACGCTCGGCTATCACACACATCGCATTGGGTCCCCATTATCCCGATGTCCACCGCGTTGACAGACAAACCTGGCCTGGCTCAGCCGATTGCCGGGGTCTACGCGGCCGCCAACGGCGCACCAGGGGTCACTGGCCCTCGCGCTTCACGCTCAGAACGGCCACGGTCCGGGCGAAAGGCGCGGTATGCCGTGCGGATCCATCTCATGCAAAAAGGTTCCCGCTAAAGCTGGATTCGGGTCACGCGCACGCTTCCTCCCCGGCCTGAACGACGGGGACCCCGGCGCATTTTTGGGGTCGGAACTTTCCTGAAACGAAAAAAGAGTCCTGCCATCCGGGCGGCCCGCCGGCAAGTCGGCGGCCGGCCCCGTTGATTATTCTAACCCGACCACAATATGATCCTGATCGGTTTTCACCTCGAGCAACGTCCCCGCTGCCGCGCGCTCAATCAAGGAGGCCAAGGCGTCGAGGTTCAGGTCTCCGGGCAACTGGTCGGCGGGAACGTACTTTAAGATGAAGGGGACGGCGTCCTTGGCCAAGGCCAAAGGAATGCGAAGATTCACCGTCTGCCGTCCGCTGACACGGATGGTTAAAAACCGCGCCCGCTCCTGGCGGGCTCCCTCACGCTGTGGGGCAACCGCCGAAATCGGCACCAGAGAATCGGGCGACATTGCCTCAGTCAACTGCCGCGCCTCTTCCGGCGTGATTTTGCCGTCAATCACCAGTTGCCGGAGCCTTCTCCGCACTTCTTCATTCATGGTCGTCCTCCTCTGATCTTGCAGGATCGGAATGAACGGCGTCTTCCGTCGTCCTCTCCTCCCCCAAAATCTTAAGCACGGTCCTGACGTCTACCGTTCCGGCCGACAACGCGTTTAACAAGTCGAGCTGGATTCTCTCGCCGGATTCGGCACCGGCCGGCTGGCCCTCGTCAAGGCCAAGCGTGCGCAAGACGTTGTCCAGGCGATTGCGTACCGTGGGATACGATAGGCCGGTTTCCCGTTCAACGTCGCGAATGTTTCCCCGCGCGCGCAGGAATCGTTCGACAAACACCAGTTGCTCGTCGGTCAGGATATCGAAGCGGGTCAACCTAAACTGACCTTGTACACGGGTCTCGCACTTTGAACACTGCAATTCCGACACCCACATGCGCTGCCCGCAAGTTGGGCAGCCGCCTTGCACTCGATACGCAGGCATAGCTATTGTTCACCTCGACCAATATTAACGCCAAATCTTAAGGTTTACAAGTTACCACTTCAACTATTATTAGATTTAGTTTGCTGTTTGTCAATATTAAGAAGCCAATTCCACA
>JAJZXC010000266.1 GCA_021846365.1 Bacillota bacterium | reverse complement strand
AACCCCGGGAAATTGCTGGTGGGATAAACGGTGGCAAGTCGGGAGGATCACTCCCAGGGTCTCACCACCCGCGACGCAGCCACGGTGGTTTCCCCAGAATCTCCGCCCTCTACGGCGGGGAGGTTCAATGCAGCACACTATTGCGAGTTCATATGGGCCATCTTCGCGGCAAGAAGGTTAGGTCCAAGGCACACCGACCATGACCATATTGAGGAAGTCCCGGCCGACCCCATATTCAAGATGGCATTAGGTGTCGAAGCGCGTTCCCTTGAGTCCGACCCTCAGCCAACAGCTCGGCCAAGGTGCCGCCCCCGCAAGCATCAGGCGATGAATGGCTATGCACCAAGCTTTCCCTGGTTGGGCCGAGACGATTTTGGCGAAGGCAGTCAACACTGCCAAAACAGGGACGGCAGCCTGAAAGCCTAGCCAAGGCGCAGCGGGGGACGCCTACAACTCGACCAAAGAGTAACCCCGGGGAGGGCAAGACCATTTATCGGGTAGCCCTGGCGGGAGCGGTCGAGTATCGGGTGAACTTCCACCCCCGATACCAGGGTCGCACGCTCTTCGGCGTCAATCCCGGCGCCGCCTCCCCAGACGCCGTCGGCCGGCAGCCAGCGGTGGACGCCTGGCGTATGGTCATGGACGACCATCAACCGGCAACTAACATTGCCAACCGGACATTTACGCCAGCACAATCAGTTCCGGAAACAAACCTGAGGGGATTGCCTAGCAGTCACCATATTACGAAATTTGCACCACCCATCGGGGGGCTGTGACGATCTCCCAAGGGGCTCATAGTGCTGCCTCATCTTCTCCATGCGTCGATCTCTCTGCGCAAGTCGGACCGCATCTGCCGGGCACTTCGATCCAAGCACGCAATTGACCTTCAACCAACTGTCGATAATTGTCGCCGATGACCGGTGCGGTTTGTGTGTATCCCAGTTCCAGAGCCGTGGCCGTCACGAAAGTTTGCGTCCGCTAAAGAAGGAATTTCCCCTGCTGGACCGAATCCTCCTCAACCAGAATCTACGTAATTCTTGTCGCTACGCAAGCGCACTCGGGAATGATTTGCAAATTAACGGAGGGATAGCATGCACCACAAACGATGGTCCGCTATGCTTGCGGCAACCATGCTGGGAGCGGCCACCACCATACCTTCCTTCGCCTTTGCCCATGGAATTCCCTGGCGCGGGATCGCACGGCCTGTTTCCCCGCAATGGGGCCGGATGGTTCCACATTTCCAGCATCCGGGCCACGGGCCACAGAATTTCGGAGGTTATGGCGCGCCGGAGTCGGAACATGCGAAGGTTTCGTCTAAAGACCGAGGGAAAGCTCGGCACGAGAAGCAGTCGAAGGAAAGCCGCCACGTTGCGGGAGTGATCAATGCTGTCTACCAAACTTCGGTGGTCATTGGAAGCAAATCCTTGCTGACGTCTCGGTCAACCGCCGTTCGTTATCATAGCTACCACCTGACAATCGGGGACATTCCAACCGGAGTCCACGCAATGGCTCTCGTCAAGTCGGGCCGCCAGGCAAAATGGATCCAGCTCTTTCAGGATTCCAATTTGCCCTCGGAGCCCAGTGTAATAGGTGCGGTATACGTAAGCGGCCAGGCCATTCAGATCCGGTCGTACACCTTGGCGCTAAGTCCACAGGTAAACGTAAGCTACCACGATTGGCGACTGAACCCGGCCCAAATTCCAGCCGGGGCACGAGCCAAAGTTCACCTTACCCAGCGCGCCTTGGTTAATCAGATTAATCTTTTTACCGACGCCGCCCTGCCGCCACACCCGACGCTGACCGGGACGGTCAGCTCGGTATATCAGTCCGGGCTTACCGTGGACGGTTACACGCTCCGCTACGCATCGTCGCCGGTTCGGGTCATGAACCGAGGCCACCGACTGAGCGTCCGCGCTATCGCGGTCGGACAGCGGGTGAAGGTGCAGCTAAATCGTTGGCAACGCATTGATTGGGTGAAGATCTACCTGAATCCGTGACAGCGAAGGGAAAAAACTGTCACAAACGGCATTGTGAAGCCATTTGTTGAGCGCTCATCACGCACCCAATGGGTGATCCTCGCTCAAGTCGAGCCTCTTCAGATGGCTTCGGATTTTGGTGGACAATGCCCGCTCGGTCTGGCATGATGGAAGGAGGGCTACTATGGCTTCAGGCGCTACCGCAACGTCCGGCGCTACGGGCGCTTGCGGTGCGACCGACACGGTGTTCCAGCCTATCATGGCATCTCGCCGCAGACACTGGATCCATACGCCGTCCATCGCGTTTTAGACCGAATGGCCCGCCAGGAAGAGGAAGTGCAACAATGGCTGGTCTCCCAATATTTGTCGGCTTCGGAGGAGGATGCGGCTCCCACCTTCTTTTACGATTTGACGTCCACATGCGTGGACGGAACCACGAGCCCGCTCGCCAAACCTGGATACTCTCGCGATCATCGTCCGGATCGAACCCAGATCGTGATTGGGCTCCTCATTACCGACACCTGGTATCCCATCTATTGGCAGGTGTGGCCGGGAAACACCACGGATGTGACCACAATTCAGACGGTGGTGACGGATCTGCGGCAACGTCTTAAGGTGGGATCGTGCATCATGGTGTTTGACCGGGGGATGGTCTCCGAGGCCAATTTACAGATCATAGAAGCTGACCACCACACCTTTCTTTCGACTCTGGACCGCGATTCGCTGCCCGGCCTGCCCTTCTGGACCACGGCGTGGCCCGAAACGATTCCACAAGCGGATTGGCAGACGGTGGTCGCTCAGCGGGGCCTGCAGGCCTATGACGAGGACGCCACCCTGTGGTTTCGTGAGTGGTCCCACCAGGGACGTCGATTGGTGCTTGCCTTTGATCATCAACGTTTTGGACTCGAAATGGCCGTTCAAACGGCGGCGATCGCCGCCGTCCAAGCCTGGGTGCAAGCTAAAAACACGGACCTCGCCTCTGCCCAACGGTCGCGCCAGGCCGCCCCGATTGAACGGGATCTGCGCAACCTCCTGCGACGGAAACATCTCACCGGGATCGTACAGACCATGACCGACGACGCTGCCGGGGCGATCGCCGCGCAGTAAGGGGA
>JAJZXC010000042.1 GCA_021846365.1 Bacillota bacterium | reverse complement strand
CCGACTCTTCATCACATAGAGAAAATAAAACTGGGAATAGATCAGGCCGGGGATGGTCCGACTCTACTGGCTGGTCAGCACAGATAGTCCGTCCGGGTTGCGGGCGACATGGGGGGAGTGCGTGGCCGGTTGTGATCGCATAGACTGGTGATGCCTCGGGCGATTGCCAAGCGGCGGCATGGCGTCGAGAGGTGGCGCACAAGCGGGCGATGGCTTTTGATACAATGAAACCATCTTCTCATCTATCTATAGGTCTTTCTGTTGGATTGGCCGTGCAGAGAACATCAGCGACAGGAAGAAGGGAACTATTTGCCTGATTTATCGCAATTGCTTTCGGCCTGGGAAGAGGAGTCCCCCATTCGGCGCACGGTGGCAAGCTTGGCGCGCGGGGAATCCATTCACCTCCTTGGATTGGCCGGGTCGCTGCCCAGTTGGGTAGCGGCTTCGTTGGCGTTTTACCTGAGTCAAGAGTCGGCGCGTCCGGTACCTATGCTGGTCGTGACTCGCGGAATGAGTGAAGCCGAGCGGGTGGCGGCAGAGGTCCGGCAATACTTGCCGGATCGGCCGACACTGCTGCTCCCCCCCCGACCGGAGGTATTGGGACCGTTAACCGCACTAAGCCGGGAGGGGGAATTCATCCGCCTGGAAGCCGAGAGCGCTATGCGGGAACGGGAGGGTACGGTTATCGTGGCCCCCGCCGAAACGGTGCGTCAGCGTATGGTGCCTCGGCCGGCGCAAGGAGTCTTGGATTTGCGTCGGGGCCTCATCATTCCTCCCCGCACGGCAGCCGAACGGTTGACCTCCCTGGGCTACGAACGGGTGCCGGAAGTGAACCGGCCGGGAGAATTTGCCTGGCGGGGAGGAGTGATGGATGTCTACCCGCCGGAGCAAGATCCGATCCGCGTGGAATGGTTCGACGATGAGGTCGATTCGGTGCGCACCTTCAATCCCGAGACTCAGCGCAGTGTGGACAATCATCTTAAGCGGCGGATTGGACCCGCGGGCGAACTGCTTCTCGATGCTAAGGCGCGAGCCCGGGGGATTAGGCGGATCAGTGAAGAACTGCAAGTATTGACCGCGAACCTGCGAGCCACCGGGAAGGGGGATGCTGCCGCCGAGGCGGAGCAACACTACGGCCAGCTGCTGCACGCCCTCAGCGAAGGTCGGTCGGTTCCCGGACTGCAACGGCTGCAAAGCGCCTTTAGCCGGCAAGTACCGCTTACCCAGTTGTTTGCCGCGCCGCCCCTGGTTGTGTATGTCGACGCTGCCCGCGTGATGGAGGCTTTTCGGGGTCAGGACGGCGTTGAGCAGGAACGCTTCCGCCGTTCGATGGAACGCGGCCAGCTGTTGCCGTTGGAAACCGAGACCGTCTATTCCGGGGCCGAGGTGTTGACCGCCTTGAAGGCATCCGCTCTCGCCGAAGTGACGCTGGATTTGATGGCCCACGGCCACAGCCGGCCAGCGATGCATGAGCTGACGCTGGTGGGGCGGCCGGCACCACGCATTCACGGTCAGGACAGTTTACTCCAAAGCGAATTGCAACACCTGAAAAAGGCACGCCAACGCGTTGTTCTGGTCGCTAGGGACGAAGCCGCGTACCAGCTGATAGAGAAGCGCTGTTTGGACGCGGGGACCGCGGTGCAACCCGGGTTGCCCCCCCGGGGCGCGGTGGGCATCGTGTTAGGGCAATTGGGGCACGGATTTATGCTGCCCGAACTGGCTCTTGTCGTGCTGGGCGAAGCCGAGTTGTCCGGTCGCGAGATCCGGCCCCAGGTGCCTCGCCGACGCTACGCCAAATCCACCCTGAGCGTGAACGAGTTGAACGTGGGCGAGCTTGTGGTCCACATTAACCATGGTGTCGGTCGCTATCTCGGCATCCGGACACTAGCCATTGAGGGTCAGCACAAGGATTATCTGACCGTGCAATATGCGGGCAACGACACGCTGTACGTTCCCGTTGAACAGCTCAACCTGATTCAGAAGTATGTCGGCGTCGAAGGGCGGGAACCCAAACTTTCGCGCATGGGAGGCAGTGACTGGGCCAAGGCCAAAGAAAAGGTGCGGAAGTCCGTACGCGATATGGCCGATGAACTGGTTCGCCTGTATGCGCTGCGAGAGTCGCGGCCCGGCTTTGCTTTCGGACCCGATACGCCGTGGCAAGGCGATTTCGAAGCCGCCTTTGCCTACCAGGAAACGCGCGACCAACTGCGGGCGATTGCAGAAATCAAGGCCGACATGGAACGTCCGCAGCCGATGGACCGCCTGTTGTGCGGAGACGTCGGCTACGGCAAGACCGAGGTCGCCCTGCGAGCGGCATTTAAGGCGATTATGGCCGGCAAGCAAGTGGCCATTCTCGTGCCGACCACGCTATTGGCCGAACAGCATTATGCTACGGCCAAGTCCCGGATGGCCGGATATCCTGTGGAAGTGGAGGTGTTGAGCCGGTTTCGCACTTACAAGGAGCAAAAGGACATTCTCCGCCGCCTGGGAAACGGCCAGGTGGACTTTTTGGTGGGGACGCACCGCCTGCTCAGCGGTGATGTCAAGTTTCAAGACCTGGGACTGTTGGTGATTGACGAAGAACATCGTTTTGGAGTTGCCCACAAGGAGCGCATCAAGCAACTGAAGGCCAACGTGGACGTGCTTACCCTGAGCGCGACACCCATTCCCCGCACGCTGCACATGGGTCTGATCGGAATTCGCAACATGAGCGTTATCGAAACTCCACCGCGCGACCGGTTGCCAGTGGAAACCCTGGTCGCCGAATTTGACCCCGATCTGATTCGCGAAGCCATCCGGCGGGAGGTTGACCGCAACGGACAGGTCTTTTATGTGCAAAACCGGATCCGGGCCATCGACGCTTCGGTCAGCCGATTATTGAAGATGTTGCCAGACCTCCGAGTGGGGGTGGTGCACGGGCAGATGGAAGAAACGCGGATTGAAGATACGATGGCTCGGTTTATCGACCAGGAATACGATGTGCTGGTGACGACCAATATCATTGAATCCGGCCTCGACATTCCGAACGCCAATACGCTGGTGGTCGAAGACGGCGACAAAATGGGCTTGGCCCAGTTGTATCAATTGCGGGGTCGGGTGGGTCGCTCGGCGCGCTTAGCCTATGCGTATTTCACCTATCACCGCGACCGCGTGTTGAACCCGGAGGCAGAAAAGCGTCTGGATGCGATCCGCGAATTTACCGAATTGGGGGCAGGCTATCAGATCGCTCTCCGCGACCTTGAGATCCGAGGCGCCGGCAACCTCTTGGGAGCCGAGCAGCATGGCTATGTGGCCGCCATCGGCTTTGATCTCTATACGCAGCTGCTAGCCCAAGCGGTGCGTGAACTCAGAGGCCAGCCGAACACGGTCCGGGTTGAGCCGCAAATCGAGTTAAAGGTCGACGCCTATCTGCCCGATGCATATATCCAAGATCCGCGCCAAAAGATCCTGCTGTACAAACGCATGGTCTCGGCCGAAGAGGTGGAAACCATCGACGAGATTGGCGACGAACTGATTGACCGTTTCGGATCGTGGCCCGACCCGGTCAGCCGCTTGCTAGAGACGGCACGGATCCGGGTCTTGGCGCTTAGTTTGGCAGCGACGTATGTGGGATGGCAACGCGAGCGGGTTATGTTCAAACTCTCCGCCGACTCTCCCCTGACCGGGGAGGCATTGGCAGTACTGGTACGCCAGTATCCTGGTCGGGTGATACCGGGCAATTCGGAGGAGATCGCTATCCGCCTCGAACCGGGCAAGGCGTCGGCCGAGTCGGCCACGGCCACCGCGCTGGAAGTGCTGACTCTACTCAAGGAATCGGTTGAAGTCCGTATGACCGAGCAAAGTGGATGACGACCGGATGGCCGCAGAATTCGGTAGGATTGTGTCTCTGTGATATGCTTAGATCGTAGCGCGTCGCCGCCTAACCAGCGAGTATAGGGAACGGGTGGATTGGCCATCCTAGCACTGAAGTTGAGCCGATGAACCCAGGTGCACCGAGCGGGAGAGGACCTAGCAAGCGATTTGTCGAAGGGTGGACCGCGCCGCTGGGGCGGGGAGGCCCCCGAGCTTTCGATCTGCACGAAGCGTAGAGCGTTTTCTACCTTCCGGCAGAACTGGAAGAAATGCATAAACCGCGCTGAGCCTCGATATACTACGGTAAGAGGCACCAGGCGAAGGGAGGGTCTGAAGTGAAAGCAACGGGGATCGTGCGCCGGATCGACGATTTAGGCAGGGTTGTGATTCCCAAGGAAATCCGGCGGACGTTAAGGATTCGGGAGGGTGACCCGCTGGAAATCTTCGTCGACCGTGATGGCGAAGTCATCCTCAAAAAGTACTCCCCGATTGGCGAACTGGGCGATTTTGCCAAGGAATATGCCGATTCGCTCTATGAGGCGGTTGGACATATCGCGCTGATCGCTGACCGCGATACGGTTATCGCCGTCGCCGGTGCTCCGAAAAAAGAATTTCTCAACAAACCCGTGGGCGCTTTGATGGAACGATCGATGGAAGACCGCAAGACGCTCTTCTTTAACAAAGGGGACCATCGTCCTCGTGGCAGCATCATCGGCGATGAAGATGATGATAGGTTTGTGACCGAAGTCATTGCACCAATTATCTCGGAAGGAGACCCGATTGGCGCCATCGTCATTTGCAGTCGGGAACCGGACGCTAAGATGGGCGAGATGGAAGTGAAGCTGGCCGAGACGGCGGCGGGATTCTTGGCCAAGCAAATGGAACAGTAACCTGTCTCGACACGCAGTCGTCCGGCCACACCGGACAGGCCGTACGCCTGCCGCGCTCGGCGGGGCAAGGCGTCGATTGGTTGTGCTTTGGGGTAGGTCGCCCTGCCCAGAAGACAGGAATCGCCGGGGTTGCTAGGCCGCCTTGGCGAGAGCGGGGGACCGGACTGTTCGCCGCGAGTTGGGCCGCGTCCGTCCCCGCCCAAGGGGTGAACCTCTCTTGGCCGTTTTAAAGCGTCAGCTATCATGAGCCTCCCTCCGACTAATTTGAGGCGGGGGTCTTTGAGATCGCTCGGCCGCTCGATTCACCGCCAATCTGACCAGACCATAAAGCCCGCATTCGGACCGCTCTGAGCTTGTTCCCCTCTGCGTGAGTCACCACCCACCAGCGATTGCCTGGGCTGACTTTCTGTGGTCCTGGACCGAATGAGGCAGGAGTTTCGGGACGCGCCAAGAATCGATATAGCATAATCCGGCACCAGGTGAAGGAGGGGCGATATGCCGAGAGTGGCCGCGAGCCTTTGGCAAGACTATCTGGCCTGCCGAGCGGCAACCCGCCACTATGAGAACTTTAATGTGGTTTCGTGGCTGGTGCCCTCCGCCCTGCGCCCTCATATTTGGGCAATTTACGCGTATTGCCGTACCGTCGACGATCTTGGTGACGAATATCCGGGGGATCGGATGGCTGCCCTGGCCGACCTTGAGCGGGAGTTGGAAAGGGCACTGACGGGGAAGGTCACCCGACCTTTTTTTCACGCCCTCCAAGATACCATCCGGCGCTTCGACTTGCCCGCGACGGAATTCTTCCGGCTAATCGAAGCCAATCGCCGTGACCAACAAGCGGGAGGCTACCGTACATTCGAAGATGTGTTGGAGTATTGTTCGTATTCGGCGGAACCGGTGGGACATCTGGTTTTGGCTCTGTTTGGGTTTCGCGACGACGAACGTTTGACCCTGTCGGATTCCACGACCACCGCGCTTCAGCTGACCAATTTCTGGCAGGATGTGGAACGCGACCTAGACCAGGGACGGATCTATCTTCCTGGGGAAGACTGCGAACGCTTTGGAGTTACCCGGAGCATGCTTGTATCACGGCGGGGCGGCCAAGCGCTGGGGGATCTGATGGCATTTGAGGTCGAACGCACCAAGGAGCTTTTTGCCCGCGGTGCGCGCCTTGAATCCATGGTGCCGATGCGGCTGGGATTGCAGTTGAGATTGTACCGGCTCGGCGGCGAGAGCATCCTGGGGGCCCTGGCCGCTCAGGCCTTTGATCCCTTTCGAGGAAGGCCGCAGGTAAGCGGCAGCCAAAAACTCGGCATCGTGTGGCGAGCGTTGCATCAGCGAGAACCGGTCTAGCCCTCTGATCGCAACCACTGCAGCGGCCGGTAGCAGGACTTGGGTGAACCCCGCACCCAGCGGCTCCGGGCCACCGCGCGGAGGTGCCCATCCCGGGCGATCCGGACTTGATCCCGGCTAAACAGGCCACGGCAACCAACGGCCCCTTCTCGGCGGCTTATGGATTACTCATCCGGGGTTTGAGGCCGGGGGGATTGCCTTGCGGGGGAATGGGAGTCCCAGCTAAGTCGCTAAAGTCATAGGTGAACGAGTTGGGATGGTTCGGGCCCAAGCCAGGGTTGCTATTCCAGGTCAACCCGCTAACTTGCCATCGCCGATGGCGCTGTTGAAAGAGAACGGTCAAGATGGCGAAGCCTTGGCTGTGCCCTGCCGGCAAATAGCTTCTCTTCCAGTAAAAGTTCAACAAGACGCCAATATAGTTCCCGTGGTGGCTGATAATGGGTGGCCGGCGGGTGGACCATTGGCTGTTGATCTGCACCAAGCGCGCAGTGCCCGAAGTCGGACTCATGTCCAGCTGCAACAGCCACCGGGTATACTTGGCGGCTTGGCTGCCGGGCATCAGCCAGCGGCGAAATGGACGGTATCGGCGCTGGAATGAAGCGGTGGGCGAAGCCTGAGGAAGGCTGAGTTCCATGCTGAGGATGCGCCGGGCGGTGTGAAGAAATCCGGCTTGGAAACGCTGTCGCTGAACCACCCATGACCCTGCGGCGGCCATCCCCAGCGCGAGCACGCAACTTGCGACGATGAGCAAGGCGCGGGGAGGCCGAAATGGTGTCCTCGTCGGCTCGCTGGATATCATCGTGTTTGTTCGCGGCGTAACCTTCCAGGCTTTAGGCTGGAATTAATGGCCGCGAGTCCCCCCTTTGTCATCGAATATTGGCCCGGGTGGCCGCCGCTCATTACGCGACCGCTTTCGTTTTGGTTGGCTGGGCGGCCAACCGTTGTGCCGGCAAATCAAAGCTATCTGCTGACGCGCGGCATCTTGTACCAGGGTATCATGTTT
The DNA here is from genome assembly GCA_021846365.1 of Bacillota bacterium. Lineage (GTDB taxonomy): Bacteria > Bacillota > Sulfobacillia > Sulfobacillales > Sulfobacillaceae > JAJZXC01. The sequence goes on along the minus strand of JAJZXC010000042.1, from coordinate 10,478 downwards.
CGCCAACTCCTGCATGGTCTTTGGAGTCGAACCAAACCGCTTTCCGGTGGTTAAAAAAGGTCGACTAGGTTTCCCGGGGAATGATGGTTTGGACGATAATGACAAGCGTGTGTCAGTGCGGGCAGATGTCGAGTATTATGGAAACCGGTGGCACCCCCGGGGCACCGACAAGAATCAGAATTAGCAACGAAAGTGAGGTGATTCGCCTGCCAAGATGCACCCTGGGGCGGCGCGGCGGTTTGCGCGGGGAGGGCAGGCGGGTGGATGGCGGAGTGCGCCTGGTTTGAACGTGCTGAACGCGTGATAGCGGGTGGGGTCAATTCTCCCGCCCGGTCGTTTCGAGCCGTTGGCGGAACGCCGCCGGTAATGACCCGCGGTCAGGGACCATATCTGTTCGACGTCGACGGCCGGAGCTACATTGATTACCTAGCTGCATTCGGTCCGCTGGTGTTGGGCCACGCTCATCCCCGGGTCATAGAACGGATAAAGGAACAGGCGGAACGGGGCCCCCTGTTGGGGACCCCGTGTGACGTTGAGATCCTGCTGGCCGAGGAACTGGTGCGCTCCATTGCCGGTCTGGAACAGGTGCGACTTACGACCACCGGCACCGAGGCGGTAATGTCCGTCATCCGCCTCGCGCGGGCCGCGACCGGGCGTAGCCTGATTGTGAAATTTGAGGGCACCTACCACGGCCACTCGGATCCCGTCCTGGTCAAAGCCGGTTCCGGGGTAGCGACGGGCGGTGGCGGGCTCAGTTCCGGGGTACCGGCGGGGGTGATCCAAGACGTTGCTACGCTCCCTTACAACAACGTCAAGGCGCTGGCGGCATTCCTGGCGTCGCGAGGCAACGAGGTCGCCCTGGTGCTGACCGAACCCATTGTGGGCAATATGGGAATTGTGGCGCCGTTGCCTGGCTACCTGGAGGCGGTAGCCGAATTGACGCGAAAAGCGGGGGCACTGTTGGCCTTTGACGAAGTGATCACGGCGTATCGCTTCAACTACGGGGCCGCTGCGCAAATGCTCGGCGTGATCCCCGATCTTTATGCGCTGGGGAAAATCATTGGCGGCGGGGTGGCGCAGGGGGCATATGGCGGACACCGCCAACTGATGCAGCTGGTAGCTCCTCATGGGGGCATGTTTCAAGCCGGAACCTTGGCCGGCAACCCGCTGTCCGCCGCCGCCGGGCTGGCCACTCTGGAGGTGTTGCGCGACGACCCGCCCTATTCCGAAATGGACCGATTGGCGGCGATTTTGGCCGACGGAATCGCGGATCATGCGCATCGATGGGAGATTCCGGTGACCATTAACCGGGTGGGCTCGGCATTTACCGTATTTTTCGGCCCGACCCCGGTCGTGGATTATGAGGGGGCCCAGGCTTCCGACGCCGGACGCTTTGCCCACTTTCACCGATTGATGCTGGAGAGCGGGATCTACCTGGCTCCGAGCCGCTTTGAGGCCTGGTTTGTGTCGGCTCAGCACGGCCTCGATGACATCACCCAGACCCTGAACGCGGTGGAGCGTTCGTTTAAGATCATGGCCAGGGGGGATTAGCCAAACCACCAGCCCCGGGACAACGTGCTGTTTTGGTGCCCGTCCGCATATGCTCCGACAAAGTGGCGAGGGAGCGCGGGCCGAATGAAACGGAATTCGATTTGGGAGGGCGCATTTTGGCTCTCCCTGGGCTCTTTCGCGTCCAAACTGATCGGCGCCGCCTATCGGATTGTCCTGCCTAGGATTTTGGGCGATTATGGCGTGGGCTTGTTTCAAATGGCTTATCCGCTCTACCTGGTGTTGCTGGCCATATCGGTTAACGGCATCCCCACCGCGTTATCCAAGCAGACGGCGGAATTGTATACGTCCAAAGACCCCTTCAGCGCTGAACAATTGGTGGGCTGGGCGCTGGTATGCTTAGGGGTGGCGGGTTCCGGGTTAGCCTTGGCAATGGGGGTTTCGGCTCCTTGGCTGGCGATTCACGTATTTTCCGAACCCAAAGCTCGTCAAACGATTCGGGCGTTGGCGCCAGCGCTGGCCCTGGTTGCCTTGGAGGCGGGGTTGCGGGGAGGATTTCAGGGACGGCGGCAAATGTTTCCCACTGCCCTGTCGCAGGTGATTGAGCAGTTTGCACGCGTTGCCGTGATGTTTTCGCTGGCGTTCTGGCTGCTGCCGCGGGGGGTCGGTCCGGCCGCCGCCGGCGCCACCTTAGGGGCACCGGCGGGGGCGTTGGGCGGTCTGATTTACCTCACGGTTCACCGCGCCCGGGAACGTCCCCATCCTCGCCTGCGATGGCCGCCGCCATGGGCTGGGCTGGGCCGGCTGGCCACGGTGGCCGCGCCCATGTCATTGGCGGGGTTGCTGTTTCCTCTGATGTTGTTGGTGGACTCGATTTTTGTTCCTGAACGACTGCGGGCGACGGGTCTCAGTCTGGTCCAGGCTACCCGGGAGTTCGGGTTGTTGAGCGGTGAGGCCATGCCCCTCATCAACCTGACGATGGTTGTGGGAGCGGCGCTGGCCATTTCCCTGGTCCCGGCGGTGGCGGAGCACGTGCGCACCGGCCATCACGGCGAGGCGGCCCGGCGGGTGGAATCTGCCATCCACTTGGTGTGGCTCTTGGGCCTGCCAATGTCGGCAGGGCTGTATCTGTTGGCCCGGCCATTAACCCTGCTGGTTTATGGCACGTCGGGCGCGGCGTCGACACTCGCCATCCTGGCCGTGGGCTCGACCATCCTGTCGATGCAGCAGGTGCTGGGTGGATCCTTGCAGGCTTGCGGTCACGGCTGGGCGCCGGTCAAGAATCTGGCCGCGGGAACCGTAGCCAAGTTTGCGCTGACTTGGTGGCTGACGCCGATCTTGGGCATTCAGGGAGCAGCCTTGGCCACCGTGGCGGCCGGGACGCTGACCACGTATCTCAATTGGCGGGACTGGACGCGGGCGATCGGCGTACCCACGAATCCCTGGCGGTTTGTCGGCTGGCCGCTGCTGGGTTCGGTGGTGATGGCGATGGCGGTGTTGACCTGGCGGGAACGCACCCGTGAGATGATGTTGCTCGTACACACCGGTGTCGGAGTATTCTTGGGGGCAGCGGTCTACTGGATGGTACTGGGGATGTCGGGAGAACGAGAGGTGCTTCGTCGTCTCTGGCGCAGCCGGTAGACGGCCTTGCCGGGGCGCGACGGTTTATTTCATGCGGCCTTGGGGGAAAATACAGGAAGTCGTGCCAAGTCCAGGCAAGCCAGTCTTGGGGAGAAGATGACCTCGCCGCGGGGCAAACCAGGCCGCCCCCAGCCCAGTGGCTTCCCCGGAGGCCGGGCAGCAACGAAATTCAGGGCAGTTGTCTTCTTTCTCGAAAGAGGATTTTTGGCGTTGTTGGCGAATAGTGGGAACCTGTAATGGGGTTTACAGCAGCCGTTGCTTAATCGCTTTCACGTAATTACTCAAGGAGGGATTTTGGTTGAACAAAGCAGAGTTGGTTTCCGAAGTCGCAGAGCGGGCGAACATGAGCAAGAAAGACGCCGAACGGGCGGTAACCGCCATGGTGGAGTCCATTGAGAACGCGCTGACCCGGGGAGACCGTGTATCGCTGGTCGGATTTGGCACGTTTGAAGTACGGGAGCGGGCGGCGCGTATTGGTAGGAATCCCCGCACGGGTGCCGCCTTGGAGATCTCCGGCAGTAAGGTGCCGGCGTTTAAGGCCGGCAAGGCGCTCAAGGAGTCTGTGGCCAAGTAAATTCCCGATCGGGGAACCATCTTCGAAGTGACGCCAGGCTTGCCGTTCAGCGCGAGCTTGGCGTTTGTATATGGTGCCGATTGCGGGCGGCATCTTTGGATTGGGCAGACGGCCGAAGCACTATAATGGGCGTATGTGCAAGCACACAGCGAAAGGAGACGGGAGACGGTGCGAGTCGATAAGTTTTTGCAAGTCAGCCGCCTGATCAAGCGCCGGGTGGTGGCCAAAGAGGCGGTGGAAGCCGGCAAGGTTTCGGTCAACGGGCGGGCGGTGAAACCGGGCCATGAGGTGAATGTTGGCGACCGGCTCGCTATCCGCTGGGGCGAACGCCTAATCACGGTGGAGATCGTGGCCATTCGCGAGCATGTGCCGGCCAAGGATGCACAAACTCTCTACCGGATGGTCTAGCCTAGCCCCCGGCGGCATATCCTGGAAGCGACTAGGGGGGTGGTCGCCGATGGAGGAAAAACGGGAGCAGAAATTGACCCTTACCGCGCGCAACGCGTTAGCCATAACCGGGGTGCGCCACGTCGACAGCTTCGACAACCATCACATCGTCCTCAATACCGAGTTGGGCGGTCTACTGATCCGCGGGCATGATCTCAAGATTCAGCAACTGGACCTAGACACGGGAGAATTTGAAGCCAGCGGGGAGATCGACGCCCTTCTCTATCATCAACGGGTAAAGTCATCCCAGACCTCGGGATGGAAAAAATTGTGGGGCTAAGTTGATGCCTAACATGGACTTACCCGCCGTCGTGCTTGCCATTTGGACGCTTACCGGCGTCTTTTTTGGTTTAGTGGCTTCGATATATGGTGCCGTGTTAAAGGTCTACCGTCTCGGTGTGGTGGCCCAGGTGGCGGACGCGGTATTGGGCCTCATGGCCGGCGCGATAACGTTCTTAGTGCTGGTGGCGACCAATTGGGGGGTGATGCGGTTTTGGTCCATGGTGGCCATTGTTGGCGGCTACGGGTTGTGGAGCGGGCTGGCCGGGGCACCGGTTCACCGGGCCTGTTATGCGCTGTTCGAATATCAGGCCGGGTTGGTCCACCAGGGGTTATGGGGAGCGGCTCGCCTGGCAGTCAAGGCCGGTCGGCACATCCCTCAGGAAACACAGAGGATAGCGCGGGTGCTGCCTGGTCACGGGCAGATGAGGCGAATGTTTTGGTGGCTCAAACGAAGGAAAAGATAGTGTGTAGACCGACCAGATATCGTATAATGGGAACACGTTGGCTGTAGTTGTTTTGTAATAAAATTGTACACAGGTTGTACACATCCTGTGGATAACTGGGGAACCGATGCAACTCGAAATTCGGGGTTTGGAGAAGTTATCGTTTCGTGAACGCCAAGTGGTGGCGCTCAAGGAGAGCGGCACCAAAAATGACGTTGTCGCTCGCCGCTTGGGGCTGTCGCCGGCAACCGTGGCCACTTTGTACAACCGGGCTAAGCAAAAGGGGTACCAGGTGGTGCTGGTTATTGAAGGCGATCCTTTGAGCGTTTACACCGGGTCGGATGACGAAGAGTCCAACGACGACCCTGACATGTCCTAAGGGGATAGCGCGTATGCGTGCCTCGACGTTGCACGGGAAAGGAGGTCGGCGGCCGAACGCGGGGTTGGCTAATACGGGCCGCTGTCGATTATGATGAGGAACGCTTCTACAGGACGTCGACGCCTGCGATGGCGCTGGAAAAAACTGGCCAGCATGGCGGTGTTGACCTATTTAGGAATTTGCTTCGGACATTCCTTGGTCCATTATCTTTATTTGCGTCAATATGAAGGCCAACTCTCACATCAGATCCAGGCCGCGCGGGTAACCAATGCCCGGATGAAAACTGACCTGCGCAATCTTAGGAATCCTGTCTACGTCAAGCAAATGCTGCGCGGCAAGGTGCTTACCCCGCGGCCTCAGGTGTCGGTCCCGATCCATCCAGCTCCGGGAACTTAGCAACGGCACGGTCAGGAGCTCAAAGGGCAGTACTGGTGGCAAGCGATTTTTGGGCGAGCATTGACACCTTGTGCAAACCGGTCATATAATTGACCACACGGAATATCTCATAGGAGGCTCCTTAACAAACGTATGTCAGCCGACACGGTTGAGGTAGGCAAGGTGGTGGAAGGCACCATAACCGGAATCACGCATTTCGGTGCTTTCGTGGCGCTTTCCAACGGAAAGACTGGGCTGGTGCATATCTCTGAGGTAGCCGATGCCTATGTGAAAGACATCAAGGATTACCTTCACGAGAGTGACGTGGTAAAGGTTCGGGTATTGTCCATGGACGATAGGGGCAAGATCGGATTATCTATCCGGCAGGCCCAAGAGCCTCGTCCAGCGGTGGCCAAAGAGTCGAGGCCGCCGCGTGAGGCGAATAGCCACCGTGACAATCAGGGCGGTGGACATCGTCGGGGCAATCAGTTTGCTCGCGGCGGGCAAGCTACGTTTGAGGACAAATTGCAACGATTCATGCGGGATAGCGAGGACCGATTGCAGGACTTGAAACGGAGCACGGAATCCAAGCGTGGCGGTCGCGGGGCGAGTCGGTAAGAGAAAGATGTTTGGCCGGGATGGCGGAATCGGCAGACGCAGAGGACTTAAAATCCTCCAATAGGTGACTATTGTGCGGGTTCAAGTCCCGCTCCCGGCACCAGTTTTTCAAACTCTTTGTCCCCCCCAGCACTTGCGGGTTTTGCTTTTGTCTACAATCCGGCTCTTATCCCCAGTTCTATCGCCACCAGCGGTCGGCAAGCCGGTGCACTCTGCCAGCAAGTGTCGGCTCAGACGATCCCCAGCCTTTGACGTACCACTGACGGGATCTCTAAGCCCCATCGTCCGCTTGGCCTCGTCTGGCGGGTGCATACCACCCACTTGGACGGCTTGAAATTCCGTCGAGGGGTTGCTCGAGGGCGTGGCTATCTGGCCGTAGCCTCAGGCCGGGCGAATGGTCGAGATAGGCGCAAAGCTGGTGGCCAACGGATCCAACGTTGACACCTTGTTCGCCCCGGCAAGCCGAATATACCGCGATCCCACCTGAAGATTGAGCCGATAGTAGCCGCCTCCTTCGCCTGGTACCCACCACCAAGTACCGCTCTGACCATTGGACAGGGTTACCCGAGTGACGGCGGTGGGGCCCTCGCGGGACGGGATTGGTCTCAGCGCTTCCTCAACAAAATAAGGTCCGACAACGGCACACAGCACTCCAGATGTCGTGTAGGCTTCCTCAAAAGTTGCGGGCGCCGCCGATTGGGTCGGCATCCATGGTTTCCAACCCAACCGACGCGCACATGCGCGCAATTCCCCTAAGCCGTTGGCGCTGTATGCAACCGGCCATGGCGGACCCTGTGAATGCCGCGGTGTAGGCGCCCGCCGCCGCGGGACCCGCACCGGCGCCGGCGCGGCCACGGTATGCGGATCCTGTCCAAACGGATTGCTTACCGGGGGCAGCCAGCCCAACCCGATTACGGCTAGCGCTAATCCGGCGCCGACGATCAATCCCAACCCTATAACGCGTTCCAATCGTTCGCTCATGACCCCCGCCTTGGTATCGGTTATCGTGTTTGCCCCTCAGTGAGGGGTCGACCTATCGTGGCACGCTTCGGTTGCGCCCGTTCCGACCATCCCATCTTGCTATTCGGAGGTGACGACTCCCGACGAGATGGCTTCATGGTGTTCCCGTACAAAATCGAGAGGACCGCGGATTCCCTGGCGTCGACAGGCGGCGCAGGTGACCAGGGCCGCCACCCGGTCAACATAATTCCACGGTTTCCACACGTGCAGGATTTCGAGGTGACCACACCATCGGTGTACTGTATGTCCTTCAACCGGCAGGGTCTCGCCTCGTTCGGTGGCTGCTGCAGACTGTTCTGGCGACGATTCCCTCTGGAGAGTGCGCACACTCCCACCTCCTTTTCGGTCAAGCTCGAATCATCAGGCAGTTGGCGATGCTGTCGGCAGGCCCTATTGGGGCACCGCCATCACCTTAGCGCGTATTGTCTTAAGCGCACATGAGAAATGCTTCGGATTGAACGGCAACCCCAGAAAATCCGTTGCTTCTGGCAGGCAAGCGCCGTGAGCACGCGGGCAAGAGGGTCCGATCATCCGATGCCGCATGGCCGCCAGACGACGTGCTCGAATAGGGGTCGGCCCATGGGATCCCGGCAAGATCGTTGAACGTGTGGTGATGTTATATTCGGCCGCCCGATCCCTGGCCGGATCCTTGATGAGACGGGATTTGCATGGTTTGGATGCCAAGGGTAGCGCTTGGATGCGTGTTGGGATGCGAATTGGGGCGAACTTTCTCACCTAACTCTTAGCCGCGTCTCGCTATAGCACGGAGAACGTCAGGAAAAATCGCTGGCGCACCGCGCTTTAAAGGGCGGCTCATGTTGGTAATTCGTCGTATGCTATTCTATGAGATGGGATCGATTTGGATCCCTACTTTGTGCGCTGAGGAGGGATTACCACCATGACATCTTGCTCCGTCTGCGGTAGCCCGAACGACCTGCCGTGTCAGGCCTGCCGCCTTCAACCCCAAGACTATCATGCCGTTAAAGACGCCTGGTTGGTTCATCGTCGGGAAGAGGCCGATGTTGTCTATGACCGCGGACCTACAGTCGAATGGGCGGTGGCCGCTATGCCAGGAGGCATTGTGGCCGTTTGGAGCCGGCAACAACAACGCTTTCTAGCTGTGCCGACCCAGGCGCCGGCTGATGCCCGGCGATACGCCTGGCTAGAGTTGACAACCGCGTGTCCCCATCGCTGTCGACACTGTTTTCTAGGTAGCCGGCTTGGGCACGGCCACGTGCCGTTGGCAGATGTGGAAAAGGCTATCGCCGAGGCAGCGGCGCTGGGGGTAGACGAAATCGTGCTGACGGGCGGGGAACCTACTATGCATCCGCGCTTTGTCACGCTTCTCGAATGTGTTCTGGAGACAGGAGTTTCGGCGCGGGTTTTGACCAACGGATGGACGCAGCGGGAGGCCGTGGTGGCCGCATTAGCTGCCACCGGCGTTGAGGTGGAAATTCCTCTGCTGGGATGGAAAGACGACCATGACCGGATGACGCGTACACCGGGATCATTTCAACGGGTGACGGACACTCTGCGAATTTACCGGTCGCGAGGGATTGCGTTGACCTTGACTACGACCCTGACCAAGGCTGGGGTTCACGCCTTGCCTGCCTTACGCCAGTTCGCTGCCGAACTTGGAGTGCCTTTGGCGCCATCGTCCCTGGTTCCTCAAGGTACCGCGGTCGATAATTGGGAAGAGATTGCCCCGACCGGATCGTAGGCGGAGTGCTGACCCCGCCGACCTGGGCTTGCGCTCTATTCGGATTCGCCCTGTTGCTGGCCAAGTCTTAATCCTATGGCGGCCAAAACCTGAGCAACGGCGCGTTGGAGAGTCCCGAGGCCTTGGCGAGCAAACATGGCGGATCAGCGGCTGAGCGTCTGTTTTGGATGGAAAGGAGAGGCCGCCAAGACTCTCTCCAGCCTTGAGCGTCTGGAAATCCGCCATACACCCGGGAACCAGTGCATCGCGCCATCATCGACCGAACATTGAGTACCGCCGCGCCGGTGCTGGTAGCCAAGACTCCCTCGGTAGCCCCGAAAATCAGAACTGAGGTGAGTCCCACAATGCTGGCGGCTTGGACCAGGCGAGCGAGGGGGCGCTCTCGCTTAATGCGGCTCAGGATATGTTTGGCGGACTGACTCAGCGAGTAATCGCGCCGGGGCCTTGGCTCGGCTTGGCGGCGAATGAGCATAGCCCGTGGCCCTTCGGGCAGGGCCGACAAGCGCCGAGGCCGACCCGCAACCGGGACGTCGAGCACCCCGGGCAGGGGAAAGGCGCCAGGCTCCCGGTTGGGCTCGGATCCCGCCCGCCGGCAGAGTGGCCGTGTGGGCCACATACCCTTCGGAATCACCAACCCGTGTTGGCGGAGCCGGAGCCGCAAGACGTCCGAATTCCAGGTGCCATAGCCCTCAATAATGACACCGGATGGACGACCGGCGGAGAAAGGGGTGTATTGCCACTGCAGTCGGGGGTCGCGCTGATCGGGGACGGTGAGGCGAGATTCGGAGCGTTCGCAGCATGCGTCGAGGGTATCCGTGCGCGCGTCATAGATGATCCACCAACTAGTACCCACGGCTGGTCCCTCCTTTGCTGGCAGAGAGATCATGGCCCTTCGGTGCTACATCCGGCGATCCCGCTGCTATCTTCTACAACGCCGTGGCAAGCCCATCGGTTACAGTACGGAACAAATCTATTCTCAGCATTGTCTGCGGGAAACCGACTCACGTCAGCGTTACCGGCATACTGTTGCCCGAAGGTCTCCGTCTGTTTGAGGAAAGGCCCGGCAACCAGCGATGCAAGCACGGGCTTGTGCATCGCGCCATAATAGGCCCCGCAGCGGTGCAAGAGGTAGCGCCGTGTCGGCCTCGTCACCAGGGCTCCGGCAGTAGCTGCGAAGATGCGCTGAGGCCAGTCCCAGAAATGTTTGAGGCTTGGGCGAGTTGCTCGCGCCCAAGCCGGATCAGGATACCACCGGCTCGCCGCCTGCGCGGAGAGTCATCGGTTTGGCCACAGCCTCCTCGGAATCCACACTCAACAGGCTGACCTCACGCGCCCGTGACCCAGGGGAATTTTCAGGCCAAAGAACCCCGCTTGCCACAATTGCCTACGGCCACCGCGATCAACTGCCTTCAAACTGTTCGAGCCCCTTATTTCTGCGCATAACTATTACCCCATTGGTTGTCTTAGAAC
>JAJZXC010000265.1 GCA_021846365.1 Bacillota bacterium | reverse complement strand
TAGATGCACTGGGCGTACCGGTCGACCGGGGATTTGTGTGGGAGCCGTCTGGATAACGGCCACAAGAAATCGGCGATTTTGCGTTTCCTGACTTGCGGAACGTCGGTATTAAGAAAGACGACGGGCCGATAGGCGGCGGCGTAATAGCCAACGGCCCGGGATCCCGCGTAAACGTGCAAGATCCAGGTATCCACCCCGGAATATAAGATGCTGACGAATGAACTGATGGCCAGCGGTAGGCCCGCGCGAACGGTCTTTAACCCCTCCCGCGGCGACACGAGCTGGAAGCGGAAGGGGATCAGCCGCCGCAGCCAGAGCACTTCGCTGACGACAGGGAGCGCGGTCGACAACACGGTGATTCCCACCGCGAGGCCGAGATCTTGCGGGCCGCGGACCCAAAGCACGGTCAAGCAGAGCCGGACCAGCGCGCCCCCCCAGGTCGCCCACGCTGACCATCCATAGGCGTTGAATTCCGCTGTATACCCAGCGCGGCGTAGCACCGTTGAAAAAAACGAACAGCGCCCATATGCTGAAGAGCCCCCGGTAGTTCACCAGGCCCGGGATCGCGAAGCTCAGCGCCACCAATCCCGCGGCGACCAACAAGCTCACCAAGGCGGTCAGCGATAGACCGTAGCCCACCACCTGGGCAGGCGACCCGGACCGGGAGAGCTCGCGGGTGAGCAGCGGTTTGATGCCAAGATAGGTCAAAATCCCTACCATGCCGCTGACCGCCCAGGTGTAGCTGAATATCCCATAGTGCACGGGGGCCAAGGTCCTAGCCAGGTAAATCACCGTCACCAAATTGGCCATGCCCTGCAGCCCGGTTGCCACCGAACTGACTGCGGTATTCTGCCAAATGGGGGAGATCTTTGCCACCATGCCTCCTGTTGCCCCAGGGCGCTACCTGCGCCACATCATAGCTGCCCGACGGATCCTTCATCTCATCATCATACCCGCAAACCAGGCCCGACCCTAGTTGCCCGGGCCTGCGTCGGCCCCGGGCGGTCTCCCGCAGGCGGCTAAACAAGGCCTCGGCCTGGCTGAGGGAGTGCTCCCAGGTGTACCGGCGCGCCACCGCGACGCCATTTGTGGCCAAGGCTACGCGAAGGGCATCGTTTTCCAGCAGGCGCTGAACGTGTCGCGCCAGCAAATCGGGACGTTTCGGCGGGCACAGCAAAGCGTTCGAGTTGTGTTGAGCGTAGGCCAGACTTCCCCCGTTATCGGTGGAAACCAAGGTGGCGCCGCAGGCCATGGCCTCCATGCCGGGGAGTCCCCAGCCTTCATAGTGCGATCCCACCACGAAAATCCGGGTTTGGTTGTAAAGTTGACACAGTTCCCCGTCCGATGGCCGTTGGTGGTAGTTGACCCAGCGGGGCAACTGTTTAGGCCGGGGTGGGGATCCAAAGCACCAGACCCGGCCCGCCAGTTGCAAGGGGACAATTAGCCGAGCGAGCGCACCCAGCACGTCCTCGGTGCCCTTATAGGGTTCGGACCGATACGGAAAACCGATCAGCTGGCGCTCGATGCTGGTGATGGCGATATCCTGGGCGAACACGTTATCGTCGATGGCGTTGGGAATCCACTGCGAGGAGATGCCTTGCTGGTCCAGGAAGTCTCGCAGCGCGGGCGAGATAACCACCAGTCGGAAGGGTCCGCGGTAGGTCCGCTGCATTCTTTCTCGCTGTGCCGGCGGCGCGGTCATCAAATGCTCGTAGTCCTGAACCCAGTAGACTTTGCTTCCCTTGGAGGGCGGATACTGCCGGACCCACTCGGCCGTGGTCCACGCCGTGGCCACCACCACCTCGGCGTCGGGGACAAAGCGCGCCTGCAGTCCGGGCACCGTGCGCACGTCGACCCTGGGATCAAAGGCGAACCAGGCACCGGGACGGTACGAAAGATTGAGCCGGCGAACCGCCCAACCCGCCAGTCGCACCGGCCACTGGCGGGGGGGCGACCCGGTTAAGAACAGGTCGGGATGGATTACGGTAACCCGGTGGTGCCGAGCCAGGCGGTTGGCGTACTCGTAGAGAATTTTGAATCCTCCGGTCGGATGTTTGGCATAACCCGGCAAGCAAAACACGATCCTCACGGATGCTCGCTCCTATCTCAATCGTCGACCTGGCAGTGACCCACAGCATCTCTGGGGCTTGGAGCTTGGACGCTGGGCCGGAGACCGTTTGCCGCGGCCACGGTCTAGACCAAAAGCGTCATCATGCATTTGGTGACCCACCAATGGTCGAAATAGCCATCTTTGAGGGCGTAGCGCCGTCGGGTCCAAAATCCCCAACGATCTAGATTCGCATAGCGGGCGGCTACTGCGGCGAGATGGGGTGCCAGAACCCCCTCGTAACGCGTCAAATAAGCGCTCGCCTGTCGCTGGGTGCGCAGGAGGCGTCGGCGGACCAGACGATAGAACTCGGGCGCCCGACCGCCCATGAGGTCGGCGGCCAGCAACCGCCAATCCAGTGCTCGCGCCCCTAGCACGTTGTGCGCGTGTTTACGGTAGAGCAGGCCGGGGCCGGGAAGCGCCCGCACCCGACCAAGCCCCTGAGCCACCAGTGCGATCCACCAATCATACATGATGGTTTCGGCGGGAAAGGGCAGACTGCGCTCAACCGCAGCCCGGTTCACGGTGGTGGCACAGTCCGTCACCGTGTTGTGAAACAGCAACCCGCCGAAGGAAGAGGACGGCGGCATCTTGGCGGCCTGCCACAACGAAGGGGCGATGGTAAGCAGGTGAGCGTCCACCACCTTAAGGTCGCTCTGTGCACCAGCAGGGGCGTCAATCCTCCCCCCGTCGGCCGCTTCGGCCTCAAGCCCGCGCAGGGCGGAGAGGGACCGTTGCACCTTGTCGGGCAGCCAAAGGTCGTCCTGGTCGCAAAACATGATATAAGGGGCGCGGGTCAGACCCAACAGATACTCGACGTGACGAGTTACGTCGCGAAAGGCCGACGGCGGTGAGACGTCGCACAGGCGCTGAGGATGGTTGGTGGCCTGAACCTCCCCACGGCTAAAGCCGGGGGGTTCTATTTGCGAATTCCGGCAGCCTCTTCTTGGCTCTCACAACCTCTTGTCCCGAAGGGCGCGAGATGGCTACAACATCCAAGATCTTAGTCGCTGG
>JAJZXC010000264.1 GCA_021846365.1 Bacillota bacterium | reverse complement strand
CCTGCAACGGGGCACTCATGTGGCGCGGCACTTGAAGGAACGCGCGACGATCGTGCTCCGTGCGGCTGACGGCCAAGCGAATGCCGGCATGGCGCAGGAGATGGGGATCACCCGGAATACCGCGAAGGACAAAAACGTTCATGCAACTTTACCATATATGGTATAATTATTGTGGTGATTATCTAATGGACGAACAATTCGTGAGCATCGGCAAGGCGGCTAAGATGCTGGGTATGAGTAAGGAGGGCTTGCGTAAATGGGAGCGGGAAGGACGGCTCATTCCTATTCGCACGTTGACCAACCATCGTCGTTATCGGGTGGCCGACTTGCAAACGCTCACGCAACAATCCCTGACTGCGTCCTCGTCTGATCGTTGTATTCTGTATGCCCGGGTTTCGACCAGGAAGGAGCAAGAGGCCGGGGATTTGGATCGGCAGTTGGGTCGCTTAACCACATTCGCTGCTCGGCAGCAATGGAGTGTGGTCGCCGCGCTAACCGACGTGGCCAGTGGTCTCGATGAAATGCGGCCCGGATTGCATCAGCTGCTCAAGTTGGCACACCATCAGCAGGCTTCTGCCGTGGTGGTGGAATATCGTGATCGGTTAACCCGTTTTGGAGTCTCTTACTTGGAGACCTATTTGCACGCCTTCGGCGTGCGTGTGATAGTCATGGATCAGGCGGCTGAAGATGATCAGCACGAACTGGTCGAGGATTTGATTGCCATTACGACCTCATTTTCGGCCAGAATTGATCGCGCCCTCGGGGACAAAAAACTCGCGGCCACCGTGCAGCAAGCGTTAGTCAACCTCAATCAGGAAGGCACTTCTCCTTGAAAGAACCCCTTTTGGCGTCTTGTTCGGCCATATACCGATGGATAAAGCAGGCGCTTCCGCAAGGCAATTTGGTGAAACATGGTATTTAAGCTATTAAACAATCTAGCCGGGGTATGAATTGCCCAGAGCCGAATCAGCCCTGAAAACGGTATGGTTGCCGTCCCCGCCATAACCTTGAGGGCCAACGGATGTTCATGTGCCTAGTGGAGTCCATCACCGCATCCGAAGCATGGCACCGACAGCGATTGCCGCAGAAGAGGGTGAAATGGGCCCAGACTTGCCCTTGGTCCCGGGTGGCCGCTTGGACATCGCCGTCATCCGTTTCGGGGCTCTTCGTTCCGCCGCTTATCCCGCCTCGACCGAGCTTTTCCGCATCGCCGGAAAAGCTAATCCCAGTCCAGTGGCCAGCACGCTTGCAGCCATCAGGCCGAGGTAGAGGATTGTGAGCATGCGAGGGCCGCCGAAGGCGAGCCCAACGACCACCGAGGACGCGATCGTGCCCACATAGCGCATAAGGCTATACAGGGCGGAGGCACTGCCCGACTCGTGAGGCAACCGAACTTCCAGTACCATTTGCTGCAGCACGACGTTGCTGACCGCGAAACTGAGTCCCATCAAGGCGAGGGCTAGCCCAGTCATCCACAGCCCGCGATGGGCGCCAAGCCAGATCAGTACGGACGACACTGGCAGCATGGCGGTCGCCGCCAGATAGGGGGCACGGCGCAGGGGGCTCAGGGCCAGGCGGCCCCCCAGCGGCGAGGCCAAGGTCATCGTGCCGGCGAAAATCAGGAGCATGAATCCGCTTTGGCTTACCGAGAGATGTCGGCGAGTCTCCAACAGCACGGGAATTCCGTACAGGGCCACGTACATGACGAGATTGCTGAGTCTCCCTACGGCTAAAGCCGGGGGGTTCCGGTCTCCTGTTGGCTTTCCCAGGCTCTCGGGTTGCCCCTACACCATCCTGGGCCTCACACAACATTCTTCGGCATCGAGTGCTTACTATCCCGGTCGCAGGCGAACCGCTCTGATCCTCTCGGCTGTTCTTGCGATGCAAGACTCTCGCGGCTTCTTCGTGCTCGCAAGCCCGTCTGCAGAAGTGAAACCAGTGTAGCACAAAAACCGCCACTCTTCAAACTTTTGGCCCTAACGGGCCAACGGGCTTATATCCCCACGCCTCAAGGCGGGGGCTTTACGCCCGATTTCGGTAAGCACGGTGACCGCCGCCAGCAGGGAAAACAGCGGAGTGCGAAACCAGGACACCGGAATCACCGGATGGGCGACCCGGCGTTCGACCCGGAGCATTGCCGCCAGCGCAGCGGCGGTCGGGACGGCGAACCAAAGTCGCTCGCCAGCGAGGGCAGTGCTGGTGGCCAGCAAGCCGAAGACCATGGTCAACGTAAACAAGCTGGAACCCGCCCAGTCCCATTCAGGTCGGGGATGTTCACGGTGGACTTGGTCTCCGGGCACGCTGATTGCCAGCAGGATGGCGGCCGCCAGAACGAGCGGGATGTTGAGCCAAAAGATCGACTGCCAGCCAAACCGGTCCATCAACAGGCCGCCCAGCGCCGGTCCTACCGCCAGGGCGATGCCGGCCGCCATTCCGATCCAGCCCAGAACGGACGCCAGCCGCTTCGCCTCCCAGCGGCGCACCAAGCCGATAGCGTTGGGATACACCATGGAGGTGCCGATGGCCTGCACCACCCGCCAACCGACAAATACCCACAGGTTGTGCGATAGGGGGGCGAGCACCGCCGTGAGCAGAATTAAAACAAAACCGAGATAGACAAAGCGGCGGTAGCCGAGTCGGTCTCCCCACGCACCCATTATCGGCTGCGTCACCGCACTGCCCAAGTAATAGCCGGACACGACCAGGTTATGCCGCCGGCGTTCGTATGCAGTGCGCGCAGGACGGCCACCAGGCCCACAGAAATGGTTGCCGAATTGAGGGGATTGAGAATGACGGCGAGCAAGATGGACGGGATGAATCCGGTCTTCGGGCTGAGCGGGGCGTCGGTTGCGGTCAAGGGCAAACCTCCATCTTTGAGTGCGGTACAGGTCTCCTCTCAATGATAGCCGAAGACAGCCGGGCTGGGATGAGGTGAGAGACGGCAGAAATTCTGGCCCGCCATGGCCGCCAACAGGTGATACCTGTAGTACAATCGACCCAAAGCAGCAACGGCTGCCGGCCAGTAAGCAACGGTCCGGCACGACCCGCACAGCCATACTGAGGGGAGAGGTTGGGATGGCGGCGGTTGACCGTCGGCGCCGACGTTGGGTGCGCTAGCCGTGCAAGAG
>JAJZXC010000041.1 GCA_021846365.1 Bacillota bacterium | reverse complement strand
TTATGTCAAAACAGTCCAGCTTTTTGTTTCTTGGTTCGCAATGATAAATCAGTCAATTCGATCTATTTGTGGAGGCGCTTAACTTGACACCATTGGGGGTCAAGCAGGTGGCGGCCTCTTGGCGACCGCCTTTCGAGGTTTTTTCGTTCCTCGGGCTTGAAAGCGTTTTCGGTGTCCAAAGAGGCTTCTCCGACACTCACGACGTAATACGCGTGGTGCCAAAAGTACGGTTTCCACCAAGATTTTGCGAGATGGGGGGGGGCAAACCGGTTGCGCATGCGACGAGAACTGGCCGATTATTACCTGAATCCGTAACAGCACGATTCAGAATTAACCGAGAAAGCCAGAATAACCCTGAGATGGCAAATAATGGGGAAGATCAAGCGTGACCAGGAAACGGGTATCGTCCTATTTAGCCGGGATGACTTGCAAAGCGCGATAGATGGGTGATTCGACGTGCGCTAAGGACGCGTTCCATTGGAACCGGAAAAAGTGGAATCTCCACCAGGGCGATCAAGGCAAGAACGCCTGTATAGCGGGATGGTAATGGTAAGAATTCGCGTTGCACAATGCGGGGAAATCGTGTAGGCTATGCCGTATACACGTTGAATAGTTAATGCGCGATGAACGGACTAGCGACGCCTCGCTCCTGGAAGAGAGAGCCCTTCTGCTGTGGCAGGCTGAAAGAGGGCTTTTGGAGATTCGTCGTAGACCATCCGGGAGCGTCCGGTGAAACCTCAAGCCAGGCGGGAGAGCCCGATAGCGCTCGCTAGAGTAAGCTTGTCGCTTCTTCCTTCATGGTGGTGGAACCGCGGATCGCCCGCCCACCGATTGTGAAGGATTTTTGTTTGATTTCCATTCTAGATCGTGGGCGATGGCGGTGATCGCTACCGGTCTGGAGGGACAGAAGGGGGGGAGCGGTCTGAGGCACCGGCTGCAGAGAGTCGGTACCGCGGTCACGATGAGCCAACGCATAGCATTGACCGTTCAGGGAGCGGTGATGGAGGTTTCTCCCGGCATTCGGCCCTATGATTTGGAATTAACGCCCGCCCACGCGGTGGCCTGCAAGGTGGACGGAGAAGTCGTGGATTTAACGAGGCCGCTGGAGCGGGCGGGGGCGGTGGACTTCCTAACTTTTGACGATGACGAGGGGAAACGGGTGTTTCGCCACTCCAGTGCACACCTGCTGGCTCAGGCGGTCAAGCGACTGTGGCCGCAGGCCCGCCTGGGCACGGGACCCGCCTTGGCGGAAGGGTTTTATTATGACATCTGGCTTCCAGAACCCCTTCAGGAGAGTGACCTTGAGCAGATCGAGAGGGCAATGGCCGAAATCGTCGCCGAGGACTTGGTCATTGAGCGCGTCGAACTAGAGCGTGAGCAAGCGTTGGCCCTGTTTGCCGAGCGCGACGAGCCGTTCAAGTTGGAGATCATACGCCGTCTGCCCGAGGCGGCAGTCATTTCAGCCTACCGGCAGGGGGACTTTATCGATCTTTGCACCGGTCCCCATTTGCCCTCGACCGGATGGATCAAGTCCTTTCGGCTGACCAACGTATCTGGGGCTTATTGGCGCGGCGAGGAGACCAACCCGATGATGACGCGCATCTACGGCACCTCGTTTCCCGAGCCAGCCCAGCTTCAGCAGTTTTTTGAACGCCAGGAAGCGGCCAAACGGCGTGACCATCGCAAACTCGGACGCGAGCTCGATCTGGTGAGCTTTTTCGACGATGCGCCAGGATTTCCCTTTTGGCACCCCAAGGGTCAGCAGCTCTACCGCGTCTTGGAGGGATTTTCGCGCGACTTACAGCAGCAAAACGGATATCAGGAGGTGTCGACCCCTTGGATTTACCGGGTGGGGCTGTGGCAGCGATCAGGGCACTGGGATCACTACCGGGACAACATGTTCGTCATTGACCGCGATGATCAATTGATGGGGCTCAAGCCGATGAATTGTCCTGGGCATTGTCTGCTGTTTGGCGCCAAAACGCGGTCATACCGCGACTTGCCCCTACGGTTAGCGGAATACAGCCCGCTATCCCGATACGAGCGGTCAGGGACCTTGCACGGACTCTTCCGAGTCCGTGGATTTCATCAAGACGACGCCCACCTCTTCGTCGGGGAAGAGCAAATCGGTGCCGAGATGAAACGAGTTCTGGAACTGGTGGACATCGTCTACCGCGCCTTCGGGATGCGGTATGACGTCGTATTTTCGACCCGGCCCGAGGACTTCCTGGGTGACCTCAGCTTGTGGCAGCAGGCGGAATCCGAACTGGAAAGTGTCCTCCAACGGAGCGGCTTAAAGTATCGGGTTAATCCTGGCGACGGGGCGTTTTATGGTCCCAAGCTCGACTTTCACGTGATTGATGCCCTAGATCGTCGCTGGCAATGCGCTACTGTGCAACTCGATTTTCAACTGCCGGTGCAATTTGACCTGTCCTACACTGACCAGGAGGGCAAGGTGCGGCGGCCGGTCATCATCCATCGTGCCATCATGGGGTCGATTGAACGCTTCCTAGGCATCTTGATCGAGCATTATGCCGGTGCTTTTCCCCTGTGGCTGGCCCCCGAACAGGTGCGCGTGATCCCCATTACCGACGGACAGGCTGGGTACGCCGCGGCGGTGCAAGGGGCCCTACGGGAACGGGGGATGCGCAGTGCCATTGACGCCAGCAACCAAAAGTTAGGCTATAAGGTGCGGGCCGCCCAATTGGCCAAAGTTCCCGTCATGCTCGTGGTTGGCGCCCGCGATGAAGCACAGGGGACGGTTTCCGTTCGCTCCCGCGAGGTCGGCGATCTGGGACCGCGAGCGTGGCCCGACTACTTGCAGGAACTGGTATCGTCGGCGCAAGCCCCGCTGACCTAGCCCAAAGGGCGACCGCTTCGACGGCAAAAAGAAGAATTCGGTGGTCGGGTGACCACCGAATTGCTTGACTTGGCATCCGTCCTTAACAGGGTGTTGCCTCCAAGCGAAAAGGTCCGGTTCCGTTCGAATGGGACGTATCAGCGTGCGACCGAGCGGACCTTCTCGAATTTGTGATTCATGTAATATCTTATGGCATAAACTTCGTGGAACGAAGGGTAAATTGGGGGGTCGCATGAAAAATTCAGTTGGCAAGTTTTTCAATTGGTTGAAGCCTGCTTCGTTTGAGTGCAAACTTCCCCCGCCGCCTCCATGACTGCGGCCTCCCTGCTTGACGCCTGAGATCCGCTTCGCTACAATACAATCGATACAACCGAACAAAGCAGAAGTGGATCCGCTTCTCACCCCCAGGCTAGGCCGACCGGGTTTTTATCAGGGATCTTCTGTGCAGGACGGGGATTCCCGTCCATTTGTTTGGGATGAGTGAGGGAGGGAGTGCCCATTACTAAAGATCTCAGAATCAATGATGAGATCCGAGCCAGAGAAGTCCGATTGGTGGGCCAGACCGGTGAACAATTAGGGATAGTCGGCTTGCGCGAAGCACTCGGCAAGGCCCAGGAACAGCACGTCGATTTGGTCGAAGTGTCGCCCACCGCGAGGCCCCCGGTTTGCCGGCTGATGGATTATGGCAAGTACAAGTACGAGCAAGCCAAACGCGAGCGAGAATCGCGCAAGAAGCAAAAGGTGGTCAGCATCAAGGAACTTAAGATGCGACCGGGTATCGACGAACACGACTTTGACGTGAAAGTACGGAGCGCCCACCGATTTTTGACCGAAGGCGACAAAGTAAAGTGCACGATTGTATTTCGGGGCAGGGAGATCGTTCATGCCAGTTTGGCCCAGGATACGTTGAAACGGTTGGCCGAAGCGACCAGCGAGGTCGGGACGGTGGAACGGGTGCCCCGCGTCGAGGGTCGGGCCATGATTATGATCTTGGCTCCCAAGAAAGGAGCATGAGTCATGCCGAAGATGAAGACGCATCGAGGAGCAAAAAAACGGCTGATGGTATCTGCCTCCGGCCAGCCGCGACGGTACCGAGCAGGAACGAATCACTTGTTGGAACACAAGTCAACCTCTCGCAAGCGCAGGCTGCGGCAGGCGACGACGTTGTCGCCGGCCGATCGCCATCGGGTGAAACGTTTACTGCCATATCGGTAAACGGAGTTCCCGAGCAGATTGTCAAGGCGTTTTGAAGGAGGACTCACAGTGGCACGGGTAAAGAACGGTGTCGTCCGCCATCGACGGCACAAGAAGATTCTGAAGCTGGCGCGCGGGTATCGGGGAGCCCGCTCCCGGCACTTCCGACCGGCGAATGAAGCCGTGATGCACAGTCTCTACTACGCGTATCAGCATCGCCGCAAGCGCAAAGGAGACTTTCGCCGGTTGTGGATTAGCCGGATAAACGCGGCTGCCCGCATGCACGGCCTTTCATACAGCCGTTTCATGTATGGCCTCAAGCAGGCCGGGGTTGGGCTGGACCGCAAGATCTTGGCTGACATGGCCGTATCCGACATGCCGAGCTTTGCCAAGCTGGTTGCCGTGGTCAAGGGCGAGCGGTAGGTTTGCCCATGGTTATTCAACCGCTGGACTCCACCGACAACAAGACCCTGCGGCGTCTCAGGTCGCTCTTGGTCAACCGCGGCCTGCGCGAGCGCCAAGGAGTTTCGGTGTTGGAGGGGGTGCGGCTGATTGAACAGGCGCGGACGGCCGGAGTCCGGTTTCGCACCGTGGTCTACGGTCCGCGGCTGGTAGCCACTGACCACGGTCGCGGGCTGGTGGCCAGACTTTCACCGGTGACGGAACACGCGCTTTACGTTACCGACCGTGTGTTGGCGGAGCTCAGCGACCTGGAAACCAGCCAGGGCATTTTGGCGGTGGCGCCGATGCCTACGATGGCGAGAGACTGGCCGTGGCCCGACCAAGGCCCGGCACTGTTCGTGGTCATGGACCACGTTCAAGATCCCGGCAATTTAGGCATGATGATTCGGACCGCCCAGGCGGCCGGAGCGCACGCGGTGGGGATGACCGAAGGCACGGTGGACGTGTTCAATCCCAAATCGCTTAGGGCGACGGCGGGTAGTGTCTTTGAGATGCCGCTGGTCGAGCTGGGGGCAGACTGGGTTCAAGCAGCCCGTCAGTCTCAGCTGGAGTTACTCTACAGCGTCGTCGACGGGGGCGATTCCTACGAGACGGTGGATTGGACCCGCCCGTCGGTATTAGTTATGGGCAACGAGGGGCACGGCGTCTCCGATATTCAAGGCGGGCGGCGAATTTCGATTGCCATGGTGCCCACCGCCGATTCGCTCAATGTGGCGTCGGCCGCCGCCGTGCTCCTGTTTCACGCCGCCGGCGTTCGCCGGCGGGCGAAACTGCCGTTCATGCCGCCCCGCCGCAGTATGCAGGGTGGTGGACCAGGCGGTCGCAATCAGTCGAAAGAACGATATCGATAGAGTTAACGCGAGGATCCGGCGAGTAAGTCCGCGTGACCGTTCAGGAAGCGGCGCCTAGATTGGAAGCGCTGCCGGTGGGGCGGACCGAAGTTCCCCGGGGAGCGCCGTCCCGAAAGATGGAGTAGGGATGGCCGGTAGCACCGTTATCGCTGAGAGTGGGGCGTTTGCCCAATAAAAGGTGGTACCGCGGGAATTCCCGTCCTTTAGAGGACGGGAATTTGCATGTGATTCAGCTGACCACCAGCCAGGGGATTAATGTTTCATAGGGAGGGATCCGAATGAGCGACGGCCAGGGCTGGTTCAAAGCCATGACAGAGGCGGTTGCCGATGCCGACAGTTCCGACCAACTTGAACACGTTCGGCTGCAGTGGCTGGGCAAAAAGGGCCGCTTGACGGCGGCCATGCGCAACCTGGGGGATCTGCCGGCCGAGCGTCGGCGAGAAGAAGGCAAACGCCTGAATACACTGAGAGAATTCTTTGAGACGCTATACCGCCAACACCGCCAACGGATCGCGGCCGAGGAAGAGGACCGCGTATTGCGCGCCGAGGTCCTGGACATGACCCTGCCCGGACCCGAGCCGATGGTGGGACGCCTGCATCCGGTCAGCCGAGTCACCCAGATGGTGGAGGATATATTTCTCAAGATGGGATACAGCCTGGCCGAGGGGCCGGAAGTGGAAACCAACTGGTACAATTTTGAAGCGTTGAACGTTCCCGAATACCATCCTGCCCGCGCCATGCAGGACAGCTTTTTCGTCAACCTGCCTGGCTACGTGCTGCGAACGCAGACTTCGCCGATGCAGATTCGTGCTATGGAAAAGGCACGCGGTTCGCTGCCGCTGCGCGTCATCTCCACCGGCCGGGTCTATCGTCGGGACGAAGACTCCACCCACCTGCCGATGTTCACTCAGCTGGAAGCCCTGGTCATCGACCAGGCGGTGGGATTGGCTGATTTAAAGGGAACGCTTTTGACCATGGCGCGAGAGTTGTTCGGGCCCCGAACCCAAATCCGTCTGCGCCCCAGCTACTTCCCTTTCACCGAGCCCAGCTTGGAGGTCGACATCAGCTGTGTGGTCTGCCAAGGCCAGGGTTGCCCTGTCTGCCAGGATGGTTGGTTGGAAATCCTGGGGTCGGGCATGGTGCATCCGACCGTCCTGCAAAACGGAGGCTATGACCCGGAGTTGGCTAACGGCTTTGCCCTCGGACTCGGCATCGAGCGGGTGGCCATGCTGCTCTATGGTGCCGATGACATTCGCCTGTTGTATCAAAATGACTTGAGTTACTTGACGACCTTTGGCGATTTATGGCCTCGGGGCGAAGAAGGGGAGGAAATCTCCAAATGAAAACGAGCTATCGTTGGTTAGCACGCCATCTGCCCGATCTTCCCCAGTTGGACCAAGTCGTGGCCGGACTGACCGCGATGGGCATCGAAGTGGCGGCCGCCGAGCCGATCGGCGCCGAGTACGCGACGGTGGAACTGGTGGAGGCGGTGGCCTGCGAGCGGCATCCCGCCGCGGACCATTTACGTCTGGTCACGGTGGCCCGCGGCAACGGGGCCAAGACACAGGTGGTGACCGGGGCGGCCAACGGCCGCCCCGGGGATCGCCTCTGGTATGCGCCGCCGGGCACCCGGATGCTCGACGGGCGCGTCCTGGGAACGGCCAACCTGAGGGGCGTGTCGTCGCCGGGCATGCTGCTTTCGGCTGCCGAACTGGGTTTTTCCGTATCCGCGGAGACGGCCGAGGCTGGACTCTGGGTCTGGTCCGGCGAGCAAGCGCTGGGCACCACTCTCTTAGATGTCTTGGGCGGAATCGATACGGTGTTGGACTTGGAGCTTACTCCCAACCTGGCTGCCTTTGACCAGAGTGCAATTGGCCTCGCCCGAGACCTGGCAGCCTATTTTCGGAAGCCACTGCCGGCTCGGCCGACTCCCTGGACCTTTGGCCAAGACCCCTGGATGGGCCGAGTTGACCGCGACGCTACTCCCGTCTACACTTTGACTGGCATTCAGCTTCAGCGCTCCATGGACACGCCCTGGTGGATGCAGCGGTTGCTTGGCATCGTCGGGCAGCGCCCCATTTCGCCCTTAGTCGATCTGACCAATTTCTTGCTTTGGGATCTCGGCCAACCTCTACACGTCTTCGACGCCGACCGGGTGGTACTGCCCATCGAAGTGCGAAAGGCCAGAGCGGGTGAGCGACTAACCAGCTTGGACGGGGTCGAGCGCACGCTGACCGAAGATGACCTGGTGATTGCCGATCGCACCCAACCGTTAGCGATGGCGGGAGTGATGGGAGGTCTCACTTCAGCGGTCACCCCGCAGACGCGTCGGGTGCTGTTGGAATCAGCTCACTTTGAGCCGAGGGGAATCTACCGAACCATGCGCCGCCACCAAATCGAGTCCGACGCCGCCTTGCATTTCGGCAAGGGAACCGACCCTTGGGCGGCCCTGTTCGCCCCGGCGCGGCTGGTTCAGTATCTTGGTGACGGTGCTCGGGTGACAGGCAGCCGGATGGTGGGGGGGATAGGGGAACCCCGGCAGATCCCGTGGAACGGCGAGAGGGTACGGCGCCTTTTGGGGGTCGGCTGGAGCGATGAGGAGATGCTGGGTGACCTGACGGCACTGGGATTTGACCGCGCCGCGGCCAATATTACCGTACCCAGCTACCGTCCCGACATCGAGGCGCTGCCCGACATCGCTGAAGAAGTGTTGCGGGTGCACGGCGTGGACCAGGTGCCGACGCGTCTGCTGAGCGGCCCCGTGGTGCCCGGAAGCCGCACCCAGGGGGCATCGCGATTGCACGGATTGGCCGCGACGTGGGCAGCGGCGGGATATTGGGAGATCGTCACCAGTCCGTTCACCTCGGCCGAACGCGAATCCGGCTGGGTTGAAGAGGCGACTCAGTCAATTGAGGTGCAAAATCCGCTGCGACCGGAAGACGCCCAACTGCGCCGCAGCCTTGTGCCCGGACTGGTGGAGACGATTGCTCAGAATCGGGCTCGGCGGGAACAGGACTTGGCTCTGTTCGAATTGGCGCCAGTATTTTGTCGGAACGGCAGTCTGCCCCAGCAGCAGTACCAATTGGCGGTTGCCCGCACCCTTGACGAGCCTCCGCCGCGATGGCCGCGTCGGCCGCCGGTGACCATTTACGATCTTAAGGCGGCGTTTGAATGGGTAATGCGGCGCGTCGGCGCGGTCGACCAATACGGCCTGATTCCGCCTGATGTTTTGCCGTCTTGGGCCCATCCCGGCCGCGCCCTGGCCGTGGTTGACCGCCATCATCACACCCGGCGCGGCATACTCGCGGAAGTTCGGCCGTCGCGGCTCGAGTCCATCCGGGTCAAACGACTGGCCCTGCTTGTGCTTGACGTCGGCGACCCGGTCGCCTGGGCTTTCAAGCCGTCGGTGGCGGCCCGGCCCAGCCGGTTTCCCAGCAGTTACCGCGATTTGTCCTGGGTTTTGCCGGCCTCGATGCGCTACGCGGATCTGGTCGCCTGCGTTGACCGCGTGCTGGAGCCGGTACGTCGCGAAATTGAAGTGCGCACTACTCTCATCGATCGCTTTGTCGGTGAACACGGGGTGTCGGTGACTCTCCGGCTGACCTTCCAGTCGAATACGGCCACGCTCAGCGAGGACGAGATTGGGCCCGTTATTGATCGAATTGTGTCAGAATTGGACGACGAGGGGATCCGCCTGCGGGGATAAAATTTGCCAGAAGTCGATCGATGGCAGGACTTTCCGCCGAGCGTCGAGAAGTTAAATATTCAGGAAAAAGGGGGGTGCCCATGGCGAACGCGGATAATGCCGTGCATGTGACGGTCACCATTTACGGTGAGCCATACACGCTGAAGGGGGACGTGCCGGAAGAGGTGGTGGTCGCCTTGGCTCACCACGTCGACAGTCGGATGCGGATCCTGGCCAGCAAGAGTCCGAAGAGCGTGAATCCTACCCGCTTGGCCGTCTTAGCGGCGTTGAATTTGGCGGAAGACCTCTTTGCCTTGCAAGCCAGTCATCAGGAACTGACCACCGCCATGCAAGAACGATGGCGCCGACGGAAAGAGGCGGGAGCGTCTTCCTCCTCATAGCGCCAGTGACCTCCTCCAGCACGTCATAGACCCCACGGATATAGCCGGGGGCTGGGGGGATGCTTCCCCACGGCCTCTCGCTTTGGCTGGAACGCCAGCAGGCGCTTCAGGCTGGGGTCGGCCCAGAGCTACGCCAAGCTTTCATATTATCTGACTCGAGTTTCTCCATTAGACAAGTCGAAAAGCCGGAAATCATTGCTTTATAATGGTTTCGGGCCTCAGCCATGTCTGAACCTCCCCACGGCTAAAGCCAGGGGGTTCTATTTGCGAATTCCTGCAGCCTCTTCTTGACTCTCACAACCTCTTGTCCCGAAGGGCACGAGATGGCTACAACATCCAAGATCTTAGTCGCTGGATTACCCACGATACCGACCGTGGCGCAAACTTTCTCGGACGACCCGCTCTGACTCGGGCCACTGACAAAGCGGCCAAAGGAGGACGGCTGGCGCTGTCCACTCGCGGGTTGGTTTTGGGTTGCCTGTTGCCAAGCCGTCCGCAGGAGCGGTTTCGCACCTGGCCAAGACTCGCAAGCCTTGGCGACTTGGAGAACCCCGATGTCCGCTGTTTGCGTGTTGAATGCGATGACGTGCCTGCCAGCACCTTCAGCCATGCAGGGTACCATCAACGCAACATGCTTGCTCAAACACCCATACATCAATTATAGATCATCACGTTATCTACCCTTTGGCCGAAAAGTATCTTTCGCCTTCTCGATTACCGCGCTTATGCAGCCAATCCCGCCCGGCGCCTGGACGGCCTCGGGCCGGTGAATGACGCGACGACTGGCGTCGAAGTGCCATGCCTTGGGCTATTCCTTCCCGGCTTCCAATTTAGCGACCGGGAACCCGATTAGGATCGCAAACCGATGTACTCGCTAACCGCCGGGGTGACTTCGACCGACCCGTACGTCTCGACCAGCCTGGCTAGAGCTTTCATTTCCGACTAAAAAAGATACAATGGGATGAGGTTAAGACGAGTGGGGCATAGCACCGCCAATGGGCTTGAGGAGGACCGCCATGCGTGCGTTGGTGTGGGCTGAAAGGCTGGATGCGATCGACTTTCCCAAGATTGTCGAGCGTCTGGGGCAGGCGGCGGAAACCGAGATGGGCCGGGCTCGGGTGGCCGGGTTGCGTCCGCATCCCAGCCTACAACGCCTGGAAGCCATGCAAGCCGCCGTGCGGGAGGCGAGCGGGCTAAGCACTCAAGGAGAGGCGTCCTTGGCCGGCGCGGGACCGGTAGGTCGATGGGCTGGGATGGCTAGCAAGGGGGGCGTGCTAGACGGTGAGCGACTGTGGCAGGCGGCGGCAACGCTCCGCATAGCCGAGCGGGTGATCGGCTTAATCCGGGTTAGCCCGTTGTCCTCCCTGCAGCGCGCGCTGGCTTCGGTGCAGGTTCCTACCGGCTTGGCTGATCAGCTGGAGCACGCGGTGCGGGAAGACGGCAGCCTGCACGATCACGCCTCGGGCGCCCTGATGACCATCCGTCGTCGTATGCGTGAAGAGGCCCGTGCGCTCGACACCATGTTCGAGCGAATTTTGTCGCAGCCGTCATGGGCTCCCTACTTGCAAGAGCGGATTGTGACCCAGCGTTTGGGTCGACGCGTGGTACCGGTGAAGATCGAATTTCGCAACAAGGTGCGCGGTTTGGTGCACGACCAGTCGGCCAGCGGGCAGACGGTCTTTGTGGAACCGCTGGAGGCGGTGCAGCATCAAAACCGGCTGACGATGCTGGAGCACGACGAGGCGGACGAGATCGACCGCATTATGACGCTGTTGTCACAGGCTATCGGCGAGCACAGGGTTTCCCTCCAGCGCTTGCAAAACCGTCTCGGTTGGCTGGACGAGATGCTGGCCAAAGCGCGTTACGGCAGGGCGGTGGACGGGATCCTGCCCAGCTTGGGGGGAGATCAGCTGATTATTCGGCAGGCGCGCCATCCTTTGCTGAGCCTGCCGGTGCCGATTACGCTGGAATTGTCAGCCGACAAACCGATAATCGTGATCAGCGGTCCCAACACCGGCGGGAAGACGGTCTCTTTGAAGACCACCGGATTGATGGTGGCCATGGCGATGACGGGGATGATGGTGCCCTGCGCCGAAGGTTCGCGCATCCCGCTCTACAAACAACTGTGGTTGGACATCGGAGACGAACAGAGCATTGAGCAAAATCTGTCGACCTTCTCAGGCCACTTGAGCCGCCTCATCCCGATGATGGAGCATGCCCAATCGGGAGACCTCTGTCTGGTGGATGAAATGGGCGGCGGGACCGATCCCGACGAAGGCGGGATCCTCGCCGAGGCGATGATTGAGCGCCTCCGCGAGCGAGGAGCTCAGGCGGTGGTCAGCACCCATCTGGGTCGGCTCAAGCTGATGGCTTACCATGTGGAAGGGATTGAAAACGCCCAGGTGGAATTCGACCGCGAAACGTTGCGGCCCACCTACCGCCTGTTGACGGGACTTCCCGGCAGTTCCCATGCCTTGTATATCGCGCAACGGCTAGGTATGCCGGCTTCGGTGCTGGAGCGCGCGCGGGCTAAGGTCGACCCTGAGACCGAAGCGATGCAACGGGCGGTGGCGGACCTGGAGGGAATTCAGGCCGAAGTGCGGGAGGCCACCCGGCAGCTGGGACTTCGGGAAAAAGAGCTCGAGCAGCAGAGCGAGGAGCTGAGGAGGCTGGAGGATCGGCTTCGCCGGGAGCGGGAGGAAATGCGAGAGCGGGGCCTGAATGCCTGGCGGCGCCAGTTGGACGACGTCAACCGCAGGTTTAACGCCGCCGTGGAGGCGGTTCGCAATGCCGAGGCGACCGAACGGCAACGGGCGATGGAGGCGTTGCGTACCGCATTTCGCGAAGTTCAAGAGATGCCTGCGGGGATTCGTCCCCCGAAGTCCGATTCCGACCGCCCGCCAGAGGTCGGAGACTGGGTGGCGGTCGAGGGGGTCAACGACCCGGCCAAGGTGGTCGAGATTCACGGCACCACGGCGACGGTGGAAGTCTCTGGGCTGCGCCTCAAATTGCCGGTGGGGGACGTGCGCCGCACCGAAGTCAAACCGGTCGTGACTCGACCGGCGCCCAGGGAACGGAGCAGCGTCCAGTCGCGCTTAGGTGCGACGGCCGGGACCGAGGTGGACTTGCGGGGGATGACGGTCGACGATGCCCTGTTTGCCTGCGACCGCTATCTGGAAGAAGCGGTGCTGGGGGACGTGCCGTGGGTGCGAATTATCCACGGCAAGGGTACGGGAGCCTTGCGGCGCGCCATCCAGGAGAAGTTGGTGAGCGACCCGCGCATCGTTCAATATCGCCTGGGCGGGGCGGGCGAGGGGGGAGACGGGGTGACCATCGCATACCTGGAGGCGCCCAGCGACCAGTTGGGATAATCTATCCCGGGGCCATCGGGTTCCCTGATCTTTCGCCTCCACGCATGCCGACGGTGATTCGATGGGGAGGGATGGAGGTGAAGCCGGAGCAGCCCTCGCGGGCAGGTTGGGGCGGGGGAGCCGACGCTTATTTGATGGCCATCTACGTGCTGTTTCGCGAAGAGCCGCCGGAACGGGTGGTGTCGGCGCGGGTCGCCGAATATCTGGGGGTGTCGCCGGTCAGCGTATCGAGAGCGTTGACCCGGCTTTTGCACGGTGGAGATTTGGAACGGAAGGTGCCCTGGCTGAAACTGACGGCCAGCGGGTGGCGGCGGGCCGAGGTATTGCTGCGCCACCATCATCTGGCAGAGCGGTGGCTGACCGACGAACTGGGGCTCAACTGGGCTCTGGCCCATCAAGAGGCGGAACGGATCGGGCAAGCGTTCTCGCCCCAGGTGGCCGAGGCGCTTTGGCAACGGCTGGGCCGACCCCAGCGCTGTCCCCACGGTAGCCCTATTCCCGGAACCGGGGCGGCGAATACGGTGGCGGTCGCTTTGTCGGGGGTGGACGCCGGAACTTACGTCGTCGACCGCGTGCTCGAGCAAGTGGAGGGTTTCACCGAACTCTTGACCCGGTTGCAATCTGCGGGCCTGATGCCGGGCAAGCAAGTGGAGGTTGCCCGACATCAGCCGACCGAGGAAGTGAGCGTGCGCAGTGCGCGGCCGCCCGGGCCGTGGACGATACTCGAGCCGTGGCTGGCACGGCGAGTGCTGGTTCGTGCCCATTACGGCCGCGGCGACCAACTCGCGTTGCCTGAGAGCGTCCACGGCACTGCCTGAGCAGGGCGGGGAATCAGTCCAGGCGATCGCTGTCTCCCCGCCTTTGCCCTATATCGCCCGCTCAGGCACTGCGATATAGCCTGGTCAAGACGAATTCTCGGTGGCCCAGCACCTCGGCCGCGGTGAGCCTGCCATCCAAGGTGCGAAACATTTGCGCCAACAGCGCTTGTCCGGCCTGCTCCAAGCTCATCTCCAAGGTGAGCAGCCCCGTCAGATCGACATCGATATGTTCCGCCATGCTTTCTCTGGTGTGAGGGTTGGCGGTGGTTTTGAGGACGGGGACGATGGGATTGCCGACGATATTGCCTTGACCGGTGGTAAAGAAGTGGAAGACCGACCCCGCCGCGCCCATTAGTGTGATGAATTCCGCCGCCGCGGATGACGAATCCATGAAATTGAGCCCTTTTTTGGAGGGGGCGACGGCTGGCGCCAACGCGTCCACAACGGGTCGGCGTCCCGTTTTCTGAATGTTGCCGAGAGCTTTTTCTTCAATCGTGGTCAGCCCGCCAGCAATATTGCCCTGCGTGGGCTGCGAACCCAGAAGGTCAAATCCGGTGCTCTTGATGAAGTGTTGATATCCTTCATGAAACGCCAAGTAGGCGTCCCGAACTTCCTCATTGACGCAACGGGCGGCAATCATGTGTTCCGCTCCCGTGATCTCAGAGGTCTCGCCAAAAATCACGGTAGCGTTGCGGTCGATGAGCCAATCCACGGCAACCCCCACGGCGGGATTGGAAGCCAAGCCGGAGGTGGTGTCCGACTCCCCGCATTTGATGCTAACCACGGCATCGGCTATTGGCAGGCGCTGCTTGGCCAATTCGGAGGCGTCTTGCAAGAATTGGCGGGCGGTTGCCGCCGCGCGGGCCACAGTTTCGGTATCGCCGTGGCCCTCGATGGAAAATCCGGCCACCGGTTTTCCGGTGGCGGAAATACCCTCGACCACCCGGTTGGTCCAGTTAGGCTCGATCCCAATTACCACCGCGGCGGCGACATTGGGATTCGACCCGGTGCCGATGAGGGTTCGAAAATGCAGGTCGAGGTCGTCGCCAAACTGCAGCCGACCATACGGATGCGGCAAGGGCAAAGCGCCCGGCACGATCCGGGCCACACCCTCGACTGCGGCGTTGGATAGGTCGTCGATCGGGATGATGACCACATAATTGCGTGAGGCCACCGCCCCGTTTTGACGTCGGTAACCCAAAAACGTGTCGCGTTCCATCATACCGATCCCCACCTCACACTCTTGACGTTATGCACATGGACGTGCGCACCGGTCTCAATCGGCTGGGTCGCGGTGCCAATGACTTCCCCATACTTTCGCAAACCCTCGCCGGCTTCGATATCCATGATGGCGACCTTGTGACCGAGGGGAATCTCTTCGATGGTGGAGATTTCGATTGCTTTACCCGACGTTAAGAAGACGCCGGAGACGCGTTCCCGAGCTCTGAGGTCGCGAACCGCCACTCCCACGTGGTCTTCCGCGCCGTGAACCAAAAAGCCATGCGCCATCTTGCCGCCCTCCCATCTTGATTTCTGTTTAGACTGATCTCGTGGCATGTGGTCATACCACTGTGATCAATATGCCGAATTTGAGCAAGGTTGTCAACGGTCATTGCCGCTGCATCGGACAAGGTTGTCACCAAATTGCCGTGCGGAAACCCCTGGTTTTAGCCATGGGGAGGAAGCGCGTTGTCTCCTTTCGCTTGCAAGATACATGCGACGGTAGGAGCGGCACCCAAACCCAGCCCTTAAGCATGGGTGACATGCGACGGTAGGAGCGGCACCCAAACCCAGCCCTTAAGCATGGGTGACATGCGACGGTAGGAGCGGCACCCAAACCCAGCCCTTAAGCATGGGTGAAAGCGGTATTGACGCGTTGTTTCGCCCCTGACCACAGCGATGCACAACTGGCATGACGAAATCTTTGCCTATTTTGACCAACCGGTGACCAATGCTTATACCGAATCGGCCAACAATCTTATTCGCGCCCGTCTGGGCCGGAGCTATTCATTTGAAGTGCTACGAGCAACCGTGAGCGATTTGAGCAAAAATGCTGTTACCCGGGGGCGTCCAAAAAACTGGAAACGCCCCGTTATGGGTCCGAACCGTTTGCGACTGTCATGCAAGACCGGATGGTGCATCGTTTGCTCCAGGGAATGCCCACTCACCAGGTCCGGCGCGATGCCACTGCAATCCGCCCTCTGGGTGTCGGCTTTGCAAGGCTCATCGCCATGTTGACCCCAGAGCATCAGATCGATCCACACTCAGGTAAAATTTAGCAGGTCATTGCACCAGCCATAAATCCACACCAAAATCCGGATACCCACTGATTCTTGTTCATAATGCCATCACTCGTTCCCTTTGAGAATCCGGCCATGCTGGTACGAAATGCCTTGGGCCACTCCCGATGCCCTCGGACAGAGATCTCAAAGCGGCCGTTCGCCATCCAGGACGATGGCCACCCCGGTTTCTTTGCTCCCCGCATCGAACACCCGAAGCAGCTGAAAGACGGATTCTTCCGCCCTCCTATCCTTAAGACGAATCGTAAACGGAGCCACCTTGTCTACAACAGCCCGTCCTCGTTCGAGCAATCAGCGGGCGCCTTTCGGTGCAAGGCATTAACGGTTCTTGGTGAGTGTCTAAGACAAAGACCATTATCCATAACCTCCTTTCGGAGACCCGTAAGGGCCCGTAACGCTGGGTGCAGCTTAAATTGGCGAGATGGAATAGTCGGAGTAGATCGTATTCAGCGGATAGATAAAAATAACGGAATAATGCCAGAGGATCGTAGTCATCTTCATACCGGAAGCACGCGTTTGACGCCAGCGGTATCAGATGGAGCCGGGTCCACGAGACATCACGTCCACCCGAAGGGAATTCTGCTGAGGGTAAATCCTCTCATAGGCAGGCTATCGCTCACCCGAACGATGCAAACATGCGTGCCAGTCGGCAAATCACCGCCAGATCGGATACCGATTCATTCAGGCGCAGCCTCGTCTAGGCGACCTGTGACTCCGATCGAGCGTCCGTGGCCACCTCGGGTGGCCGCTTCGCGCACGGCGCTTTCGCCCAAAATTGGCGCCACCGATCTAAGCCTGATCGCATCGTGTTCCGACCATCCTCAAAACCGACAGCAACGATGACCACATCCTTCGTCAAACCGATGCCAAAAAGAATTCGTCAAAACGTCCTCTCCCACCACTCCCCTCGCATGCTCAGCGTGGGGGATGGACCTGGGGGATGGACCATCCGCGCGTCGGCGCAGGGGGCATGCTGCTAACCGGCCATCCCGTACATCAAACGCCTCCGGAGAGAATGGCCCGCTGCAATGCTCGGTGGAGAATTCCCTCGGCCCCCCATCATCTGCACCGATGAACATTGAGCTCGCTGATGGATGGATTAGTGAACAGAGTCCCGGGACCGGCACCGGCATCAAATGGTAGCCAAGTGACATCAGATGACAAACTCCCCGCTAGCCGGGTGAACGCCGTAGGCGGAACCCGGCTAGCGGGGCCTGGTGAACGATCCCTGACGACATTCTACCGGCCATTTTGGTGAAATGTTGTCGCCGTTTTTGGTGAAATCTCATCGGCAATTGCGGAGGAATGATCCCGGCGATTTTGACGAAATCCCGTCGGCAATTGTGAGGAAATGATCCCGGCTTTTTTGGAGGTTTTCAAATCGGTCTTGACACCATCACGAAACTCGGGACGTTTGGAACATATCAATGGCGTCGAGCGTACTATGTCTGTCCGATGGGCCATGGGGGGCTAGCCCCGACGGATGCCCTCCTCGCCCTGGGGCCGGAACGCTTCACCACTGCCGTCGCCGAGGCAGTCACCGCATTCGCGGTGACGCTTCCATTTGATCAGATCCCCCCGCTCGTGAACACGCTGGTGAATCTCGAACTCGACGGGGACACCATCCGCCGGGTGGTCGAGCGGGTGGGGAGCGTGGCGGAAGCCGCCGAACAAGCCGCCATCGCTGTTGTGGCTGCGCCATCCGAGGGAGCGGAGGCCGAAGCTGTACAACCCGAGGCCAAGCCGGTGGCCACCGAACGGGAATCTCAATCTCAATCGGCAGCGCAGCGCCAGCCTGCCCTGGCGCCCGATGCCATGGTCGTCAGCGTGGACGGGGCGATGGCCCTCGCGCAGGGCACGCCTATCACGAGGTCAAAGTCGCGGTCTGTCGACCTTTGCAGCGCGTGTCCCCGACGCCGACGGCGTCGGAGGCCTCCCCCTGGCAGCCGCTGCAAGAGC